>JAZAGZ010000126.1:0-21165 GCA_036231525.1 Pseudomonadota bacterium | reverse complement strand
CATTTATGTCTCGCCGAACACGCCTGCGCAACGAGGCGGATGCGCTGGACTGCGCGAAACTTCTGCCTCACCGATGCCTGTCGGAACCTTCTACTCCTCTATCTGCGGCAGCATGTACAAGATGATTATTTCCAAAGATCCGGAACAGAAATACCTGTTCGTCGCAGACGCACATAACGACGTAGTTTGGTCGGTCGACCGTCTAAGCGGAGAGACGCTTGGGTCCTTCGGCGGAAATGGTCGCCTCGCTGGGCAGTTTCACTTTGCAAACGCGATCGGCATCGATACACACGGGAACATTTTTGTGGGCGAAGTCGATACTGCCAAACGCATCCAGAAGTTTGTCCCGGTCCCGACCGGCGTAAATTTGACTCAATGAAGAGAATTCTCACCATCAGGGTAGGTCGCCTTTGTGATTCCAAGCCTAGCCTCCATTAGTTTATTTCGCGTAGATCCAGAGGAAGAGGGGAACGAGAATGCAACAGGCGATTTCTACATTTTTCTCAAAAGTTATATTTTTAGTGTTAGCTGCGTTTGCTTTGCAGCTGCAAGCGCAGACTCTCCCTGATCCGGAACGATTTGAAGGCGCTATCCGCCAGTTTGAAACACAGGATCGATCGAATCCGCCGCCGAAAGGCGCAATCGTACTAACCGGAAGCTCAAGTATCGCTCGGTGGAACGCGCAATCGCACGCGGCTCTTGCTCCACTAACGGTGATACCGAGAGGATTCGGCGGCAGCATTATGAATGACGTGCTTCATTATTTAGACCGTGTCGCTCTAACTTACGAGCCGCGCGCAATTCTGATCTATGAAGGTGATAACGATACTGCTAGTCGCAATGCACTTCCCGTGGAGATGATCCTCGGCCATCTTGAACAGATTGTCCGTAACGTCCACGCTGCATTACCCGAAACGAGAATCTACGTCATGTCCGTTAAACCGAGCGTTCTGCGCAGAGGTGTCTGGCCGAACGCGCAGAAGGTGAACGATGGTTATCAAGCAATCGCAGGTAACGATCCTCTGGTTTATTACATTGATGCGGCAACGCCTTTTCTAGACCCGGAAGGCAATGTCATGATGGATATTTTCGTGGCGGACGGTCTTCACCTTAATGACCTGGGGAACGCTATCTGGGGATCCGTTATCAAGGCCGGACTGATGCCAATGGAAGCCAGGCACGAGTAGATGGGTTAGGCGTACCCCAAAGTGGCGGCCATTCAGGGTTATTGAGGCAGGAATCGTCTTGATGCTTCAGGATCGCAATCGAATCGGGACATACTTGTTTGAGGGGAATAGATCAACTCCCTCGTATGGCTCATCGACCCCACGATATACTCGCGATCCTCGAGCATGAACTCGACCACCATCCGGGTACCATCCCCCATCAGCCGATATCGCTCGACAACATGTTTCTGAGCACCTGAGGGGAGGCCGGTTTGGTAAGGTGACCGATGATCTGCAAAGTTTCTCGTATCTACGACTAGCGTATCTCCTTCCCACCGACCGATCGAGTGACCCGAGAAGGTGCGCTCGTTAGCCTCGGGATGCTCGCGGGCATCCATATAGACTGTTCGTTCTTCGTCGAAATACTGGGTCCGAATCACGATAGTATCGTCGTCCTCATTGATCTGAATCTCAAGTGGGTAGTAGTTAGTGGTAACAATCATGGACGGTGTCGGCCGTCCAATACACTCTACTATAGGGTTCTCAGCGGAGTGTTCGTTGAATGTAGCTTGAGCGGTCTTCCCTTTCTCAGTCAAAGTGAGCTGAGCTTGGAAAAACCCCGCGAAGCCGCCAAGGTAGTCGACGAGTTTTGAAGTATCCGCCATCCATCGACCCTCCAGAGTAGATGTGCTGGCGGCGACTTCCGGCTCGGCCAAACGAGGTTCCTGAGTGTCGCTATCGAGAACGCTGAAGTCATCATTGAACGCTGCTGTCAGGGCGATTCCACCTTCCTTCTGAAGCGAGTTCGACAACGCGTACGGTCGCCCGTTGCGTGCGGGATGAGCCCGGACCGTGACTCGGTCCCCGATTGATAGCGATTCGGGCGTCCAACCCAGGCGTGTAGAGGAGATTGTCGAACCCATTTGCAGCGTCCACTCGGTCTGTTCACCGTGTTCGTCCATGGTCTCAACAGTGAAATAGACGTGCGGGTTCCGCCAGTTAAACCCGGTGACAGTGCCCTCGAATGTCACCAGCGAGTTCATGTCTAGGGCAGCGTCACTATGGTGGCCGGAAGCGGGCGAGGCGAGCACGATGGCTGCGGCAAAGGCCATT
This sequence comes from Pseudomonadota bacterium, assembly GCA_036231525.1. Classification (GTDB taxonomy): domain Bacteria; phylum Pseudomonadota; class Gammaproteobacteria; order Steroidobacterales; family Rariloculaceae; genus UBA6522. Next base: position 18,886 of record JAZAGZ010000126.1, on the reverse strand, counting down.
ATGTGTCTCACAAGCATCTCCCCCGCAAGAGTGGTTCTTAGGATTAATTCTACCGCATTCTCCACTTACACATGGCAAACGATGCGGAGCTATACTGGGGTCACTTTGGAGGTAGGTGCTCGCGAGGGACTCTATCAAACTTAGGAAAAACAATGGATTATGGAATCATTGTGATTCCATATCTAGGCCCTATTTTTATTCCAGGAATGAGGAATACAATGAGAACCAACCGACATGCTCTAGCTGTACAGGCCGTTACCACTCTGGTTATTCTGGGAGTTGTGCTGCTGAAGCCACTCTTCGCGATCGCGCAAACGCGGGAAGAAGGCCCATGGTGGCCGTCTCCCCACGGAGCCGGCGATCAGGCGGGAGCATCGAACTACGTGACGCCGCTGAAAATACTCAGAGCCTTGCAGATACCCGAGACCGGCAAGACGTACGAGTTGGGTCACGACTATGAAGCGAGCATGCCGCAGTACACGTCGCGACCGTACTATCTGAACGTCGTGCCGGCCGCGCCCGCAACTGACGAGGGCAGCAATACTGTCCACGGAGACTACTTCACGGGCTACATCGGGCAGATGGGGACGCAGTTCGACGCTTTGTCACACCAGGGTCAGACACTGCAGATGGCCGACGGTTCGTTCGAATCGGTCTTCTACAACGGTTTCACCGAAAAAGATCTTACGGGCAGGAATCAAGGACGCGGCGGCGTTGAAGCCCTGGGCGTCGAGCATACGAAGCCTTTCATCACCCGTGGGATTTTGATCGACATCGCGGCTTACAAGGGCGTAGATACGCTTGGTCCGCGATATGAGGTAACGATGAACGATGTGCGCGGTGCGCTTGAGAGGCAGGGCATGAGCGAAGACACAGTTGAGCAGGGTGATGCCGTGATGTTCCACTACGGCTGGTCTGTGCATTGGACGAATCCGTCAAGATATAACGACAGTCGCTTCGGTGTTGGCGAGAACGAAGGATCACCGGGCATTATTCCTGAGGTTGCCCGCTGGCTCGCATCACGACGAGTGTCGATAGTTGGGGCCGACTCCTGTTGCGTGCAGATCATGCCGCCGACACGTCCGGGCAACGTGCACCACATTCTGTTCTTTTCGGAAGGCATACCGCTTCTGGAGAACATGGAATTGAAGGACGTGGCTGCCGATGAGGTGTACGAGTTTCTTTTCCTCAACTTAACCATACCGATCGTTGGTGCGACGGGTTCGCCCGTTCGTCCTATCGCCGTCCGCTGAATAACATCAACACAGCTTTCGGCAAAGAATACTTTCACCACCAGCGGTGTTGCGGAAAGATCGTCTGCAGGGGGTCATTGCTGCCGCGGGTATTGATAGTCGCCAGATACGTGAATCAGCATGAGGTCTGTCGCAACACCCTCGTCGTCAACAATGAAGCGGTAACCGAGCCCGAGGCCTTCGAATAGCGTCTCAGATCGTGGTACTAGCGGTCGCGGCGCTCCCTCGTCGAGGCCGGGGGCGCCGAGGCCCACCGCCCTGTGGGCAACGACGATGGTGGCGAACAATTGACCTTCGGAAAGTGACACCTCGTATGTCCGCTCGTTTCCGCCGTATATCCCGGTGTAGGTACCGACGTACCGGGCCAGCACTTCAGGTGTTACGGATACTGCCTGATCGGTGGCATCCGAGAGGTTGCCTTCCCAGTCTTCGCTGCTGCGTTCGCAGACCGCCTCAAGCATGTCCGTATCGGCTGCCAGTTCCATATTCACCGTGAAGCCCCACGGTTTTGTGAACGCACCGGGATCGGTGTAGGTGACCTCCACCTGCAGGTGTCCAAAATTGGGGCGCCGATAGCGTTCTGTAACACGCAGTGCCTCCGTGTGCGAGACCCCGTAGCGACTCACCCATGTCTTGTCGTTGAATCCGGTACTGTCGACGACCAGTGTGTCACCGTCCCAGCGCCCCACCGAATACCCCGCCCAGCTTGGCAAAGGATCAGCTTCCAGTTCGCGGCCGTCCATGTGGATCACGCGATAGGTGAGATCGTCATTCAGGATCGCGATGGCGGTCGGCGTCTGGAGGAGGCGTTTCCAGTAGGCAAATCGCTGGCCTTCGGGTCCGCTTGGCTGACACTGATAAAGGGGGCGCGTTTTGTAGAATTCCTGTTGGCGCTCGCGGACGAGGTCAGCGACCCACGGCTGCAAGGTGGCAGAATCGAGACGAACCATGGGAGGTGCCCCGTTCCATACGCCGGTCAGATCTGGCTGGCCATCGGGTCCACGTGGCGTCGGTGCGGTGAGGTCCGGCATCCCGTCAGTCGTGCGCGGGATGTCCGGCCAGGGACGATCCAGCCATTGGGCCATGGCGGGCATCGTGCCCACGAATAGCGTGAGTGCTGCGAGAAACAGCTTCATACGTCGCCTCCAGTCTCCGGGGACCGGCTTCAAGCGCCGGGCCTAAACTGTTGTTTAATTATTGAGTTGCCAGTGCTTGTCACGCAACTCTAGTCCGACCAATCCGAAACACAGTCGAACGGTGCGATCTCCACACCTGGAGCGGCCTGTCGGGTTCTATCCATCGTGAATGGCTGGGTGAAAACGACAGGATCATCGATAGTTATCGAGTAGTTTAACGTCCGTCCGTCATCCGACACGGAGAATCGTTCTGAATAGCTAACCTGATCTGACTGCGGCATGCCGATGTTTGAATAGTAGGGCCAGTCTACATGGGTTGTTGTCAGGAAGAGTGTATTACCTTCCCATCGCCCGACGGAGTAACCAACAGATGAAGTTTCCGGTTTATCCCGGGCAGTCTCACCGTTCATATGAATCGTCCGTTGGAGGTTGTACTGGGTAGCATCGATACGGATCAGATCGCCTTCATTGATGATCTCCATCGGCCAAGGTGCAAACATTGTGTCTGGCATCCCCTGTTGACAATTAAGCTGCCCGTTGTCCATTAGTGGGTCGTAAGCCGCTACCAACTCACGGGCCCGTTCAGTAAGAGGTTGCGCGAGCAGATCCGGCTCTATCGAAGCTGGTTGTCCACCGATTCGACCTCCGTCCCACATACGGAATATGCCGTCTGCAACCGCCTCGGCGGCCTGAATTTTGGTTGGATCCGATGCCCATAGCCTCCGTTCTAAGCGTTCGTTCGACCAGCGAGGCTCTTCACCACGCTCCTGCACGTACTCCCGTCCATCGGGGAGCAGGAAATTTTCTACGCCTAAAGCGTTGGGCTTACGTCTTGAGACATACCCGGTGACTTTGACGTTCCCCAGAAAACTCTCAGGAGTCAGGCCCATCGCTTCGAACTGGCGAGGGCCGGGCGCTAACTCAAGTTCCCAGATTGACTCGTCTCCGTTGTCACCGACAACGCTCAATTTTGCGCGCATGTGAGGGTTGCGCCAAAATATCTCTGTTAGCTCACCTTCGAACTCGATGAGTTCGTCCGCGAAATACAGAAGCTGGTTCGTATGTCTGCCGTGATGCGCCAGAGCTGGCGCGGACACCCACATGGCCAGCAGAATCGTGAAAAATAGGGTGCCGCTTAAAGCCGATATTTTTTTACGCCCAGCTAAGGTCATGCTTTCGTAGAGGCAGGCTACGAACACGCTTCCCTGTCGCCCGGAATACGGCGTTGGCGATAGCCGGCGGGATCTGCGACATTGCCTCTTCTCCCACGCCTTCCAGCCAGTGATTGGTCTTGAAGAAGCGGATGTTCACCTCGCGAGGGTACTCGCTCATGCGCGAGACCGGGAAGTCATGGAAGTTGTTCTGTTCCATGCGTCCGTCCTTCACCGTGAACCCCTGATGCATGACGTCGTTCCATCCCCACGCTACTTGTCCCTCAATCTGCTTTTTCACAGACAACGGATTTACGAAGCCAAAGCCTTCGTCGAATGCCACGTCGACGCGTTCCAGACGGACAGCGCCAGCCTTGCTGACCGACACGGTGCATACCATGGCGGCGATTGTGCACACATCAGGTTTCTCCCGATCGTAGCGCCGATCGTCAATGGCAATACCTCGGGCCCACCCCTCGGGCAGCGGCGTGCCCCATTCAGACATCTCTGCGACCAGGTCGAGCGCCTGCAACCAGTCGTCCTTGAAGAGGAAGTCGTTACGAGAGATCAACTCGCGACGGTACTCGTACGAATCCTTGCCCGCCGCGTCAGCCAGTTCTTCAATGAAGCTCTCGACGAAGAATACGTTGGACGGGCTGCCCGTGGCTCGTCGTGTGCCGCAGGGCACGTGGAAGTCAGCGAAATGATTGGTCACGCGAAGGTTGGGGAAAAAATATCCCGGTGGCACGAGGCTGCGGTGGGGTGAAGATGCGGTTTGATCGGCGGCGGCACGTATGTCCATAGCAATTGGATAGCCGTCCGCATCCAAACCGGCGCGCATACGCGCTACACCCATCGCACGGTAGGTCGTTCCGACTGACCAGTCCTCTTCTCGGGTCCACTGCATCTTGACTGGTTGTCCTTTGAGTGCCTTGGCCACCATCACGGCGTGCTCAGCCTGCGGCCCGTTGCCGTATCGGCCGTAACCACCTCCGAGGTGCGAGCTATGGATGTGCACCTGCTCCTGAGGGATTCCAGTGATCTGTGACGCGCTGAATCGTGTTTCCTGTGGACTCTGGTCACCAATCCATATGTCCACGCGATCGTCGGTGACTAACACAGTGGCGTTGCCAGGTTCCATCCTCGCACGGGCCAGGTACGGCACGTCATAAGTGGCTTCGACCACTCTGGTGGCCTGGGCCATCGAGTCCTCGAGATTTCCTTGTTGGTAAATCAGTTGCCCGGGTTCATCAATCGATTCGACGAGTGCCTGCTGCATATTTTCAGTATTCAGGTGCGTATAGGGCGGATATTCCCACTCTAGGGGCAACGCATCGAGCGCGGTCTTAGCGCGCCACCACGAATCGGCAACCACCGCAACGCCGCCGCTGAAGTGACGGCCGCGAATCAATCCCGGGTCAGGCTTGGGAAACTGCACAACGGAATGCACACCGGGCATCTCCTTGATGGCGTCGAAATCGTAGCTCTTGACGTCACCGCCCCACACGGGACACGCTTTGGCGCACGCGTGCAGCGTCCCTGGAACCTTCACGTCGATGGCGTAGACAGCCTCGCCCGTGACCTTTAACGGCACGTCTAGATTCAAGCGCTCGGTCCCCATCAATGTGAACTCGTGGGCGCTCTTGATTATGATCGTCTCCGGATGCGGATGCTCAAGCTCGGCCGCGCGCGTTGCAACTTCGCCATATCGAACGGTTTTTCCGGTAGTAGCATGCGTGATGATGCTGTCTTTTGCTGTGAGCTCCGATGTGGGAACGTCCCATCTCTCCGCCGCGGCCAGCAGCAGGCGTTCGCGCGCCTCGGCGCCGGCCATCTGGTAGAAGTACAGATTGCCCTTGACCGATGCGCTCCGGTTCGTCGTCATTCGCCGATATACGCCTGTCCAGCTGATTCTTTCGTTGGTGGCTGGCAAGTCGCCTTCTCCACCACCACCGCGCGGGTCGGTCGGAGACGGCTCCGGGCCTGCCGGGTTCTTGAGCGTCCAGGCTGGAGCTTCTTCTCTCGCATCTCGATTCGCGGATGCGTACTCGCCGCGCACTTTATTCCAGTCGCATTGAAGCTCTTCGGAAATCATCATGGCGCAGGCGGTCCAGACGCCCTGACCGAGTTCGGTCTGGCCGATCCGAATCGTCACGGTGTCGTCGGGGGCAATGACGATCCACGCGTTAATTTCAGGGATTGTAGACTCGCGGTACCAGGGTGCGGCAGGCGTTGTCACTCCCACTGCATCGCCCCGGCGCGGCCACCCACAGCCCATCACTAGCGTGCCGCCAACTGCGGCTGTTGTGATAAAGAATTCACGACGATCCATCCCCGCTGTCTCAACCCGGGCTGTCATCGCGTCTGACACGGTTTGTTTAGACGTCATTGTTTTCCTCCCCAGAGCCTGTCGGTGAGGTGGACATCAGCGCTGCAGCGCGATGAATTGCCTGGCGTACACGATGATAGGCGCCGCATCGGCATGCGTTGGTCACACCGCTGTCAATCTCGTCATCCGTGGGCGCCGGCGTGCGTTGCAGTAGCGCTACGGCGGACATGATCATCCCAGACTGACAATAGCCGCATTGCGGTGCGTCAAACTCCTTCCACGCCAGCTGCACCGGGTGCGTGCCATCGGTGGACAGCCCCTCGATGGTGGTAATTGTGGCGCCAGCGGCTGCGCTGACCGGGATGGAACACGAACGCACCGCTTGGCCGTTCACGTGTACCGTGCACGCTCCACACTGCCCGATTCCGCAACCATACTTCGTGCCTGTCAGATCGAGTGTGTCGCGAATCGCCCAGAGCAGCGGGGTTTCTGGTTCTACGTCGACGACGTACTGAAGCCCATTAATTATTAGTGGGAAAGGCATAAACGACTCTCCTCGGTTATGCCTGCGATTATAGAAGATTATGCTGTGAGAACACATATAATTACGCCGTTGATAATGAAGTCGGTGTAGAAGCATCACAAACGGGCGATAACTCCGCCCTTGGGGGGGGGAACGAATGATTAGATATCTCCTGGTGCACTTCGGATGGGTCGTTTTTGTCGTTTCGAGCAACGCTTTTAGCCAAGAAGCGGTATCACCTGTTGGTGCGATGTCACTGGCTGAGGGTGGGGCCAACCGAATTACCCGAATGGTGGAGGCTCAATCCGTGACGCCTTATGTCGGTGTCACCACCGATGGTTCAGCCATCGAGGGGCTTTATTCCATCGACCCGGACCGGGGCGCGTCCAACTCGGAGCTGGTACGGGAGGCGAAAGACTTCCTGGCGGCGTTAACCCAGGAGCAACACGACAAGGTAATGTTCCCGGTGGCTGCCCCGGAATGGCGACAGTGGAGCAATACGAGTTCCTACCAGCGCAACGGCATTAGCTTCGACGAAATGACGGCAGGACAGCGAGAACAGGCATTTGATCTGATGCGGACAGCCTTCAGCGCTAAAGGCTTCAAGCTCTCCCGCGACATCATGCGTCTTAATCGCACCCTGGGGGAGCTCACCAGCGACCCCGAGCGTTACTCGGAGTGGTTCTACTGGCTGACATTTATGGGCGAGCCTTCCGAGACTGAGCCCTGGGGCTGGCAGATAGATGGGCACCATCTGGTCGTCAACTACTTTGTGCTGGGTAACCAGGTGGTGATGTCGCCCTTGTTTACGGGGTCCGAGCCGGTTATTGCTGAGTCCGGTCACTACAAAGGCATGAGTGTTATGGAGCCGGAGCGTGATAGGGCCAACGCTGTCTACGCGTCGTTGACGGAGGAGCAAAGAAAGACGGCGGAGTTGATGAGCGAGGATCTGGTAGCGGATGGTGGCGGCAGGGCATTCGGCCGCGGCTCTATCGAACTGATGGAAGACAACGCCGTCATCCCGTACCGGGGGATTCGCGTCGAAGATCTGTCTGCTGTGCAGCGGGATCTCGTGATCGAGTTGATCGAGGAGTTCCTTTTCTTCGACCGCGAGGTGCATGCCAGGGACAGGATGGAAGAGGTCATGGCGCACATGGACGAGACTTATTTCGGCTGGGATCAGTGGGATGCGTCGCTTGGCCCGGATGACTTGTTTTTCTTCCGGATTCAGAGCCCGGTTATCATCATTGAGTTCGACCATCAGGGTGCCATCGCGCTGCCCAATGCGCGTTCGGATATCCCGATTCGGGAGCATATTCATACCGTGGTGCGCATACCGAACGGCAACGATTACGGTAAGGATCTGCTGCGCCAGCACTACGAACAGCATCCTCACTAAGGAAATATTAAGAACAAAGATATTGATGAGAGTGTTGATATTTTTCGCAGGTCTCGGAGGTATTCTCAACCAATCGAACGTGAGTGCCCAGGAGATCGGTGCTGTAAATTCTGAAGTGGATTTCTCAGGTATCTATGCGGTGGGTGTCTATACAGGCGTGCCGACCCGGGTGGAAGAACCGGATGTGTATCCGTTTACCGAGGAGGGAGAGCGCACGCACAATGCCTACGACTGGTTCACTCTGGACCCCAGGCAATTAGACGATTGCGTGGGAGATCCCGTACCCGAATTGCTCTGGTCAGCCAATCCCATGGAAATCGTTCAGGAGGAGGGGAGAATTCTGATGCGCTTCGAGGAGAATGATACTACTCGCTCCATAATCATGAACGGAATTCCTCCATCAGAGGAGCAGCCGCTTACCCGACTCGGTTATTCCATCGGGCATTGGGAAGGAAGTGTGCTGGTTATTGAGACGACGCACATGGTGAGTGGTGTCATATTTGGCAGTGACGGCTATCCGATCAGCCAGGGAACCAGAATCACGGAAAGATACTGGCGGGAGTCTGGCGAGAATGACTTGCAGGTGGAAATTTTGGTCGACGACTCAATCAACTATACCGAGACCGTCAGGCTGGGACGGCAGTGGGTTTGGTCACCGGATGAGCAGGTTCGTCCATGGGGCTGTTTCAGCCTTGGCCCTCGGGATTCTGAGCCCGACATAGATGGACTGGCGCGTATGCTGGAAGAGCTGTAGCGTTTTCGATGTACGGCGTAGAGATGCCGTGCCTAGTCTCCATCAGCTATCGGGGGGCGAAGGTCGAGCCATCGGAGTAGATCTCTCAGCGAGTCTTCAGTTGCAGGCAACCGCCAGCCAGTCGCGTCAAGAGGGTCGCAGAAGTAATGAAGAAGCATCGAATCAGACGCACGATCAAAGGTATGGGTCCGGGTTGCCGGTCCAGGTAGATGGACCGGATCTTCCACACTGAACTCAAGCTCCAGACGATCCCCAGAAGGCCGATACCGTTCGATAATCCGTGCGTCTGGGGCACCGCTAAACGGAAAACCATCATCATTTAACAGAAGCGGCGTCAAATGCGATGTTTCGACCACGAGTTCATCGCCTTGCCAGGTGCCAACCGAATACCCGACAGGAGAGAGCGGCATCCATTCAGGCGCCTTCCGACCATCCATGCGCACTCTGCGGACCACATTGAAGGCTTCGTAAATAATCAGGATCTGATGGCCTTGCTCGACAATCTCAAGCGGAGCCCTGCTTTCGGCTGCTCGAATGAGTCCCGGCGCGATGCACCGCATGCTCGGGTCATCGACCGAACGATCGAATTTATCCAGCGCTTCCTGTACTGAACTGGTTGTCGTGAGGCCTTCCCAGACCCCGCGGACATCCATCACCCATCCTCCTGACAGGGTCCCTTCTTGTGCATTGGCGTGCATTACCAGCATCGCAGCGATGATCGTGCACCCCCACTGACTTGATCGTCGCAAGATACCAATGAGTCCTAGTGTCAAGGCAGTGATACCTCGCGGCCATCCGGCAGAATGATCGTGCTTAGACGCAAGTTGCGAGGGATAGAACTATGCGGGAATCCCTTCACCGTAATACGGTCGCCGGGTTTAACCAGATCGGCATAGATCCCCGATCTCACCAACTCGTTTGAGCCGCTGAGTTCTCCTTCCCATTCGGTGATAGTCCCGTCAGCATCCGCCCAACTAAAAATTAAGCGAGCATGCGGGTTAACGAAGAAGAAATCGCCAACGATCGCGTCGTCTAGAATTGATTCGGCTTCGCGATCGGGGTACATGCTTCCGCCATGATGAGCGAACGCGAACGTGTTACCGATCGCGAACGCTGCAACAGTGGCGACAGTTATTGTCTTAATCAAGGCGTCGCTTGGTCGCTTGCTTACGAGGCTATTCCCTCACAGCAAAGCAGTAGAACAGGCCGTCACCACCCGAACTATTTAGTGCAGCTGAGCTGCAACCTCTGGAGTCATGGGTTGACGCCCAGGCTGCAAAGTCATGATGACCAACCCGTGCCTTGCCTTCGTCACTGCTCGTCCAGTTATTGCAGGTCATATCTTCACCCGATGGATAGGCCCTACCGTCGGACGTTGAGCCCGTTAGAATGTCATGGCGGTTGGGCACGGCAAACGATCCTGGGATGACGCGTCCACGCTCATCAAGGGCCGTCTCAGCACTAACGCGGTGGCCGAGGTTATGGAGGTTTTCTAAATCCGCACCAACCCGGTAGCCGTTGAAGTTGAACCACGGACCAGGTCCGATCCTGTCGCGGGCGTTGACAGCATTATCGCCCTGAGTGCTGAGATATGCACGCCAGGTCAGATGACCCTGGTCGGCGCCTTCTGCCAGGTTCTGGCAGATTTCATCCGCCCCCGCCAGACCGCCCAGATCGCCTCCGTTGCCGGAACCCTGACTTGTGACGAAGAAGGACATTGGTCCCGACGGCGGTTGCGCTTGAGCCAAGCCTGCGAAAAGGAGGCCACAGAACATCACACTGTTTAATACGAATTTATTATTGATACGCATCGCTGGTTCCCTTAATTGTTTGAATTATCGAATGAGTCAGATACTACACTGCTCTCAGCCTGAAAATGTCATTATTTATTTTTCTTTCGTATCCTAATAAATTTAGAGCACTCTTAGGTACCGTTGCGTCGTCTCCGCAAGTATTCAACAACAGCTCGAGTTCCTTCATGAACTTCTCGGGGGCGACACGTGTCAGCCGATCTCACATTTGTGAACACAATACCACGCTTGGCAAGAGTCTCAATGATTGGAGTTTCTGCCCGCGGGTATTCATTTAGCACACTAATTAAATTGTTAAGATCATCACTGACGTTAACGGTTACTTGTCCAACAGCCTTTAGGGCTAAAAAAAACGAGAATAACCCCACAAAGATGCATTGTTTCAAAATATTCATGATCAGTTATTCCTACTACGTTAACTAAGTATGACAACCAGCAAATGAATAAGTTCTTTGGTGAGGTCAGCACCATGCCGTTTAAATCGCGACGCTCACATTGGCGGCTAGTAAAATCTATTGGCGTGCTATCGGTGAAATATGAGCCTGGTTTTTGTAATGGGGAGAAAATATGTTTAATCATATTATGGTTGGTACCAACGATATTGAAGCATCTAAAAAATTCTATGATGCTTCATTAGGAGTAATTGGTCATGATCCTGGACATACCGATAAAAAGGGACGTGTTTGGTATCGATCAAAAACCGGGGTTTTTGGAATCACAAAACCTATTGATGGCAATCCAGCATCTCATGGTAATGGAAGCACCATTGCGTTTTTGGTAGAAAGCATTGAAGCAGGGAATGAGTGGCACGCAGCTGGTATTGCTAATGGCGGCACAACTTGCGAGGATCCTCCTGGAGTTAGGAAAAATGGTATCTATCTAGCTTATCTCCGAGATCCGGCTGGTAATAAATTGTGCGCATTGCATAGAGGCAATTAACTTAATTAAAGAGATGAATAACATGAAACTTTTAATCCGGGGTTTTCTCGCAAAGGGGTTGTTGGTTTTGGTCGGAGTATTCGTTGGCTCTTCCCTTGTTTTAGCCGAGACGATAGCTGTTATTGGTACCGGGAATGTAGGTGGTGCATTGGGACCACAATTTGCGACACTCGGTCACGACATCATTTATGGTTCACGTGAGCCTGCACGCCAGGATGTACAGGCACTTGTTGCGAGGACGGGTCATAATGCAACGGCGATGTTACCGGCTGAGGCGGCTGCTGCTGCCGACATCGTTATTATGGCTACGAAGTGGGCGCAGGCAGAGGTGGCGCTTAGGAGTCTTGGGGATCTATCGGGAAAAATTATTCTCGATCCGAATAATGCGGTGCGTCTTGATAACTCCGGTACACGTCATCATGGCGTTGAAACCTCGGCCGCACAGATGATTCAGGATTGGGCGCCAAACGCAATGGTTGTTAAGGCGTTCAACACTCTGAGTGCCGCCACTATGGCGGATCCAGGAAGTGCAGGTGGACCAGTGACGATCCCAATTGCAGGTAACGATGCTGGTGCTAAAGCCGTGATCGCAGCTCTTGTGACCGGTATCGGTTTTGAGGTGGTTGATATGGGGGATATCTCCTCAGCACAGGCGATTGAGCAAATGCTCATCGTGCGTGGTAATGCGAGTATGCCGTACAACTATTACTTTCGCCCGGTCCCTCAGAACTAGATTGTGCAGTGCTCAAGGAGCCCTGGCCCCTGTTAGTGGTGTTAGCGGGGCGGCTGCGGTTGTTTAATTTAGGTGTCAACTCCGCCCCAAATAGCCTCCGCTGTTTCTACAACCAGCGCAAGCTTGCGTTTCTGCTCGTCCATAGTCAGCGCATTGCCTTCCTCCGTCGAAGCAAAGCCACATTGAGGGGCAATTCCAAGTTGATCCAGATCTACAAACTTCGATGCTGCATCAACTCGACGCTTTAGGTCATCAATTGATTCAAGTTCTCCCTGTTTTGTAGTGATAAATCCAGGTAAGACACGTTTCTTGCCCTTTGGTAGTAATCTAAGAGGTTCCAGGCTACCGGCCCGTTCGCTATCGTATTCCATAAAATATATATCTACCCCGGTCTGGTTGAAAACAGCATCAGCCGCTGGGTCGTAAGCACCCTCAGCGGCCCACATAGATCTGAAGTTACCCCTACAAAGATGCATTCCGATCACCATATCGTCGGGGCGATCTGCGATAGCATCGTGCATCATTTTTGCGTATTGGGTAATGAGCCAGTCCGGATCGAATCCCTCAGCTTTCTTCTGCTCCCGTTGAATGGGATCGCAAAGATACGCAAAGAAAATATCGTCCATTTGTAGGTAGCGACAACCCGCCTTATAGAACTCCTTAACAGCTTTTGAATAAGTCCTTGTCAGATCCGAGAACAATACTTCCACGTCCGCATACTCTGGTGGAGCAATGTCTGTTTTTGCTATCCGGAAATGGCAGCAACTTGGGCCGGGAATGGAAATTTTCGGTTGGACATTGGCAACTGATGCTAGATAGCGGAAGTGCCCTAACATGGGGTGATTGTCCGGAAAATTGATGCGTCCCGTAATAGTGGGATGTATTGGGGGAATCTGAATGCCATGGAACTGAACACCCTCATTACGCTCAACCAGTTCCACACCTGATAACGCCCCCATGAAGTCAAAGTGCCAAAACCATCGTCGGTACTCTCCATCCGTCACCGCGAGAAGGCCCAGACTCTCTTGCAAATCCACGGCATTCTTTATGGCATCATCCTCAACAGCGCATAGTTCCGTGGTCGTGGTAAACCCATTAGGACCTACTGAAGCAGCGTTGTAATGCTTTCGCGCGGCATGAACAGATTCCGATCTCAGCAGGCTTCCAACATGATCGGCTCGAAAAGGCGCGGTGTTTGCCATTTCATCTCCTTCGGAGAGGGCAGGGGGCTAGAGTTGATTAATTAGAATGCCCATCTTATCCCAACACGAAGTGTTCTCGGCTCGGCGGCTCGGCTCATTCGGCAATTTACAGCGAGGCAATCAATATCATCTGCTGTCAGGCCGGGGGTATCAAAACCGTTTACATAGGCGCTATACAGGTAAGTAATGTCCTTGGCATCTGTATCCAGTAGATTAAACAGTTCTGCGTAAATCGTTGCTGAACCCAGGGTATACGAACCCCGAAGACTGGCCAGTAGGTGAGATCCAGCCCGTACGGTATTGTCCGGCAATAAGGGGTAGGAGCCTAGGTATCTTAAGCGGAAAGAGCTTTCCCAGTTATCCTGGATTACGGCAATTCCAATTTGCCCCGTATTCTCCATGGATCCTTCAATGTAACGACCCTCTGAGTTATCCGTATAAAAGGCTTTGTTATCGGTCCAGGTTGCGTCAATTCCCAACCAAGGTCTTGGTTGCCAGAAGAGTGTTAGCTCGGAGCCTTTACGTTTTGACCCGCCCCTTGCTTCCACTGAGTTGGAATCACCGACGAAAATAAGTTCGCTGTCGAGATTTAACCACCAATGAGTTGCCGTAATTTTAAAAAGCCCATACTCAATGCGAGCGCCCGCCTCATAGCCAACGCCCTCGGCCAGGCCAGGTAGTGGTGTGACAGGATTTACGACGCCCCGTGCGTCGTTGGAGTGAAACCCTCGCCCCCAACTGCCATATAGCTCAACGTTATTGTTAAGGATATATGCGAGGCCTGCTTTCGGCGAAGCTATGCTGTCAGTTTGGTTGCCTACAGCACTCCCACTCGTTCGTGCACTGACATTGAAATCGTAATAATCTCCGCGTAACCCTGTAAACAATCGAAGCTGCTCTGTCGAAAACCACGTAGCTTCCGCATACATACCTAATGACGTTTCAGTAATGTTGTTGTCACTAATATTTGATACAAAAGCAGCGTTCTCGGAGTGATCTACACCCACTGGCCCAATATCGTCATGGCGGAGTTCAAGCCCTATATCTAGCTCAATATTTTGTTCCTGAATGAGTGTTCGGTCATATCGTCCACCCGTTGTTATGCGTTTATCAAACTGGTTAATTTGAAAGTCATATGTTGGGTTCGATTGCATATACCAGTCGTAATGCTGGATGTAGGCAGAGGCATTCCACTCCGCAGCTGTGATCTGACTACTCAAAATCCAACGCGATGTGTCCCCGCCTGCACTAGGGTCGAGTGAGCAGTACGCGTTTGAGCAAACCGCGCTGCCAATAACACGTTCCGGAATCTGTTCTGTTGGATGCCAATTACCCTCGTAACCAGACAGCGTGACAGAAAGATCTCCGTAACGTATTGGAGAAAGCCATTTTCCCCAAACTGAGGCATGTGCAAGTCCTTCGTGACGCTGCCAAGGACCGTCATATGACTTTACCTCGCCAAGTATAGTCAGCGTTCCTCCGCCCAGTTCAGTGCTAGAGCCTCCAGCAACGCGCGCCCAGGCATTTTGTCCAGATTCGAGTTCTACGAAGTTCGCCTCCAACCGATCAATGGTAGTAATAAAGGAAGCTGCAGCTATCGAGAAATCGCCCACGTCGGCGCGGTAAGGGCCCTTCCTGTAATCAAGACGCTCAATGCTTTCTGGCAATAGTCCATTAACATCTAAGTAGCCTTGCCCATGCCCGTGACTCCTGAGGTTCCATGGAACCCCATCGATGTAAGTTGTGAAATCGGTTCCATGATCCAGATTGAAGCCCCTGAGGAAGTATTGATTAGCTTTACCAGAGCCAGAATGCTGGACCGCAACCATTCCTGGGACAACCTCAAGTATTTCTGCAACTCGCAGCATTGGACGCACCAGCATGTCTGCACCGCTGACCGTACCCTCACTTGCTGTATTCGTAGTCCCCAAAAGTTCAGTGTTACGGCCAAATACAACGATATTTTCCATCGAGGGTGTTTCGCCGGGTACGGTTTGCGCCAAACTGAGTTGCGATAATAGCGAACTCGCAATAAGCACTGGTGCGATAGAAAGGCCACTTTTCAGCACTACGAAAGAACCTCATTTTTTCTCCGTATTGACCGGGTGCCCGAGACATACGCCTTCAACATATAACTAACTGCTATTTAAAGGAACAGAGTGCGTTCTTTTAAACAAAATTTTATAAAACATTTAGTTATGTACGGTTTTTTAACCGTTAAAGGTAGATTAATATAGCGGAACTCGTGGTAAAGCGGTTAAGGAACGTTAAAGTGCCAGAGACTGAAGCTATTTTGCTGGAGGCTAAAAAGATTGCTGAGAGCGGGATTCTTGGCCGATCCCGGGTTTATGGCAAGCTTTTAAGCTATCTGACTCTATGTGCCAGCGAAGGCCGGTCCCCTAAAGAGGCTGAGATCGCTGTTGATGTCTTTGATAAGGGCAGTGCGTTCGACTCAAATCATGATTCCGTTGTTCGTGTCTCTGTTCACAATCTTCGCCAAAAGTTTGAAAAATATTACTCCGAGAACCCGAGCAATAATGGACTGCAATTAAGTATCCCCAGAGGTGAGTATCGGCTTGTTTTTGAATCGATCGCGCCTTCCATTGATAAAGGAGTGAACCGCAATACCCCACCGATTTGGGTTGGAGCGCTTATCGGCCTGCTTATTTTAAATCTGGTGATTATGTCCGGTTTTCAGGATGAACGCTCAGATAGTGTTTACGAAGCGGTAGCCCAGTCCCAGATTTGGGATGGTGTTCTGAATGATGCATTACCGCTAATGGTGGTTGTTGGCGATTACTATATTTTTGGTGAACTCGATGAGGCAGGTAGAGTTCAGCGACTGATTCGGGATTTTGAAATTAATTCTAGCGGTGATCTGGGCGATCTTTTGGTGTATGAACCAGATCTTGCGGAGAACTATTTTGATCTTGATCTTACCTATTTGCCGCGTAGCAGTGCACTCGGATTAGAGAATTTACTTCAAATCATCCATGCGTCAAATATTCCTGTCCAAATCACATCGACGTCAGAACTCAGAATTTCTGATATGAAATCTCACAATATTATCTACTTGGGTTATATCAGCGCGTTGGGGATGCTCATTGATTTTGTGTTTTCGGGCTCTTCGAACCTACGTGTGGGTGAAACTTATGACGAATTGTCTAATCTCGAGACAGGCGAGCATTATGTTAGCGGTGCTGGAATCCCGAAACGAAGTGAGTATCAGGATTACGGGCTCATTTCTTCATTCCCCGGGCCCAGTGGCAACCAGTTTCTAATTATTGCTGGGACCCGTGATGCTGGTGTGCTGGAGGCGGCGCATTTGGTCAGTGATTCTGATGGAGTTGAGTTGCTTGAAAAATCAATATCGAATTCAGCAGGAGGCGCGTCAGCCTTCGAGGCTCTTTATCGGGTTGCCGGGTTTGACCGCACGAACCTTGATGCAAATTTAGTCCACTTCTCCTCACTAGATCGCAATCTAATCTGGGGTAGTGAGGGACTCGTACAGTAAAAGTTATCGTTACTTGAGGAGGGGCGATGAGATTAAGGATGGCGCGAACTTTAGCGATTGCGATACTGGCTATGACTTGTTCGCTGGCGTGGGGGCACCACTCCCATGCGAACTATATGGAGTCAGAGTGGATAGTTTTGGAAGGTAGCGTGCGTGAAATACACTGGATGAATCCGCACAGTTGGATCTATCTCGACGTTGTGGATGCGGATGGGCAGTCTAGAGCATGGGCTCTTGAGGGCGCCAGCATCACTCAGCTTAGGCGAGACGGCTGGACTGAGGACAGCATACAGGTCGGTGAAAAGCTTACCTTGAGGTGCCATCCGCTAAAGGATCGTTCGCCTGGGTGCCTCCTCGGTTTCATCACTCTAGACGATGGCTCTGAGAAAGAGTTCGACTAAACGTTTGACGCAAATTTTTGAGGAAAGGTTATGCATCTGGTAATGATGAAAAGATTCCTACAGATGATATTCGTCCTGGTGCTGTCGGGGACTGTCTATGCGCAAGGCTGGATCAAATACGTTAGCGAATCGGATCGATTTATTGTCAATTTTCCTGGAGAACCCGTTTTTCAGGAGATCGATTACATCTCTGAGTCAGGCGTCGCGATTCCAGCCCGCGTCTATAACGTCGAAGACTCAAACAGTCGTTACGCAGTCACTGTAGTGGACTATACAGCGGCTGATACTGCCCACATGGAATACTGCAGACAACTCGCGCTTAAGGCTGAGATTAGCCCTAATCTATGCAACGGTCGCGGGCACTTGCGCGACATTAGAGGTTCTATTGCATTTGAGGCGTGGAATATTCGTCGACGAGACAGTGGTGAGGTCACCTATGACGCCTTTGGGCAAGTGGACGGGATTGACGGACACCAACTGCAAATTAACCATCCCGATCAGTCACGCTCCTTTATCGGGATATATATGCACGAGCGCCGCCTTTATGTTCTCGAGGGAACGGTACCTGGTAACTACCCACCACCGGGGCTCTTTCAGCAGTCTTTAGGTATCTTGGACGAGGAGGGGAGGCGGGTTCGGTTCGAGAGCGACGACGAGGGCAACTACACCCGCGTTCAGACGCTTTATGAGTACGTTGGTGTGGAAGATTCGGTGACGGGCGAGGCTCAGTTACCTAAATCTTCAAACAGTGAGCGACGCCCTATGGCGCCCGGTGAAAGAACTGGGTTATGGGTGCCAACGATGCCCGGCAATTAACAAGTTTATGTATGGTTGGAGCAACTGAGTGTGTGTTGAACCTCCAACCCGGTCACCACGAATTAGTCTGCAACCCCTAGAGGTCTAGAGATCGGTGCCCGGGGCCGGAATCGAACCGGCACGGAGTTACCTCCGAGGGATTTTCTTACCCGCTACAGCTTTCGCTGCTACACCTTGTGGTGCATTTGTGGTCTGGACTTTCTCTTTACCATGCCGTAGCGACTACGGGTTAGGCAGGAGCCGTCAAGTCTCTACACTTTCCTCACACCCAGCACTCTTTTCTGGTACGAGGCTTAGCTCGGGATTGCCACCGCCCAAGGCGCTGAGGGTTCCCCGAATTTGACTCCATTCACACCAGGCGTTTCCGTCCTGGGTGCTCAACATGTGGCTAAGTCCCTTGCGTCTACCAATTCCGCCACCCGGGCATTGGTGCAAATCATTCTATAGTGAAAGAAAACCCGTTCATACTCCGTCTTAACATATGGGTTGACTGTAAGTGAGCCTCAGTGGGAGACTCATTAAGCGTGATGAGAAATTGGAGCCGCTACAAATGAAAATAATTATTCTTATGACAACTGGGTTGGCGGCGCTGGCTGTCTGGGTCCCGACTCTTGCGCATCACGGTTTTGCCGCATACTCGAATGAGAGGGTAACGGTTCAAGCTACTATGACGGAGCTTCGTTTTGTAAACCCCCACGTCCAGCTCTACTTCGATGTCACGAATGCCGACGGGGAGATTGAGCACTGGCAAGCAGAACTGACCGCACCCAACAAGCTCGCCAGAGGGGGTTGGACTAAAAATACATTAAGGCCTGCGGATCAAATTCAAATTAGCGGGGAAATTGCCAGAAATGGTGGGCGCTCCATTCGGATCAGAGAAATCATTACTGCCAATGGCGAGTCGCTACCATTATGGGAGATTCTT
>JAZAGZ010000125.1:0-33298 GCA_036231525.1 Pseudomonadota bacterium | reverse complement strand
ATCGAAGTACCAGACCACCGAAGGTTTTACGGCTATCAAAAATGGTATCAAGGTGCGTGAGGAACGGCAGGAACAGGCTGTTGTTCCGAAACCTCCATGGCTGAAGGCCCGGATTCCATCGGGCGCAAAGTACAACGAAGTAAGAAAAACCGTTCGAGAGCATAAGCTGGCCACAGTTTGTGAAGAATCCATGTGCCCGAACATCGGAGAGTGTTGGTCCAACGGTACTGCCACTTTGATGCTCATGGGTGCTGTTTGTACGCGCGCTTGTCGATTCTGTGCGGTTGATACAGGCAATCCTCGCGGTTGGTTAGATCCTGAGGAACCTGGGCATGCAGCGCGTTCAGTTGAACGTATGGGACTGAAATATGTCGTCTTAACCTCTGTGGATCGTGATGACCTTGCTGACGGCGGATCTGGTCACTATGCCGAGTGTGTTGCGGAGATAAAGACGCGTTGTCCACAGACCGCGGTCGAAGCGTTGACACCAGACTTTGCCGGCAACCTCTCTAGTGTTCGATGTGTTTTGGACTCAGGCTTAGAGGTCTTCGCTCAGAACTTGGAGACTGTGAGGCGGTTGACGCACTACGTTCGTGATCCAAGAGCTGATTATGATCAGACTTTAAACCTGCTTGCATACTCTAAAAAATATCGCCCGGATATATTGACGAAAACCAGTTTGATGTTGGGGCTGGGCGAGAGTGATGCCGAAATTAAGGAGACTCTAGATGATTTACGTGACATTAGTCTGGATATCGTAACTCTTGGTCAGTACTTAAGACCGACTAAGAACCATTTAGAGGTAAAACGGTATGTTTCCCCCGAGGAGTTTGATCTTTACCG
Source organism: Pseudomonadota bacterium (assembly GCA_036231525.1). Taxonomy (GTDB): domain Bacteria; phylum Pseudomonadota; class Gammaproteobacteria; order Steroidobacterales; family Rariloculaceae; genus UBA6522. Next base: position 32,455 of record JAZAGZ010000125.1, on the reverse strand, counting down.
GAAGTGGGGACTGGAACGGGGTTTTCTTGAGGTCGTTGCCGGCCCTCTTGTTCGCTCTAGTTACAGAGCAGACCGGGTTCTAGAGATGAACAACGTTGGTTTATAAAATGACTTTGGGAAGTGTTATCTAAATAACGGTGTATCTATGATTGAGTTTCTTTTCGATTATGGGCTTTTTCTAGCGAAGATTGGGACCGTCGCGGTTGCCATAGTGGTTGTGGTTGGAATCATAGTGGCATCGGCAAAGCGTGGTGCTCATCAGGAGGGACTCCTAGTCGAGCATCTAAATAAGCGTCTTGAGGGATTGGGTGACACTGTACGGCTTGCGGTACAAGGTAAAGATCAATTCAAACAGACTTCCAAAGAAAGGAAGAAGGAGGCGAAAGAGTTCGCAAAGAAAGGATCTCAGCGTAAGCGTGTTTATGTAATCGACTTCAAGGGAGATATACGTGCGACAGCTACTACGTCGCTTAGAGAGGAGATTTCCGCAGTTCTTGCAGCTGCCTCCGAAGATGACCAGGTATTGGTTCGCTTAGAGAACTCGGGCGGCACTGTACATGAGCATGGTTTAGCGGCATCCCAACTCCTGCGCATCAGGGAAAAAAATATTCCTCTTATCGTCTCGGTGGACAAGGTTGCAGCCAGTGGCGGTTACTTGATGGCCTGTGTAGCGAGCCGCATTATTGCCGCGCCATTTGCGATTGTTGGGTCAATTGGCGTCATTGCACAACTTCCCAACTTTAATAGATTCCTGGAAGATAAGGGGGTGGATTTCGAACAGATTACAGCGGGGCGTTATAAGCGAACCGTTACAATGTTTGGAAAGAACACGGACGAAGATCGTGGCAAGCTCAAAGAAGAGATAGAAGATGTGCATGAGCTCTTCAAGATGCAGATCTTAGGACATCGACCTCAGATCGACATAGAGCGAATCTCAACTGGTGAGCATTGGTACGGCACACGGGCGTTGGAACTCGGTTTGATTGATGAGATTCGTACCAGCGACGACTTTCTCAGTGAGGCTGCTACCGAGTCTGATCTCTACGGTTTAACTTTCAAACGAAAAAAGTCTCTTTCAGAGCGTTTACTCGGGGGAGCGGAAAGTTTACTAAGGAGCTGAAAAGCTTGTCCCACTATCCCCTAGAGTTACCATGTTCATCCAGCTTGGGCGGAAGCCCAAACGGTTTAATAGGGAAGTCCCTTCAGATGCTTTACTCAATCACGCACTCGTAGTGTTGCACCTCAAGTCCTAAAGCGAGCCAGTAGCGATCCAGCGTGGCAGGTTCCGTCAAGTAGACCGGATCTATTATGGTCATGTGATAGTTCAACCGGCTCTGATCGTCACTGAGGGTCAGACGTTCGAGGATGCGGGCATCTTCGCTCAGCGGCGCTCCCCCCAAGTCGACGTATGGCCAGTTAATATGCGTCGTCTCGATGACGAGCGTATTGTCGTCCTCCCAGCGCCCGGCGGAATAACCGAACTTCGACGCGGCTTGGTCCTCGGCATCATCCACATCGCGCATGTGAATGGTACGAACGACATTGAAAAACTGCATCCGTATGAGAATGGCATCCCCATCCTCGACGAACTCCATAGGCTGTGAGCTCCTCATGATGCTCGGCATCCCGTGAGATTCGCACCGTCTTAAGAAGTTGTCGAGAGGATCCCATTCTGCCCGTGCGGCTAACGCCGCTGCGTTGTACGGAAAGTGCTCCCTCTCCAGTCCTCGTCGGGGAATACTCCAGACGCGGAAGATGCCTCTGTTCTCGACGGCCGCTCGCCGCAAGACAGCTTCGTCGATGACCCAGGAATCTTGGCCACCAACGGCGTTCTCCGACCAGTGCGGTTCAGCCTCGTATTCGAGCACTGCTTCCGTTCCATCGTGCAATTGAATGTGGCTCGTGAGCATGACCCGATCTCGTCGGTCCGATACCCGACCGAAGACCCTGACCTGACTGCCAGGCACGAACATCTCTCCCGAGACGCCCGTGCGCTGGAGCGTGAGCGCGTTGCCGTAGGCCTCGAGTCGCCACACCTGCTCTTCACCGTTGTCGCTGATGCTCCTGATGTTGAAGAGTGGATGCGGATTGCGCCAAGCAACCTCGATGAGCTCGCCCTCAAGCTCTAACTCGCGATCCGAAAACTCCGACCGCGAATGATGAGCGGCCGCTGCAATAGGTAGACACGAGAACGCTACCAGCACAAAAATGAACCTCATCTTTTCCTCTACTAGTTTCATTGGCTACCGAGCATACCTTGGTTCACAGCTAAAAAAGCTGGATTAGGGCTATCAGTTGTTTTGGCCATAACCTCCTCCGCCCGGCGTCTCAATAACGAAACGATCTCCTGCGGCAAGTTCCACCTCCTCGGTGGCGCCGATTTCTTCCGTTTTATCAGTCGATTCACGGATGATGTAGTTTCTACCCGATTGCCCATTGCCCCCGCCCGCAAGCCCAAACGGTTTAACTCGCCGGCGGTTTGAAAGAATGGCCGCTTGCATCGGCTCAAGAAAACGAATCTCGCGTACTACTCCGTCCCCGCCGTGCTTAGCTCCGGTTCCTCCCGTACCGGGTCGGATCTCAAACCGCTCGACGCGGATTGGGTAGCGCCACTCTAAAACTTCGGGGTCTGTTAGCCGGCAGTTAGTCATGTGGGTATGCACCGCACTCGCACCACAAAAATCTGGTCCTGCACCAGCACCACCGCAGATGGTTTCGTAGTATTGATGTTGGTCATTACCAAACGTGAAATTATTCATAGTTCCTTGGGAAGCTGCGCATGCGCCTAAGGCAGCCAGGAGAGCATCTGTAATGCACTGTGATGTTTCGACATTACCAGCCACGACCGGGGCCGGATAGCTGGGATTGACCAGGCTCGATTCGGGTAGCCGTATCGTTAACGGGCGGAGACAACCATCATTCAGGGGGATGTTTTCCTCTACTAGTGTGCGAAACACATAAAGAACAACGGCTCGAACAACGGCGGCGGGCGCGTTGAAATTGTACTGGCTTACTGGAGAGGTCCCGTTAAAATCAATTATTGCCCGTCCCAGTTTTGTATCGACCCGGACCGAAACCTTTATTTGTTCTCCATTGTCTAGTTCGACTGACCAGCTTCCATCGACTAGCTTGGAGATCGCTTTTTTGACACATTCTTCTGCGTTGGTCTTGATATGTTCCATGTAGGCATGTACTACCTCCCGACCAAAACGGTCCACAATGTTGTTAAGCTCAGCGACGCCTTTCGTGTTTGCAGCCACCTGTGCTTTAAGATCTGCAATGTTCTGATCCGGGTTTCGGGCCGGGTAAGGACCAGCACACAAGGCAGCTCTGATTTCTTCCTCGAGAAAGGCTCCGTTCCTAACTAGCACCATGTTGTCGAGGAGGATTCCCTCCTCATCAATTGTCTTGCTTGTCGCAGGCATGGATCCAGGCGTCTTACCGCCGATATCTGCATGATGTGCCCGGCAAGCCACGGTAAATTCAAGTTTGTTTTCTGTTTCATCAAAAATTGGGGTGATGACTGTGATATCCGGCAGGTGTGTGCCACCGTTATAGGGCGCATTCAGAACATACACGTTTCCTGGTGTCATAGTGGTGTGATTTTGATCCAGGATCGTTTTCACACTTTCTCCCATGGAACCAAGATGCACCGGTATGTGCGGTGCGTTCGCAATCAGCCCACCTTCCGGGTCGAAAAGCGCGCAGGAGAAATCCAAACGCTCTTTGATATTGACAGAGTGTGCCGTGTGTTCGAGCACAACACCCATCTGTTCCGCAACGTGCATAAAAAGATTATTGAAGACTTCGAGCATGATCGGGTCAACTGATGTCGAGACCTTCTCTCTTTCTTCCCTATTTGCGACTCGTGAGATAATAAGGTGTCCGAATTCATTCACCTTCCCCTGCCAACCTGGATCAATGACGGTGGTGGCATTTTTCTCGACAATAACGGCCGGAGCCGGGATAAAAACCCGGCTTGGAAGCTCTTCTCTCTGATAAACAGGAGTTTTTTTCTTGTGGTCTTGAAACCAGACTGTTCTGTAGTCAATGGGATTCAAGGAAACATTTGATTCTGGAAGCGATTTTTCTTCTGCATTAGCCATTTCTCCTATAGCTTCTGATTCGATCGATTCCAGAATAATCGTTGTGTTTTGTGCCTGAAATCCAAAGTGTTGCTCATGTTTTTTGTGGAAGCACTTCTTTATTTCGTTGAGAGAGTTCGTTTTACTCCAGGGAATTGTGAGTGCTGCATCTGACCCAGCAATCTTCAGCCGCAGTCGTTGCTCGAAACGCATCAGTTCATCTTCGATACCCTGTTCACGGAGTTCATTTTCGGCCTGTCGGGTCAGGCCATAGAAATCTGCGCCTAGTTTCTGGACATAGTCTGGATTCAGGGGCTTTTCGCAGGCCCTTTGTTTTACGACCCGTAGGTCGGCTAGGCCTATTCCATAGGCGGACATGACGCCTGCTAGGGGGTGAATAAAAATTTTGCCTATCCCCAAAGCGTCGGCGACCTGGCAAGCGTGTTGCCCCCCAGCGCCACCAAAGCAACATAGGGTGAATTCGGTTACGTCGTGCCCACGCTGTATGGAGATTTTTTTGATGGCGTTTGCCATTTTTTCTATAGCGATTCGTAAGAAGCCGTTTGCGATGTCATGTGGGCTCACTTTTTTTTCTGTGGATTTCCCCACTTCTTTAGCCAGTGCGCTGAATCTTTTTTTTACAACTCCGGTATCGATGGGTTGGTTCGAGTTTTCTCCAAACGTCTTCGGGAAAAACTCTCCCTGGATACGACCTAAATAAACGTTGGCATCCGTAACCGTAATAGGCCCGCTGTTCCGGTAGCATGCAGGCCCTGGAAATGCGCCGGCCGACTCTGGCCCCACCTGAAGACGGGAGGATTCGTATTTCAGTATTGATCCTCCTCCGGCTGCAATGCTGTGAATCTGCATCATTGGAGCGGTGACTCGCACACCTCCGATTAAGGCGCTGTCCGTCCGCTCATAATGGCCTTCGAAAAGTGATACATCTGTTGAAGTGCCGCCCATATCAAAACCAATCAACTTTTCAAAACCCGCTGAGGCTGCTGTCTGCACCATCCCGACAACTCCTCCCGCAGGTCCCGAAAGTACGCTGTCTTTCCCCCGCAGATGATCCGCACGCGCAAGCCCTCCGTGGCTCTGCATGAAGAACATGAGTGGTGAAGTTTCTAAAATGTTGTTTAAACCGGAGCGAACATTACTGACGTACCTGTCTAGGACTGGTGAAAGATACGCATCCATGAGAGTTGTATCTGCCCGTGTAACCAACTTCATCAAAGGGCTGGTTTCATGTGAAACTGACACTTGTTTGAAGCCTAGTTGACGAGCAAGTGTGGCAACACGCTTTTCATGCTGTGGAAATCTATAACCATGAAGTAAAATGATAGCGACGCTATTGATGCCACGCTCAAGTGCACCTATTAGCGAATTTTGAAGAGCTTCTTCATCTAAGGAGCGAATGATTTCACCTTTTGCTGAAATACGTTCCTTTACCTCTGCCACTTCTTTGTAGAGCATTTCAGGCAACTGTATGTCTAGCGCAAAAATGTCCGGACGTTCCTGGTAGCCGATACGAAGAGCGTCACGAAAGCCTTCGGTAATTACTAGAAGTGTTGGCTCACCGCGGTGTTGCAGTAGAGCGTTGGTGGCTACGGTCGTCCCCATTTTCACGGAATCGACTTCTCTGACATGGGACTTTGCGGCACTCAGAAATTTCTGAATACCGTGAACCGCTGCATCTTGATATTGTCCGGGATTCTCTGAAAGTAGCTTTAATGTTTTTAAGTGACCCTGAGGGGTGCACGCCACTACATCCGTGAAGGTGCCACCACGATCGACCCAGAACTGCCAACCTGTCATTTCTGTGGTCATATCAACCTTTAAGCCCGTCTCAGTACGGACGAGAGGCTTGAAATAGGGATCTCTACTCGTCTGCAGAGGGTTTGAAAGCCTTTTCCAATTCTTTTTGCACCGGCTGTGGCGCTGTTTCGTAATGATCAAACTCCATCGTGAAAACTCCCTCGCCGCCGGTTAATGACTTTAATGTTGTTTGATAATCGCCCAGCTCAGAGAGCGGTACCTGAGCTGATATCTTTACGCGGTTGCCGCTGACTGAATCACTACCGGCTATCCGTCCCCTTATTCCGGACAGGTGCCCAGTTATATCCCCCACAGACTCACTTGGTGTTGTGACTTCTATTTTTGCAACGGGTTCTAGAACGATCGGTTTTGCTTTCGAAATTGCGTTAACGAAAGCTCGTTTTCCGGCTGCTACGAAAGCGATTTCTTTCGAATCTACAGGGTGGTGTTTTCCGTCATAAACGATGACGCGTACGTCTTGAAGCGGATAACCCGCAACCGCGCCTTCATCGATTACTTGTTTGACGCCTTTCTCCACCGCGGGGATGAATTGCCCTGGAATGGATCCTCCTACTACCTTGTTGGAGAATTCGTAGCCAGAACCACGAGACAGAGGTTCGATTTTTAGAAAAACTTCACCAAATTGCCCCGCTCCACCGGTTTGTTTCTTATGTCGGTGATGCCCTTCTGCCGGGCGGGTAACCGTTTCCCGATACGCAATTTTCGGTGGCCGAGTGGAGACGTCTATACCAAACTCTTCCTTCATTCGGCTCAGTACCAGCCGTAGATGTAGTTCCCCCATGCCGCGCAACACTGTTTCGTTGGACTGTGCATTGAACTCGAGCAGCAAGCTGGGGTCCTCCGTGGAGAGTTTGTGCAGCGCGTCCGAAAGCTTCTTTTCCTGTCCTCGTTGCAATAATTCCAATGCCACCCCATGCATCGGTGGAGGTATCGTGACAGGGCGCATTTGTACTTCGTCCTCATCGTGACTGGAGTGCAGGACATTATTAAACTCAAGATCTTCAATCTTCGATACAGCGCAGATATCGCCTGATACGGATACGCTCATTTCCTCAAGATCTTTGCCTTGAACACGGTACAAGTGCGATAGCTTCACACCTTTACGCCTGTCACCGACATAAACTTGTGAACCGGTTTTGAGTTCGCCTTGATGTACGCGAAATGTTGCGAGGCGTCCAACATACGGATCCACATTGACTTTAAAGACGTGTCCGACAAAATGTCCATCAGACTGTGCTGCGTCCACCTCAAACGGCCTTTCCTCGCCGTTAGCTACGTAAAACTCAGGCGGATTACCTTCCAATGGGCTTGGCATAAGCTGGGAAAACACTCGTAGTAGTTGTCTCAGTCCAGCACCAGTTTCTGCTGAGACAAAGCAAATTGGGATGAGATGCCCTCTTCGAAGGGCTTGCCCGAATGGATCATGGAGCTGATCAAGGGATATATCCTCCTCCTGTTCGAGATAAATCTCCATAAGATCATCATCAAGCTCGACGACCTGATCAATCATCTCGGTATGTGCCGCTGCGACCGAAGAGAAATCTGGAGTTGCATCAGCCGGCTCGAAGAAACAATCTGCCACTGTTTGACCATTATTCGCTGGAAGATTAAGTGGCAAACATTGCTTGCCAAAAGTATCTCTGATCTCACGCAATACGGAGTGTAAATCGATGTTCTCCATATCGATTTGATTAACAATAATTAGTCGACAAAGCTTCCGTGTGGCCGTGAAGTCCATCATGCGTTGTGTGACCAGTTCGACTCCTGCTTGTCCGCTGACTACGATGGCAGCAGTTTCTACTGCAGGGAGTATGCCCAGCGCGCGTCCCATAAAATCAGGATAACCGGGAGTATCCAGAAGATTTATGTGATGTCCGTCGTGTTCCAGATGACAAACGGTTGCGTCAAGCGAGTGCTGTAGTCGCTTTTCTTGGTCTGTGAAATCGGACACCGTAGTGCCCTTTTCCACTGAGCCGACGTCGCTAATTGCGCCGGTCTTTTGTAGTAAAGCCTCTATCAGGGTTGTTTTTCCTGATCCCGCATGTCCAACGATGGCAATATTACGAATTTGTTCGGTCTTATAAGATGCAGCCACAAGTTCCCCTTGTTGTTATTGTTTCAGTATTCTTTAGTTAAAGAGGGTGTCCGGGACCCCTATATCCTAGCCTTAAACCCCGTCCCTTTGGCAAGTTAGTCTGTATCTCCAGCGGATTAATTTATACCGATCCTCAATGTTGGGGGATAATGCATTTTAAAACAATCGGTTAAATATGTTTTGCGAAGATCTTGAGGATTTCCTGATTGGTTGCATGGGGGCTAACTAGGTGGCAAGGAGTCGTATAGTAGGCTCTTTAGGCCGTTATACTGGATTATCCCTCGGCACTGGTTGGGACCAACGGAGAAAAAATGATGACGGACTGGCTGGCGCGTGCGCTGAACTTTAGGCGCGGCGAGCTTACCTTGGCGTCTCTCGCAGGGGTTTTCTATTTCTGTGTGCTTTGCGGGTATTTTTTTCTACGTCCGGTACGAGAGGCCATGGGCGTATCAGGAGGGATGGGGCAGCTTCGCTGGTTATTTATCGTTACTTCTATTGTATCCCTGGTTCTCGTCCTTCTTTTTGGTGGCGTTGTCAGTCGACTGGACCGAAGACGCTTTATACCCATAGGTTATTTTTTTGTCATCGTTTGTTTGATTGGATTTTCGGGTTTGCTGGTTATAGATGCCGGGGCTGGCGGAGGTTTGATTGGAACTGATGCGGAAACGAATGTTGCTCGTGGTGTGGGGTACACATTTTACGCGTGGCTAAGCGCAATCAACCTATTTGTGAACAGCCTTTTTTGGGCTTTTATGGTAGACATCTTCAATGTAGATCAAGGTAAGCGGATATTCGCTTTTGTTGGTATTGGCGGTACCGTTGGGGCACTAGTCGGTGGTTGGGCTACAAGTGTAATAAGTGGGTTGACAGAATCGGTCTATCTGCCAGCAGGTTTGATGCTGGCAGGGGCCGCATTTTTCGGAGCTTCCATCGCTGTCATGTTGACCCTTGATAGGGTGGCTGTGGGGTCTGAACACTCACGCCTTGCGACGGCGAACGATGTGGTAGTTGCAACATCTGGAGAGCGCATAGGAGGGAGTTTTTGGGACGGTGCGACAGCTGTCATGAAATCACCGTACCTACTCGGTATTGCAATCTTTATTATCTTTCTCGCTATCTCCAATACGCTAATCTATTTTACTCAGGCCAATATCATTTTGGAAAACACGGATACCTTCAGTCAGAGAGTAGGTGGTTTTGCCCAATTTGATGCGCTTGCTCAGGGTGCAACGCTAATAACACAGATTTTCATTACTACGCGTGTTATCAAGAGATTAGGAGTGGGCTGGACCCTAGCTATTTTGCCATTGGTGACGGTGGCAGGATTCGCAGTCTTGGCTATTTGGCCGGTATACGGTGTTATGGCAATTTTCCAAGCACTTCATAGGGCAACCCGTTACGCAATTTCCCGGCCAGCTAGAGAAACTTTATTCAGCGTTGTTTCCCCAGCAGAGAAATACAAAGCGAAACCTATGATTGATGTTTTTCTTTATCGTGGTGGTGATGTGGCCGGTGCTGGAATTCAAGGTGTGTTGAGCGCCTTGGGAAGTATGACCTTGATGGCAGCGGCGACCGTGCCTTTTGCGGCAGTCTGGTGTGTGCTTTCGCTCGCTTTGGGTCGGGCTCAGCAAAACAAAGATCCGGTTGGTGACGCAGAACGAGAGATGCCACCAGCACAGGGTGCCGAAGGCGTAGTACCTGAAACGAGTTAAAAGGCAGCTCTGCGTAATTAAGGCTTTTTGCAGCGCCCGCATATGCGCCTTATTTGCTGGCTCCCGTCTTTGTTAGGCACTTACAACACACCCCAGCGCCGCCGTCCCCGACAACGTGATGGCTGCCTCATATAAGGTTTGCGTTAGGCGTTCAGGTCCGGGATGCGGTCACTTTCAAGCTGGGTGATCATGTCTTTGATCATGAGCTTGCGTTTCTTCAAGCGTCTTAACATGATCTGATCCACATGCGGATCATCAGCCAGCCGGGAGATAACCTGGTCCAGGTCTTGATGCTCTACGCGCAACTCTTTGAGTCGCTCTACATTTTTGAAGACTTCAGTTTCGATCTTTTCTGCCACTAGTCGCCACGAACCGCCCGCAGCCAGTCTCGTCTATGGTCCCCAAATGCCAGGAAATGGGGGTTCAACAAGTCCTCCTTCGTGTTATACCTCAGGGGCCGGCCGAACAGGTCCATCATAACTCCACCAGCACTCTCGAGGATAGCCTGTGCAGCCGCTGTATCCCATTCAGAGGTTGGTCCAAGCCGGGGACAGATGTCCGCCTGTCCATCTGCGACTAGACAGATTTTCAACGAGCTTCCCATGGTCTTAAGCTCATGGGGCCCCAGGGCCTTCAGATAATCGGCTAGGTACTTGTTTGAATGGCTCCTACTGCTCACGACCCTGGGTTTGTGGAGTGCTGTGGAAACCCTGACTGGTGTACTGAGTCCGTCTGCACTACGCCGCCAGGTCCCTAAGCCCAGTGCTCCTTCGTAACTAATTTCTAGCGCAGGGGCTAGTACGATACCGAGTGTGGCCCGGTTGCGCTCAATTAGTGCGATATTCACAGTAAATTCGTCGTTTCGCTTTAAGAATTCCTTTGTCCCATCCAGGGGGTCCACTAACCAAAAACACTCCCAATCGGCTCGGCCTCTTATTTCTTCCGGGGATGACTCTTCTGATAGCACAGGGAGAGCAGGGTTAAGTGTTACAAGCTGGTCCCGAATGATTTCATGTGCGGTGCGATCTGCTTCGGTGAGTGGGGAGTTGTCGTCTTTGAACTCCACGGTAAAATCCTTTTCATACACGGCCATAATAGCCTTTCCTGCTGTTGTGGCTATTTCTCTGAGTTCCTCAAGCAGCCCCTGTTGAACACTTAAGCTCATGGATTCCTCAATCTTTCTGTTTCGGTATTATGGTGAGGCATGTTAACGCCTCACAAAATCATACATGGTTCAACTCGGCCCATAGTTTCTTGGGAGAGTATTGATACTGTTTTAGTTGATATGGACGGTACACTACTTGATCTGGCATTCGATAATTTTTTCTGGCATGAAATAGTTCCCTCTTGTTATGCAAAGAAGCACGGAGTAAGTAAGGGCCGCGCACGCACAAAATTACTGGGACGCTATAAGGCTTTGGAAGGCTGCCTCGCCTGGTACTGCATTGATCACTGGAGCGAGGATTTGGGACTAGATATACGAGCGCTGAAGAGAGAGCATCGTCACCTGATCCGATTCCTTCCAGGAACAATAGATTTTTTAACGTCTGTGAGAAAGCGAGATAAACGGCTGTTGCTGGTTACAAATGCTCATCCTGATACCCTTGCTATAAAGATTGATCAGACGAGGCTGGATCAGCACGTTGATGCTCTAGTCTCATCCCATGAGTTTTGCTTTCCCAAGGAGACCCGAGAATTTTGGGAGAGATTTCATGCGGATGAAAGGTTTGATCCCCTGAGTACGATATTGATAGACGATAGCGCGCCCGTGCTTCAGGCGGCCAGAGAGTTTGGCCTGGGTTTCGTGGTGGCGATCAGACGCCCAGATTCCAGGCATCCACCTCGACCAATACACCATTTCCCGGCCGTTGATGGAGTGTGTGAGCTGACGGGAGGTTAGCGGAAGAGAGAGTTATCACCTTCTTTTAGGGCTCGTTTGTTTACGTCGTCTGTTCTTCACACTTTCACCGGAAGACCTCCGAGATTGCTTAGATCGAGGTTTTGATCGGTGAGGTGGCGTTTTTACCGGAACTAGCGACTCATGTTTGATTTGTTCGACTGGGATTTTTCGCCCTATGAAGCTTTCGATGTCGGGCAACGATACAGCGTAGTTTTCACAACCGAAGCTAATAGCGTCGCCCGAAGCACCAGCTCGTGCGGTACGGCCGATTCGATGTACGTAATCTTCGGGATCTTGGGGTAGGTCATAGTTAAAAACATGGCTTACGTCCGGAACATGAAGGCCTCTAGAGGCGACATCCGTACCGATCAAAACTGGAAGATCACCTGACAGAAAATCCTTGAACATTCTCAGTCGCTTTTTTTGAGGGACATCTCCCGAAATTGCTTGCGCATGAATGTCATTGTGCTCTAGGAAATTTTGCAGCCTATCTGCTTCACGACGCGTGTTAACAAAAATCATGGTTCGTCGAGCGTCTCTCTGATTAAGGAGAGTAATTAATAGAGGAATTTTTTCTTCGTTTGATGGGAAGTAGATGCTCTGGCGCACGCGGTCTACCGTTATTTTGTCTGGCTCGATCCGAATGGGTATTGGGTCGTTCATATGCTCGTAAGCAAGCTCAAGAACTCGGTGCGATAACGTTGCTGAGAAGAGCATGTTGAGCCGCTTTTCTCTTTCTGGAAGGCGGCGCAATACATATCGGATATCCTTAATAAAGCCCAGATCGAACATGCGGTCCGCTTCATCGAGTACCATCACCTGGACGCGGCGGAAGGAAAATACCTTCTGTTTGAAGTAATCGATGATTCGTCCTGGTGTGCCGATCAACACATCTACTCCAGCGACTAGTTCCTGTCTTTGTTTTTCGTAATCTGTTCCTCCAAAAGCAAGTCTGAGTTTGAAAGGTAAGTGTTGCCCAAGCTGAGTTGCATCGGCATGAATTTGTACCGCAAGTTCTCTTGTTGGCGCCAGAATGAGCGCTCTGGGGCCCGGATTCTGAGTGGGGAGCGGTTTTGAATTGGTGAGTTGGCAAAATAACGCCACCAGATAGGCGGCAGTTTTGCCAGTTCCTGTCTGAGCCTGACCAGCTACATCACGGCCTGACAAGGCTAGAGGTAGAGTGCTTTCCTGTATGGGGGTGCAATGGTGGAAACCCGCATCAACTATGCCCCTCAGGAGCTTTTCAGGGAGTGAAAGAGCGCTGAACTTGAGCTCAGTCAGATAGTCATCCGGCTCGGGTGAGGAGTTAGACTCACTCGTAAAAACTTGCAAATTATGTTCTCAACGGTTCAAAATAGGGCAACTAGGCGAAAGTACTCGCCCCCTCAAGATACCCACCGTATTCCCGCGAGTGTCGTAAGGAAGCGATAACCAGAGACATTGTGCCTTACCGGGAGGGTACCGTCACTTCAGCCCGGCTCCTTGGCTTTATTGAGTGCATCCATTCGGTGGTAATTTTTCTAGAGGAGATGATCAAGGACTGGAGGAAGTAGTAGGTGAGTGACCATATTTTGCATACGACCGATAGTGAGTTTGAAAACGACGTTGTGAAATCTGAATGTCCGGTATTGGTGGATTTTTGGGCAGAGTGGTGTGGGCCTTGCAAGATGATCGCGCCGATCTTGTCCACCATAGCGGACGAGTACCAGGATCGTCTTAAAGTGGTAAAGATAAACATTGATGAGAATCCTCAGACGCCGATGAAATACAACGTCCGTAGCATACCAACTCTTCTTCTTTTGAAGGATGGGTCTGTCGAAGGACAACAGATTGGTGCGGTCGCAAAAGGGACGCTGGCCGCTTTCATTGATCAACATATAGATTTATAGCTGCAAGGTTTTTAATTTTGGTAGATTATTTGTGAGAGGATATTTGGGTAATTCATCACGAGCCCGTTCGAAGAATAGCCATAGGCAGTCTCGAGACGGCAACGGGAAAAAGAGATCGCCCCGCAGGAAAAAACGCGAAGAGTTTCCTGATGACGAAGATCTGGAGATCATTCCTGCTGCAGAACTTGAACTGACGAAAAGCGCCATGAATCTCGCGGAACTCAAGACGCGTCCCGCGTCGGAGCTCGTCGATCTAGCTCAGTCCATGGGGCTTGAGAGCCTTGCGCGTTCCCGAAAACAGGACATTATTTTTTCGATTCTTAAATCTCACGCTCAAAAGGGCGAGAATATTTTTGGCGAGGGTGTGTTAGAGATTCTGCAAGATGGTTTCGGGTTCTTGCGTTCAGCGGACAGCTCTTATCTGGCGGGCCCGGATGACATCTACGTCTCACCCAGTCAAATTCGTCGCTTCAACCTCCGCACCGGAGATACAGTATCTGGCTTAATCCGCCCGCCAAAGGATGGGGAGCGGTACTTCGCCATGCTAAAGGTGGGCCAGATCAACCATGATGCCCCCGAAAATGCTAAGAGTAAGGTTCTGTTTGAGAATCTGACGCCGCTATTTCCAACACAACGATTGAAGCTTGAACAGGGCAATGGTAGCACTGAGGATTTGACAGCCCGGATCATCGATATGGTTGCCCCTATAGGAAAAGGACAGCGTGGACTGATTGTTTCGCCACCAAAGGCTGGCAAGACAATGTTGCTTCAAAATATAGCGGCCTCCATCGTTGCCAATCAGCCGGAATGTGATCTTATTGTCCTACTCATAGACGAGCGTCCTGAAGAAGTAACTGAGATGGAACGTACTGTTAGGGGTGAGGTTGTTTCGAGCACTTTCGATGAACCGGCAACCAGACATGTTCAGGTAGCAGAAATGGTCATTGAAAAGGCCAAGCGTCTGACGGAGCATAAACGCGATGTTGTGATCTTGCTCGATTCAATTACGAGATTGGCGCGTGCCTATAATACGGTCGTACCCTCCTCTGGTAAGGTGTTGACTGGTGGGGTTGATGCTAACGCACTGCAGAGGCCTAAACGGTTTTTTGGAGCGGCTAGAAATATTGAGGAGGGAGGAAGCCTATCAATAATCGCGACTGCACTAGTCGATACGGGTTCCAAGATGGATGAGGTTATTTATGAGGAGTTTAAGGGGACCGGTAATCTGGAAATCCACCTGGATCGTCGGGTTTCTGAAAAGCGCGTCTTTCCAGCAATTCATATCAATCGGTCCGGCACTAGAAAAGAAGAGCTACTGACGGAGCCCGATGAGCTACAAAAAATGTGGGTATTACGAAAAGTCTTACACCCGATGGATGAATTAGCAGCCATCGAATTCTTATTGGGTAAGCTGCAGGATACCAAGACGAATGCTGAATTCTTTGAGGCGATGAAGCGCTAGACAGCACCCTCAGCGCGTTCACGGTCTATGGCCCGATACCCGATGTCCCCCCGGTAAAAAACGTCTTCCCAGCTAATTTGCCCCACGGTCGTATAAGCGCGGTTTGCCGCGCCGCTGACATTGTTGTCAAGTGACACGACACACAGTACTCGTCCACCGCTGGTCACGATCTCTTCACTATCAAGCTTGGTCCCCGCATGGAAAATTTTAGTATCCTTGTCGAAAATGTTTTCCAGTCCAGTGATCTTTGCGCCTTTATTGTAGCTTTCGGGATAGCCACCGCTCGCCATAACAACTCCAAGCGCTACCCGAGGATCCCAGTCCACCTCGGCTGTTTCGAGAGATCCATCGAACGTTCTTAGGCACAGTTCTGCAAGATCAGATCGGAGTCTGGCCAATACGGGTTGGGTCTCTGGATCACCGAATCGACAGTTGAACTCGAGCACCTTGGCACCGGTTTTGGCATTGATCATCAGTCCGGCGTAGAGGAACCCTCTGTAGGCCATACCGTCGGCATGCATGCCAGCGACGGTTGGGAGCATAATTTCTCGCATGACTTGTTCATGAACGTGTTGTGTCATCACCGGGGCCGGAGAGTAGGCGCCCATTCCACCAGTATTTGGGCCCCTATCACCTTCATCACGGGTTTTATGATCCTGAGAGCTCGCGAGTGGAACAATCCGTGTATCGTCTACCATAGCAATGAAACTCGCCTCTTCGCCTCGCAAAAATTCCTCTACCACTACCTTCGAACCCGCCTTTCCAAAGGTGTTGTGTTCCAGCATGTTTCGCAGCGTATTTTCGGCCTCGGGAAGCGTTTCGGCGATTACCACACCTTTCCCTGCTGCTAGCCCATCTGCCTTGATGACTACAGGCAGAGGTTGTGAGCGAACGTAGGTCATTGCCGCGTCCAGATCATCAAAGCTACCGTAGGCGGCAGTAGGAATATTGTGTCGTTGTAGGAACTCTTTTGTGAATGTCTTTGATGATTCCAGGCGGGCTTCCGCCGCACGAGGACCAAAACACTTAAGTCCCGCCTCTTCAAAGCAATCAACGAGCCCTGCAGCAAGAGGTTGCTCGGGGCCGACAACTGTCAACTCAACTCTTTCAGATTTTGCTAATTCCAGTAGGCCTCTTAGATCATCGGCGGCTATGGGCACATTGCGTGTTTTAGGCTCTCTTGCTGTTCCTGCGTTTCCAGGGGCCACAAGGACCTCAGAGGCCAGCGGGGACTGTGCGAATTTCCATGCTAACGCATGTTCGCGGCCCCCACCCCCGACAACTAGAATTTTCATTGCTGTTTATCTTTTACTGTTATGGGTGTTGTACTAGTGACGAAAGTGTCTTACTCCAGTTAGAGCCATTGCAATATTATGTTCGTCAGCCGCCAGAATGACTTCCTTGTCGCGCACCGAACCGCCCGGTTGTATAACGCATGTAATTCCGTGTTTTGCGGCAATATCGATGCCATCCCGGAATGGGAAAAAGGCATCAGACGCCATAGCTGAACCAGCAAGGTTTAGTCCTTCATCAGCAGCTTTCATTGCGGCAATGCGAGCGCTCATGACACGGCTCATCTGACCGGCACCCACTCCTAGCGTTCTGCCTTCACTAGCGAACACAATAGCATTGGACTTGACATACTTAGCTATGGTCCAGGCGAAGTGTAAATCTTTGATTTCCTGGTCGGATGGGGCACGTTTTGTGACAATCTTGAGCTCAATATTTTGTGATTTGTCTAAGTCGTGTTCCTGCACCAGAAAACCGCCTTCTAGGCTTCGAAAATCCCAATCTCCATTGCCTGATTCCGATTCGAGTGCAGTCACCTCCAATACTCGTACGCTCTTTTTTTTGTCCAATACTTGTCGGGCGTCGTCACAGATTTGTGGCGCAACAATCACATCGGCTAGTTGCTGGTTGATGATCGCGTTGGCTGTCTCGCCATCCAGAGCACGGTTGAATGCAATTATCCCCCCGAAGGCGGAGGTTGGGTCGGTACGATAGGCTCTCTCATAAGCCTTAAGAGGTGTCTGTGCAGTTGCAGCTCCGCAGGGGTTGGCGTGTTTCACAATTACGCACCCGCATTCTCCGAGGGCTCTAGCACACTGAACCGCAGCATCGGTATCCGCAAGATTATTGAAACTCAGGGGCTTCCCCTGAATCTGGATTGCTCCCGGGACTCCCGACTGAGCAGTTTTAGCTAGACGATAGACAGCCGCTTTTTGGTGCGGGTTTTCCCCATACCGTAGGTTAGCTGTTCGTATTCCTCTGAGTGCCAGCGATGTTGGAAATGCTTCTCGGAAATACGTGCGGCTGAGGTAGGTGCTGATAGTGTCGTCATACGCACCCGTGTGGCTAAATGCCTTGACTGCCAGTTCCTGTCTGAGCTCGTCGGGTGGCTCACCGTTCTCAAATGCATCTAGAACCCTCTGATAGTCATCAGGCTCAACAACTACAGTAAGTCGAGAATGATTCTTAGCAGCAGCTCTAAGCATAGCTGGCCCGCCAATATCAATGTTCTCTATAGCCTGCTTAATGGTGCAGTCGGGGTGCGCGATTGTAGATTCGAAGGGGTAGAGATTCACAACCAGTAGGTCAATCCATTCGATATCGTGTTCTGTTGTCACAGTCTCGTCTATCCCAGTTCGTGCCAACAGTCCTCCATAGACGGAGGGGTGGAGGGTTTTAACTCTCCCATCCATTATCTCTGGAAATTGGGTCAGCTCGGTGATATCTCTGACAGGTACGCCCGCTTCTCGGAGAACCCGTGCAGTACCACCGGTTGAAATAATCTCGAATGACAGTTTAGTCAGTGCTTGGGCAAGGGAGACAAGCCCAGTTTTGTCAGACACGCTAATAAGAGCACGGCGAGTCTGATTATTTTGGGTGTTCATCCACCCAGTAGCTTGTAATGCTTTAGTTTTTTGCGCAATGTGCCACGATTGATGCCGAGGATTTCAGCGGCCTGACTCTGATTTCCGTCAGTATAGTCCATCACTATTCTGAATAACGGCTTTTCCACCTCGCCTACGACGAGTTGGTAAAGCTCCGCAGGCTTATCCCCATTGAGACTCTTGAGATAACCCCTAAGTGCCTCATCCGCAAGTGCCCCAAGCGGCTTCTTTCGCGCTCCTGCGCGTACTATTTCCCCCGCATCTATTTTTTGTTTGCCGGGTATTTTTTTCTTGTTCTTTGCTTCGATCAATACGGTTCCCTTGCGGGGTTTTGTCTAAAAAAAACTGTGTCAGTTTTAGTTGTTCCTGAGCCGTTTCCACACGCACTATCCGCCGACGGAAGTCATGTGCACTGTCCTGATGTTGAAAATACCAGGTCAAATGCTTACGACCAACGCGAACTCCTGTGAACTCTCCATAGAAGGAGTACAGACTGTCGAGGTGGGCAAGGATGATATCACGGACGGAGACGAAGGGAAGCTCGAGTTGTAATGCGTCTGATAAATACGAATTAATTTTCGAAAATATCCAGGGATTGCCGCGCGCCCCTCGCCCGATCATTATTGCGTCCGCAGAAGTGTAGTCAAGAACCGATTTAGCTTTCTCCGGCGAGTCAATATCTCCGTTAGCGATTATGGGGATGCTTACGGACTTTTTGATTTGACGAATCGTTTCGTACTCCGCATGGCCGGAAAACTTGCACGCGCGTGTCCGTCCGTGGACAGTCAGCGCAGCGACACCACAATCCTCTGCAATACGGGCAATCTCAATACCATTTCGAGACTCAGGGCACCATCCCGTTCGGATTTTTAATGTCACTGGAATTGCCGAGCGACTAATAACTTGTTGCAGGATGCGGCGGACGAGATTCGGGTCTCTGAGTAATGCTGAACCGGCTAGTCGTCGGCAAACTTTTTTTGCCGGACAACCCATGTTGATATCAATGATATTAGCCCCCTGATTTTGGGCTTTTAATGCAGCACTAGCTAGCATGTCGGGGTCAAATCCTGCGATTTGAATGATCCGTGGTGTTTTGTTGCACCAAGCACTTAGTCGTCGTTGGGATTTTTTACTCTTCCACAGTCTGGTGTCTGCAGTGATCATTTCGCTTGGCGTCATTGTCGCGCCTAACTGCGAACACAGACGCCTGAAAGGCGGATCCGAAATCCCCGCCATTGGCGCCAGCGCTAACCGATTCGAAAACTCTATGTCTCCGATACGTATTCCGACAGCAGTTGTCATTGAGAGATCTTCCCGCTCGCCATACGAGATTCACCGTTGTTTGTTTGAAGTTTTGTCTGCAGTTTGAGAAACGATTGCATAAAATTCAGAAACTTTCGAATTTAAAGTCTTTATTGTCGGCGAGGGGCCGAAATAAGTGTCCATCCATCTCTTTGCTGTAACGTGAATGGACCGAATTGTTGCTCATAAGTTTGGCAAAGGCTGTCGTGCTGAGGTTCTAATATTCCGCTCAAAACCAAGTATCCTCCAGGCTTAATACAATGCTCGAAGAGTTCAACGAGGTTACTCAGAGTGTTAGCAAGAATATTTGCAATAACCACATCAACTTGAATGGTAGGTAGTACATCGGGTGTTCCGATCCAGAGATGGTCTTGAACATGGTTTAAGCATGCGTTAGCCTGGGTGGCGGTCAGAGCCTGGGGGTCGATGTCAACCGCCCACCCGTAGGTTGCGCCTAATTGCAGGGCCGCAATTGCTAGGACCCCAGAACCACAGCCATAATCCATGATTTGCACTCCAGGCTGAAGATGTGCATCCAGCCACTCTAGACAAAGCGCCGTCGTAGGATGCTCGCCGGTGCCAAAAGCGAGTCCTAGATTGAGGTGTACAGCAACCCTCTCGTGATCGGTTATATCGTCATCAGCCCCAGCAATCAGCAATCGTTTCCCAATGCGTTGGGTATGTATTCGACTTTCCCATGCGCCCTTCCATTCCTTATCGGACAAGGTGTGGAGCGTAATATCCGTTTCTACACCCAGCGCAATTTTTAGATTTGCGCTTGTTGAACTTAGTGATATTTCGGGTGGAAAAAATGCTTTTAGTAAAACCGAGGTCCACAGCGGAGTTTTTCCAGGGGGAGGTTCTAGCAGTTCTTGATTATTAACACCGGCTAAGCTAATCGCTTCTGCGCCGGCAAGTCTGAGGAGAGTTTCAGTCCGCAGTACATCATCGGTGTTAACGATGATTTGCAGTTCTTGCCAAAACACGGTTGAACTATTTTAGTCCCAGCCGCTTTTCTAGATAGTTGATATCTGTTCCACCGGTCTTGAAGGCAGCATGTTGGCAGATTTCCTGATGAAGAGGGACGTTGGTTCGAATACCTTCCATCACTATCTCGCTCAAAGCGGTGCTCATCCTAGCAATGGCAGATTCGCGGCTGTCTCCATGTGCTATTACCTTAGCGATTAAGGAATCGTAATAGGGAGGGACTGCATAACCACCATACAGGTGACTATCTACTCGAATGCCAGGGCCACCCGGGGCATGCCAAAGATTGACGGTTCCGGGTGATGGCATGAATGTTTTGGGGTCTTCCGCGTTGATGCGACACTCAATAGCATGTCCTGACCAGCTGACCTCATCTTGCTGGTGTGAAATTGGTTCACCGCCGGCGATCAATAACTGTGCCCTTACGAGGTCAATGCCGGTGACCATTTCAGTCACCGGATGTTCTACCTGTATGCGAGTATTCATTTCGATGAAGAAAAATTCCCCGTTCTGATACAGGAACTCAAATGTGCCTGCTCCCCGGTAGCCCATATCCAGACAAGCACGTGCACACCGATTTCCCATCTTTGTTCGTATTTCATCTGAGATTCCTGGAGCGGGCGCTTCCTCGACCACTTTTTGGTGTCGTCTTTGCATGGAACAGTCTCTTTCACCTAGGTGTATTGCATTTCCATGATTGTCAGCAAGAACCTGAAATTCGATATGGCGAGGATATTCGAGAAACTTCTCCATATAGACTTCCTCGTTGCTGAAGGCTGCTAATGCTTCGCTCTTTGTTAAACTGATAGCATTCAAAAGCGAAGCTTCGCTGTGTACGACGCGCATACCTCGTCCACCTCCACCTCCAACGGCTTTAATGATGACTGGGTAGCCAATGTCTCGTGCGAGTTTTGCGTTCTCCTTATCATCTTCTGACAAAATTCCCTCTGAGCCTGGTACGCATGGGACACCCGCTGCCTTCATGGTTTTTATAGCCGAAACCTTGTCTCCCATTAGTCGAATGGTTTTCGGCTCGGGGCCGATGAATACAAATCCGCTCTCTTGGACGCGTTCAGCAAAATCAGCGTTTTCGGACAGGAATCCGTACCCTGGATGAATGGCTACTGAGTCAGTGACCTCCGCAGCCGCGATGATAGCAGGCATATTCAGGTAGCTATCAGAGGAGGATGGAGGTCCGATGCATACGGTTTCGTCGGCTAAAAGAACATGCTTAAGGTTTGCATCGGCTGAAGAGTGGGTGGCGACTGTTTTAACGCCGAGTTCCTGGCATGCTCTAAGAATTCGTAACGCGATTTCCCCGCGATTGGCGATCAGAACCTTATCCAGCATGGGTGGTTATTCTTCGATAATAAAAAGAACTTGGTCGAACTCCACCGGGGCACCATTCTCGACCAAGATACTAACGATTCGTCCGCTGGTATCAGCCTCGATTTGGTTCATCATCTTCATAGCCTCGATGATGCAGAGTGTGTCGCCGATCATTACTTCGGTGCCGATCTCTACAAATGGTTTGGCACCGGGTGTGGGGCCGGAGTAGAAGGTGCCAACCATGGGAGCCTTGATTTCATGGCCATGAGTTTCGGTTTCAGTAGGTGGTGTAGTTGGCGCTCCTGTTGTTCCAGGATGTGGTATAGAGGCAGCCGGCACCACCTTGCTTGGAACCAAGGTGTCGGCCGATACGGCAGTTGAGTAGCGACTGATACGAACTGACTCCTCACCCTCAGAGATTTCAATCTCTGCAATTTCAGATTCTTCCAGTAACTCAATAAGTTTTTTTACTTTTCTTACATCCATCGGATGTGCCTCTAAGCTAGATAATGTTCGGCGGCGGTTAGGGCGAGCTCATAGCTTGTTACGCCAAAACCAGCAATAGTGCCCACGGCGACATCAGAGAAAAACGAGCGTTGTCTGAAGTCTTCGCGGGTAGCCACATTAGAAAGGTGAATCTCAATAAACGGTATTCTGACCGCCAGAAGCGCATCTCGTAACACGATACTCGTGTGGGTAAAGGCTGCTGGGTTGAATAGAAGGAAATCGACGTTTTCTTCGTGAGCATCGTGAACGCGCTTCACAAGTTTATGTTCGGCATCGCTTTGGAAGCAGGTCAGCTCATGCCCTCTTTTTTTAGCTAGATTCTTCAGGCGGGTCTCAATCTCCTCCAGAGTCGTGGTTCCGTAGATACTAGGTTCTCGCTGGCCAAGGAGCGCTAGGTTAGGACCATTAATCAGTAGAAAATGCGCCATTACGGGAGATCGCTGGAAATAATAACCATTTTACCCCATTTCGACGCATTTCGCGTCAAATTAAAGAAGTAAACTATAAAAAATCAGCTAGTCTGGCCCGCGCGGTGGCAAGATCCGTGGTGTGAGTCGCGAGATCGGCAAGAATTTGACTTAGATTTTCGAGATCCTCCAAGTGCACCTCACCAGTATGGACGCCTAGGATGTTGCCCTCGGTATCGGTAAACACGGTGAAGGGAAGCGCAAAAAAATCCACCCCGAATGCTGAGGCGGCATCCATTGCGTCCGACTGGCCCACCAGGACTGGGTAATTAAATTCTATATCTCGGGCAAATTCTTTCACAGGTTCCAGGCGATCGACAGCGATTCCGATGACCTGTACAGACTCTTCAGCGTGAGCCGATTGAAAATCTTTCAGGAGAGGGATTTCTCTCCTGCATGGCGCACACCAGGTTGCCCAGAAATTTATGATTAGGGCATTGTCGGGCCAACTACGGATCGATCGCGTACCCCCCGCCAGGTCCTCGAGTGTAAAGTCCGGAAGAATCTCCACTGGCTCGGCGGGAGTGGCAATTTCACCAGTTGGCGTAACAGCAGGTTGGAGGAGCATACGATAACTGAGGTACGCAATAATAGCCGCTGAGCTCAACGTGAGTGTAAGGAGTGCTGTGCGCTTCATCTAAGTTCCGCTTACTTTTATAACGAGCTCACTTGACGGATGTGCGCACTAAATTCTTCTGCGCCAACGAAACCGACGAGCTTGTAAGCTTTTCTCTCCTGTCCATGGCGATCAAAGAAGGCGATTGTTGGTGGTCCGAAGCTAGAGAAATGCTGAAGTAATGCCTTGTCATCATCGTTGTTTTCAGTCACATCTATTTGCAGCAGCATGAAAGGCTCCAGCGCAGCGATGACCGCTGAATCGGGGAATGTGTATTCCTCATACTCCTTGCATGCGACACACCACTCTGCTGTGAAGTCTACTATGACCGGTATGTTAGCTTCCCGTGCTGCTATCAGCGCAACTTCCAACTCGGCGACAGATGCCACAGGCTCGAAAGTTGGATAATCCGTTTCGCTATTTCCCACAGATCCCGCAAACAGAGATCCTTGTGGTATAGGTCTGAGGGGGTCATCGCCGCCCAGAGTGACACCGATCAGCATAAGCGCCCCGTATAAGCAGACAAGTACACCTAATCCCTTGCTAAGGCGTCGCATGGGAGGGGGTGCTTCCGGCAGGGGTTCGAACGCTCCTAGAAATACCCCTGTAAGGAACACTAAAAGTGCCCACAATGTGAGCGTAATGCTTCCAGGTAAGACGCGTTCCATCATCCATATGGCGAGACCGAGCATCATGACACCAAAAAATGCTTTGATGACGCCCATCCATGGGCCCGCTTTTGGAAGTAGTTTTCCGGCCGAAGCGCCAACTAGTAGTAGCGGTGAGCCCATACCGAGACTCAAAGCAAATAATGCCCCCGAACCACGCAGTACGTCACCGCTCTGACCGATCACAGCCAACGTTGCAACTAGTGGTGGGGCGACACAGGTTGTTACGATCAAGGCCGACAGTGCTCCGATCACGGCCGTTCCGATGAACGTTCCAGTCTTCTGATTATTTGCCATACTCGTTATTCGTGCCTGAATAGTTGCAGGCATCTGTAGTTCGAACAAGCCAAACATTGGCATGGCCAGAACCACAAAAAGTCCTGCGAAGAGCGCCAGAATCCAGGGTTGCTGGAAAGCAGCTTGTACCTGTCCGCCTGCCATTGCCGCTAAAGCACCGCCAGCGGTGTAGGTAACCGCCATGCCCATGACATAAGCAAGGGAGAGCGTGAAGCCCTTAGTGGGGGTCACGTTATTTCCATGTCCAGCTATGATCCCAGAGAGAATCGGCACCATTGGAAGTACACAAGGCGTGAATGCCAGGAGCAGGCCAAAGCCGTAGAACATTCCAAGAACGATCCAGAGAGGGGAGTTGATAACCACACCGGCTAATCGATCTTGCTCGGATATGAGCAGTGGTCCATTACTCGTAGGAGTAAATAC
This sequence comes from Pseudomonadota bacterium, assembly GCA_036231525.1. Taxonomy (GTDB): domain Bacteria; phylum Pseudomonadota; class Gammaproteobacteria; order Steroidobacterales; family Rariloculaceae; genus UBA6522. The sequence continues at coordinate 7,983 of JAZAGZ010000125.1, read as the reverse complement.
CGAGGGGGTGAACGCATTGGATGCAGGTACTCCCAAAGCTTGTGAGCTTTCGATCAGTGGGTAGCAGATACTGTCGACTTTACAGCCTTGATATAAGGCATCGAACTGTATGTCCACAGCATCTGGGGATGCCCTGGAGAAAGGGATTTGGGCCTCTACGTAGTCGTAATAGACTTCCACTTCGCCGAAATACTCATCTTCGTGATGTTCACCGGCAGGGAGACGTGCGGTTCCAAGCTCAATCGGGCCGTTTACACTGAACTCAAACTTATCTTTGTAGAGATAATAGCCGGGCATGATAAGCCAGCTCACGGTAATTTGATTTGCGCGGTCCACGCGCGCGTTCATAACGAAAGCCTCTTCGGGAGGGAGCACCTCATCAGGATTATTAGTACCTGTTAAGAGGCTAAATAATAAAGATCCATCGTCCCCAGACCCTGGTGGAAGGGCCACGGTGCTATCCCAGCGCAGAGGGGGGTAACAAAGACCAATATCTGCACAACCCTGCAGCATGAGACGAAAGTCCATTGCGTCGACATTGTTTAATCGTTGATAGGGAATCTGGATTTGAAACTGATTACGATAAGTTTCTACGACGCCGAAGAACTCATCCTCATGAATTATGCCCTCTGGAAATTGCGCAGCTCCTAGAACAACATCGTTGGTCAGACTCTCGAAATCGAATCGTTCCCGATAGAGGTAGTAGCCTTCTTGCACCTGAAATGTCAGGGTAATCTCGTCTGCTGAAGCCTCCAGCGTGTACGGAAAGGCTGCTTCGGGACGCAAAACATCATTCTGTGCCGTCGCTACGTTCCCAATGAGGAAATGAGCAACTACTGCTAATACAGTAATCGTAAAAGGGCGGCAATCCATGTTGTCAGTTCTCATCTGTTACAGAAGTTTCCAGCCAATCGAGATATGTTGATGTTCCTCTGCAGATAGGGATAGCAATAAGCTCTGGTAGCTCATAACTGCTTTGCTTGCAAATCGCGTTTTCGAGGTCATCAAAGCACCCTTCGGTTGTTTTGATTAACACTAGCGTTTCCTGGTCCTGTTCCAATTTTGATTTCCATCTATAAGTGGACACAACTCCCTCTAGCCTGTTGACGCAGGCGGCGAGGCGTTTCTCTACGAGTACTTTTGCAAGCTCGTCTGCCTCCGTCGAATTGGCGCAGGTCGTCAATACTAAAAGTGCCTGTGAACTCAAACGGCAACATCTCCCATAATCAGCCCGTAAGCATAACGGGGTGGCTTTCCAGTGTCATGAATTGAGAGGTAACCCCTTGAAATCCGTTGGACCGCCCCTATTATTAGCACTCTGCGTGGTCGAGTGCTAATAAAAAAATCGACTGGTTATTAATTTTTTCAGTTAAATCATAGGTTTGGAAAATGGAGACCCATCCATGAAGATTCGTCCCTTACATGATCGCGTCATTATTCGGCGCACCGAGGAAGAGCGGACCTCCCCAGGAGGTATTGTGATTCCTGATGCTGCAGCGGAGAAGCCCGTAAAGGGCGAAGTAATCGCTGTGGGTAATGGAAAACTGCTGGATAACGGCGAAATTCGAGCCCTAGACCTCAAAGCGGGCGACAAGGTCCTGTTCGGCAAGTACTCCGGTACCGAAGTCAAAGTGGAAGGCGAGGAAGTGTTGGTCATGCGTGAAGATGACGTTGTGGCCGTGATTGAGGACTAAAGCCCCCAGCACACCCGTTTCCCGGTTGTAAAGAATTTCCTAGGAGATATGAAATGCCGAAAGAAGTGAGATTTGCCGACGAGGCACGCCAGCGGATGCTTCAGGGCGTCAATGTGCTGGCCGAGGCGGTCAAGGTGACCCTTGGTCCAAAGGGGCGCAATGTTGTTTTGGAGAAGAGTTTCGGTGCACCGACCGTCACCAAGGACGGAGTGTCCGTAGCGAAAGAGATTGAGCTTGAGGACAAGTTTGAAAATATGGGTGTGCAAATGGTCAAAGAAGTTGCATCCCAGACTTCCGATGCTGCTGGTGATGGTACGACGACAGCTACCGTATTGGCGCAAGCTATTCTGAGAGAGGGGCTTAAATCGGTCGCCGCGGGATTAGACCCTATGGATCTGAAGCGCGGGGTGGACAAGGCTTCAGCTGCGTTGGTTACCGAGCTCAAAAACCTCTCCCAGCCTTGTGAGGATGACAAATCTATTGCTCAGGTGGGCGCGATCTCAGCTAATTCCGACGCAGAGATTGGATCCATTATCGCTGAAGCTATGGAAAAGGTAGGTAAGGAAGGGGTGATTACCGTTGAGGAAGGCTCGACGCTTGATAACGAGCTAGAAGTAGTCGAGGGAATGCAATTTGATCGTGGCTATATCTCTCCATACTTTATCAATGATCAGCAAAGCCAATCCGTACAGCTAGAGAATCCCTACGTACTTATTCACGATAAGAAGATTTCGAATATCCGCGATCTACTTCCGTTGCTGGAGAGCGTAGCCAAGTCTAGTCGCCCACTCCTCATCATCTCTGAAGACGTAGAAGGAGAAGCTTTGGCAACGTTGGTGGTCAACAACATCAGAGGCATTGTTAAGGTAGCCGCAGTAAAGGCGCCCGGTTTTGGTGATCGGCGCAAAGCGATGCTCCAAGACATTGCAGTACTGACAGGTGGTCAAGTTATTTCCGAGGAAGTTGGAATGTCTCTAGAGAAAGCAAATCTCGAGGATTTGGGTGAGGGGAAGAAGATCCAGATCACCAAGGAAAACACGACCATCATAGATGGTGCAGGTTCTGGCTCTGATATCAAAGGTCGGGTTGATCAGATCAACAATGAGATTGAGGAATCGAGTTCCGACTACGACCGCGAGAAGTTGCAGGAACGGGTAGCGAAGCTCGCCGGTGGAGTGGCTGTCATTAAGGTTGGTGCTGCTACTGAGATCGAGATGAAAGAAAAGAAAGCTCGAGTTGAGGATGCATTACATGCGACCCGAGCCGCGGTTGAAGAGGGTGTTGTGCCCGGTGGTGGTGTGGCTTTCATTCGTGCGCTTAAGGCATTCGATAAGCTGAAGGGCGACAATGAAGATCAAAATGCTGGTATCAGAATTCTGCGTCGTGCGGTTGAGGAGCCTCTGCGTCAGATCGTAAGTAACGCTGGTGAAGAAGCTTCTGTGGTACTGAACGCAGTTGCTGAGGGCAAAGGAAATTATGGTTTCAATGCTGCGACCGGTGAGTATGGTGATATGGTCGAGCAGGGAATTATCGATCCTACTAAGGTAACTCGACTGGCGCTGCAAAATGCCAGTTCAGTATCAGGGTTACTCTTGACTACTGAGGCGATGGTTGCTGAGCAACCTAAGGATGATGCCCCGGCGCCACCTATGCCCGATATGGGAGGTATGGGAGGAATGATGTAAATAGTTCCGATGCATTTTCTGGAACAAAAAACCCCGCTTTACTGCGGGGTTTTTTTTACTGCTGCTGTTGTTGGTCCGTATTTTATCGTTAGAGTAGGTGTGTTCTAAACAGAGGTTCTAGGCGGGTAATAGGTATAATTACAAATGAGTGTGATAGAGGATTAAGACTGTGAGAGAACGGCCTGGCAGAGTGGAAGAACACTTAAAGCCCGCAAATACAGAACAGAGTCACCGCATAATGAGAGATGCACTTCCTTTGCATTGTCCGCTACCGGACATGTATCTCTGGAATTCTCACCCTAAAGTTTTTCTGCCGATAGAGGAAACGGGCACAGCGAAATGCCCTTACTGTGGTACGAGTTACACTCTCACCCCCGACGACGAATCCTGACGCTATTGATGAGTAGAGAATATCAAGATCATCCCCCGATCATTGTGACCGGAGCTGCCGGTTTTGTGGGAAGCAATTTGGTGAAGGGGCTGAACCGCGCTGGCCATACGGATATTCTGGCGGTTGACGATCTTACCGATGGACGCAAATTCTGTAATCTTGTGGGTGCAGATATTGCAGATTATTGGGATAAAGACTTACTGCTTGAGCGTTTGAAAGGGGGGTTGGAATTTACTCCTCGTTGCGTGTTTCATCAGGGCGCTTGTTCTGTGACTACAGAATGGGATGGGCGGTACATGATGGAAACCAATTATCACTATTCAAAGGAACTGCTACATTATTGTCTCGATGAAAATGTGCCTTTTATTTATGCCTCATCTGCAGCGGTCTATGGGAAAAACAGCACCTTCAAAGAAGAACCCAATAACGAGAAGCCATTAAATATTTATGGTTATTCCAAACTGCTTTTCGATAATTATGTTCGACGCAACTACCTCGCTTGGCGAACAACCGCTTATATACGAGAACCGCAAGTAGTGGGACTACGTTATTTTAACGTTTATGGGCCAGGGGAGGCACATAAAGCTGAAATGGCGAGTGTCTCCTTTCATTTAAACCAGCAGGTCATGGCAGACGGTGAAGCAAGGCTATTTCAGGGAAGCGGTGATTACAGAGATGGTGAACAGCAGAGAGATTTTATCCATGTTGAGGACGTGGTTAAGGTTAACTTGTGGTTGCTGGAGCATCCGGAGGTGCACGGTATATTCAATGTGGGAACAGGAAAAGCCTCTACCTTTAATGAAGTGGCTGATGCAGTGATTGCCTGGCACGGCAGAGGGAGAAAACGCTATATCCCCTTTCCTAAACATATTGAGAATGCCTATCAGAGTTTTACCCAAGCGGACATTACCAAGCTCAGATCTGTGGGTTACGATCGTTCCTTTCTTGATATTAGGGTGGGTGTTAAAAGCTACCTCGATGCCCTCCACAAGAAAGTGGAGGAAAACACCCCTCTGCCTGGTGATTGCCTCCGCCCGGTTCAGTGAGTTCTTCTGCAAAGAAGCTGATCATGGGGCCGTCATGGATTGGCGACATGATCATGGCCCAATCCCTCTACAAGTTTCTGGTCAGTCGCAACCCTGAAATAGAAATTCACGTTGTGGCTCCCCCTTGGTCGATTCCAGTGTTAAAGCGAATGCCGGAAGTGGGCAGGGCATTTGAGCTTCCTGTGGCTCACGGTGAAGCCGGTTTGGGGAAGCGTTGGGCGCTTGGTCGTAGTCTTCGCAGGGAGGGGTATCAACAAGCGATCGTGTTGCCTAGGTCGCTGAAACCATCGCTTATACCGTTTTTTGCTTCGGTACCTGTACGTACAGGGTTTAGCAATCAATGGCGCGCCGGTCTAATCAACGATGAACGTCCGCTCGACACCGAGTACTTGAACCAGACTGTTAAGAGATATGTATTCCTAGGTCTTGATGGGGGGGAGGGGCAACTGCCTTCCATTCCAAAACCCCAACTTGATATTGATACTTACAATCTTAGTGCTACCGCTGAACGACTGAACATCAGTTTGGAAGCAGAGATTGTGGCACTCATCCCTGGCGCGGAATATGGTCCGGCAAAGCGCTGGCCAGCTGCATACTATGCTGAGCTTGCGTCGCGGTTGGTAGGAGTTGGATTACAGGTATGGATTCTAGGATCTGAAAAAGAGCGAGAGTTAGGGGATGTTGTGAGTGCTTCCGCCAACCATCCTAATGTGATAAATCTATGTGGTAAGACTAGTCTTGTAGATGTCATCGATCTGCTCAGTATAGCCAAGGTTGCAGTAACGAACGACACGGGGCTGCTGCATGTTGCAGCGGCGGTCAAAACGCATGTGATTGGCATTTACGGCTCATCGTCACCTGAATTCACACCTCCTCTCACGCGTACAAAAGATGTATTTTATCTTGGACTCGGATGTAGTCCTTGTTTTTCGCGAGAGTGTCCCCTTGGTCATTTTCGATGCATGCGAGAAATTCTGGTAGATGAGATTTGCAGTTCTGTGATTACAGTGCTTGGCGGTCCGGGCAACTCTGGTGATGGAAAGAGCATGAAGAATAACTTGGATCAACAAGGCCCCATCTCCTCAGAGGCGCGTAACGGATGATACGTAGGTTTTCATCCAGTGGCTGATCCGCGGGTTAATACGACGGAGAGGACATTCGTTTTATACGACGGAGATGTATTTGATCAAGTGGATACGAATTGGTTTAAAGAATCTTATTGGCGTGAACGTGACCTAGTGTTAGATGAAGTGTTCGGGCGTGGTTCGACCCTATTTGTGAGTCAGCTCGATGAAGTATGGGTGCTTCGCCATTATCGCAGGGGCGGGGTTATGGCTCGGCTCACAGAAGACAAATATTTTTGGATGGGTTTGGAGCATACCCGGGCTTTTCGAGAGTGGAGACTTCTGAGCGAGTTATTTGACCGCAATATGCCAGTACCTCGCCCGGTTGCTGCCTATGTGAGCAGGGAAGGTTTGAGCTATCGAGCAAGTCTTATTACTACTTGTATCCAAAATGCACAGTCTTTGGCATCAATGATCAGTGGAGGCTTAGTACAGGAATTTCATTGGCAAAGTATTGGAAACACATTACGCCATTTCCACGACGAAAACGTAAATCATATGGATTTGAATGCGCACAATATTTTAATAGACAAGCAACAACGTGTTTTCGTGGTAGATTTTGATAAGAGCGGTTTCCGGAGAGACGGGGCATGGAAAAAAAGTAATGTTAATAGGCTGCTGCGCTCGTTACATAAAATTTCGCTTGAGATGGGAACAATATTCGATGAGGATGGCTGGAACTGTATGCTGAGCAGTTATAACTCGGCGTCGTAAACATCCGGGTAAGAATCTGGACGACCTTTGAACCGCCTATAGGTCCACATATATTGCTCCGGGGCTCGGCGGATGTAGTCTTCGAGTCGTTTCACTAATCGGCGTGTATCTGCAATAACGTCATCGGTTGGGAAATTGCTTAGTGGGGCTCCGATGTTTACAACGTAGCCCGTTTTCCCGGGTAGGCGCGTGAAAAAATACGTTAATACCGTGGCATCTGTTATCTTCGCTAGCTTGCTGACGGTGGTCGTGGTAATTGCAGGTTCCGTGAAAAATGGGATGAGCGCGCTATTACTTCCATCGGTGACAAGATCCGCTAGATACCCAACAATCCCATTATTTCTCAACTCTCTCACCATTGCTCGTATATTGTCTTTCGGGATTTGCTGTTTTGCCAGACGTTGTCTGCCCTGATAAATCATTGTATCGATCATCTCATTCGATTGAGGGCTATAGACCGCTTTTAACCCCGGAAAGAGTTCGCCAAGTATCGAAGTACTGGTCTCTAGGGTAGTAAAGTGGGCGCAAAGTACAATAATGCCTTTCCCCTTTTTGCGTGCTTCTTCGAGATGCTCCAAACCCTCCACCTTAATCAAGTTAAGTAGTCGCTCCGTTGAGGAGTACCATCCGAGCCCCATTTCTGAAAATGCTGCGCCCATTGCTTCGAAATGTTTTTTGAGCAATTTTTTTTGTTCTACATCGGAGAGTTCTGGGAAGCAGATCTCAAGATTCCGCATTACTATGCGGCGTTTTTTGGCAGCGATGTAAAAGCCTATTCTGCCAAGCCATTTTCCGATAATGATTTGGGAAGGATACGGTAGGAGTGCGGCACACTTCATCCACCATAGTAGGATCCAAATCGGCCAGAAGCGAGGTGACAAAAAGCGCGAGAAAGAAGTCGAATTATGCTTAGAACTCATGTATTAAATTAAGCTTTCTTCAAGGTCAAACAGGCTTTGTCGGAGCATAAATGTCTGGGTATATTCCGGGGCGATTTTTAAAGCGTTGGTGCATCCAACCGTATTGTTCCGGGGATTCCCTAATATAGTCCTCAAGTATTTTCATCAGTCTAGCCGTATCTTTAGCTGGGTTGTCACTCGGAAAATTCTTCAGTGGCGCGCCGATGTGGATAACATAGTTCGAATCGTCACGGCGTCTATGGAAACAAGGGAGCAGAGTCGCTCCACTTATTTCTAGTATCCGACTTGTGGCAGTGCTGGTCATGGCAGGCTCATCAAAGAATGGGATGAGCATGCTGTACTTCCCCGTGTAACACTGATCCGTTAAGTAAACAACGGCCGAGTTTTCAGCAAGACTTTTTATGAGAGC
>JAZAGZ010000124.1:0-57505 GCA_036231525.1 Pseudomonadota bacterium | reverse complement strand
CTGTTCAATCTGTCGGAGGATAGCGGTGTCCTCGTCCGACTCGAAACGGGCCGACTTGAAGTTGGTGGGCAAACCAACCTGGAGCACGTTGACCTTTTCCTCCGGTGGCCGAAACGCCTGAGGGTCCGGGCTACAGAGCGTGATCCGCGAGGGATCCACGTTGTCCCAAACGGACGGATCAGTGTAACAACCGCGGATCGCGTCGGGATCGACGGCTGGAATTCTTCTCAGAAAGCTCAGTGGCGGCATGTTCATGATGGACATGCACGGCTTGCCGGAAGTGCCCACCCGGTTCAGCAGATCCTTCACGACGGAGACCCGATATTGTGGCTCCTGCATGGCAAGCACGACGAGATCGTAATCCGAGGGGTTCGCATCTTCCGGCGCACCCGCACTGACAGTGCCCGGCATCTTCGTCGTATTCAGCTCAACGGGTCCATCAAGCCCTCGCACCGGTAAGCGCACGATCGCCCCCTCGCTGTTGATCAACTCCGCTTCTTCAGGAAGACAGATTAGATGAGCCGAATGTCCGGCGAGTGCAGCTTTCGCACCGAACAGAGAACCGTAAGAGGCTCCCAGAAACAGAATATTGTATTGATCAGGCATGCTTTACTCCCTAAGTGAATCCCATCGCCGACGATAGGTCGTAGCCGGTAATTCTATAAGATGCGTGGTGACAGAGTCGCTCATTGGACCGGTCGGCACGCTCAGCCGTCTTAGACGATTCCCAGCGCCCACATTACACAGACTACCAAGAACGATACGAGTCCACATATTAATGAAGCCCCACCGTACCCGAGAAGAGCTTCGTTTACCGGCATACGAGTAAGCGACGTGCAAACCCAGAAATAACTCGAGTTCACGTACTTGATGATTATCGAGCCGCTCGCGCCTGCGAGCATTGCGGCCTCAGGCGACAGCGCCAGGGTTCCCAGCATGGGCGCAACCAGGGAACCCGCTGTGATTACCCCGACGGTAGTGGAACCGGTGATCATGTTACCGACGATGCCAATGACGAACGGCAGCAAAATCGATGGCAGCCCATAAGCAGCGAAAAACCCACTGATGTAGTCCACAGCCGGTGTCTCCCTCAAAATTTCACTCAAGGATCCACCGAGACCCGTGACCACCAGGATCATGGCAGAAACCCTCAGCCCTTCCTCCACCCAAGCGCTTTTTGCGTCTTTCCTATGCTCGGGCGTCCGGATGTTCCTGTAGGAAAGCCAGACTCCGATACAAAGGGCCATCACCGGCCAACCCACATAGGCGAGACCCGCCCGGATGATATTGCCCTCTTCGAGAAAAAGACGGGAAACACTCTGCGCCGATATCAACAAGATTGGTACTACGATGGGCGCATAAGAGGCAAGCGTACCCGGCAATTTCTTGTCTAGGTCCTCCGCTAGAAAATCCTCGCCGGCGTAGTCATCCGACGGTAGTGTCTTGATTCGCGGCCCAACGATGTACTGCCCCCAAACCCAGCCCGCCAGCGATCCCGCCAGACATGCCACGCTACCGTAGATGATGGTGGCGCCAATATCGGCGCCGAGCAATGCCGCGGCCGCGAGAGGCCCAGGTGTGGGTGGCACGATAGCGTGGGTCAGTTGCATCGAACCCATTAGACCGATCGACATGACACCAACAGTCGTGCCCATCATCTTGGCGGCCGAGTGCACCAGGGGATTCAAGATGACAAACGCCACGTCGGAGAAGATCGCAACCCCCAGGATGAACCCCGTCAAAGTGAGTGCTAGGGGCATGCGCTGGGAGCCTACTATCCGCACCATCGTACGAGTGATGGTCTGAATCGCGCCCGTGTGACGCAGCGCCTCGGCGATGATGGACCCAAGCACGATCACCACGCCGATGGATCCAAGTGTGGAGCCGAAACCTGACTCGAACGCCTCGATGAAATTATTCCGCTGGACCCCAGGAATCACGCCGAAAACGAGCATCGGCACAAGCAAAGCGAGAAAGACGTGCCAACGCCATTTAGCGATGAGGAAAAGCAAAAGTAATATCACGCCCAGGAAGCCGAGAAGAGCCACCAGAGGGTTAGTTACAACCGCAGTAGAAGAATCCATCCCGAACTCACTCAGCTTGTTCGACCAGCCAGTCGAGCGCCGCCTGCACGCCGCCTGACTCGAACGGCACGCCCGCGTGAATCAGGCCCATCTCTACGCCGCAGAGTGTTCCGGCCAGCATCAACTCGTTGAACCAGCCCAGATGACCGATACGGAACACCTTACCTTTCACCTTGCCCAGACCGGTCCCCAACGGCATATCGAATCGCTGCAGTATGACGTCCCTGAGTGCGTCGGCGTCATGGCCCTCGGGTACCAACACAGCTGTCAGGCTGTCGGAATGCTCATCGGGATTCACCGACAGGTTCTCTAAGCCCCAGGCGCTCACGGCACGACGGGTCGCTTCAGCAAGGCGCGTGTGGCGTGCGAACACATTCTCGAGTCCTTCGTCGAAGAGCATCCCCAGAGCCACGTCGAGTCCATACAACAGGTTGGTGGCCGGCGTATACGGATAAAAACCGGTGCGGTTCGCCTCCAGCACCGGACCCCAGTCCCAATAGGACCTGGGCAGGGTCGCTTCCTCCGAGACCGCAATAGCCTTCTCGCTCAAAGCGTTAAAACCCAGACCTGGTGGCAGCATGAGTCCTTTCTGTGATCCCCCTACGGAAACGTCCACGCCCCACTCGTCGTGACGGTAATCGACCGAACCCAATGAAGAGATCACGTCCACGAGCAATAAAGCGGGATGATCCGCCCCATCTATCGCTTTGCGAACCGCTGCGATGTCGCTGGTGACACCGGTGGATGTCTCGTTGTGGACTACCGCAACGGCCTTGATAGACCGATCCTCATCGGCTGCGAGCCTGGCCGCGACAGCTTCGGCGTCCACTCCACGGCGCCAGTCGCCAGGAATGAAATCCACCGTTAGCCCCATTTTCAGAGCAATATCTCGCCAGAGCACGGCGAACCACCCAGTCTCCACCATCAACACGCGGTCCCCCGGGGAGAGCGTGTTTACTAGAGCAGCTTCCCAAGCCCCGGATCCCGAAGACGGGAAGATGACGACCGGGCCGGCGCACTTAAAAACTTTTTTGATTCCCTTCAGAATCCCAAGTGTCAACTCCTGGAACTCCGGGCCCCGATGATCGACTACGGGCTGATCGATGGCACGCAAAACCTGGTCCGGAACGTTGGTGGGACCTGGAATCTGCAGGAATTGACGACCGATTTTCCTTGTCATAGCTTTGGTTTCTTCTTCTTATCGCGTCATGAAGCCGCGAGCACAGGCGCGACAGTAACACAAACACTATCAAAAACACCGTGGAAACGAGTCCTTCACCTCGGTCCACTATCTCAACCCATAGTTGTCATTACATACGCAAAAACATTGCAACAGCCGAGTAAGTGAGTGTGTTCGCCCCCATACCGTATAGTACGCACTAGATAGGAGCCAGGAGAAAATTAATGCCCGACGGAGTCTTTGTCCAACACGACGGTAGGATTGCCACCGTCGTTTTAAACAGGCCGGACAAGCTCAATGCTATGAATGGAGCATGCTGGATCCTGCTTGACGAAATCATGTCCGAGTTGAATGATGATGACGATATCCACTGCATTATTATCCGTGGCGTCGACAGTACAGCCTTCTCGGCAGGATCGGATATCTCTGACTGGAGTGAGCACCGCACAACCCCTGAAGATGTTCGCAAATACAGCAGTGATCTAGAAAATTCACTGAATAGCGTATTCTCATGTCGCCATCCAAGCATCGCAGCCATCAACGGTGTGTGCATGGGCGGTGGTCTTTTAATTGCCAGCACTTGTGATATTCGTATCTGCGGAGAATCGAGTCAATTTGGTATACCCATCAACCGACTAGGAATGACTGTGTCCTATGCGGAATTAGGTGCATTGAGCCGCATCATTACACCATCGGCTGCACTGGAAATTCTACTGGAAGGCAACGTATTCAAAGCTAAGCATGCGAAGGAACTAGGACTCGTTAATCGTATCGTCCCAGACTCGGATGTAGAGCGTGAGGCCTACTCGCTAGGCAACCAGATCTCTGAACGAGCTCCACTAGCAAACCGCTGGCACAAAAAGTTTATACACCGACTGATGGACCCAACCCCTCTGACCGCGAAGGAAATCGACGAGGGTAACGCAGCTTTTGAAACGGAGGACTATCAAATCGGTTATCGAGCATTTCTTGAAAAAACAAAGCCTAAGTTCAAAGGCCGTTGATTGATGAATTCACCAGCTGCAGGTCCCTTGCAGGACGTGACCGTCATTGAGCTAGCACACATCATGGCAGGCCCCGTCTGCGGCCGCATGCTTGCCGACATGGGCGCAGACGTTATCAAGGTAGAACGTGTACCAGAGGGCGATGCCGCGCGCGGTTTCGTACCTCCAGTCATTGATGGGGAAAGCGCCGCATTCATGATGCTCAACCGCAATAAGCGCGGTATCGCCGTGAACTTAAAAACTGAGGATGGCCACACAATCGTGCAACGCCTGTTAGAAGATGCTGACATCGTGATCGAAAATTATCGCAAGGGAACCATGAAGCGGCTTGGTCTCGGCTATGAGAAACTGCGGGCACAAAATCCAGGACTAATCTACTGCGAAATCTCCGGTTTTGGCCGAACCGGCCCCTACGCTGATCTAGGCGGGTTTGATCTCGTGGCACAGGGTTACAGTGGTCTAATGAGCATAACCGGAGAAGGTGCCGACCAACCCCCTGTGAAATGCGGGCCACCTGTGACCGACATAACCGCAGGACTACTTGCAGCAATGGGAGTCCTGGCCGCTTATGTGGAACGGTTGAAGACAGGTCAGGGTCAACGCGTAGACACTTCTTTATTTGAGGCCGGAATCACTCAAACCTTCTGGCAATCAGCTATCGCATTAGCAACTGGCATATCGCCAGAGCCCATGGGATCTGCCCATCCATTGAATGCTCCTTACGAGGCATTTGAAACTGCTGATGGGTGGGTCACCATTGGTGCGTCAAGCGAAGCCACGTGGACACGGCTCCCGCCTGTGCTCGGGCTACCTGAACTCCTGGAAGATCCGCGATTCTCCAGAAATAAAGATCGAATGCACAACCGGGCAATACTAAACGCTACGATCGCCCCGGCATTCAAGAAAAAGCAAACCCGTGAGTGGCTCGATTTGTTGAAAAATGCAGGCGTTCCAGCAGGCCCCGTACTCAGCATTGGCGAAATGCTGGAACACCCCCAAACACTTGCCCGGGACATGGTTACAGAAACCAACCACTCGGAACTCGGTGTAATTAAGACGATCGGCTTCCCAGTAAAATTTAGCGCCACACCTGCCTCAATTGAACGCGGAGCCCCTCGCCTGGGGGAGCACACGACGGAGATATTAGATGAACTTGGCTATGAAGAGACAAAAATCAAACGATTTATTCAGGAAGGAGTGGTGCTAGCTATTGCATAACGGCCCAGATTCGTTCATAAGTAGCACCTACTGAAGCTTACTTTGACTCTTTAGAGACGGAGGACCGACATGTCCATGAACATACGCGTTGTAGCAGCAGCGTTTCTGTTAGGCACGTTATCGGCTAGCGCCTTTGCCCACCATGGCTGGAGTACCTATACAAATATAGACTTCACACTCACTGGGGTTGTCGTTGACACCCGCTTGGGACGCCCGCACGACCGCCTTATCGTAGAAGCTGACGGCGAGCAGTGGAACGTGGTTATGAGCCCGCCGAATCGCAGTCGAAGGGCTGGTTTTGACGATACCGTCGTCAAGGTAGGAGACACTGTCACCATGCTTGGTAACAGGCACGCGAACCCACAAACGTTCGAAATGAAGACCCGGCGGATCAACGTCCACAGCAAGGATTACGACCTTTACCCCAGCCGGCTCTAACCAGGGAACACACTCCGATCGGTCTAGCAGCGGCACATGCCGAGGTTGCCCGTGTGTGACACCGCTTCAAAGCTCAGTCTTTATAAGCCGACGACGCATATCCTCTTATGTCACATCTCTATCAGAAGATGCGATATCAGGTAAAATCAGCCCTTGGTTGGCAACGCCGTTGAAGTAATTAAGTATGATGATCGCCCGCGAATCCCTCCGCCTTGGGGCACTGGCTATAGCTGCCATCTGGCTCTTCCCTGCATCAGGACACCATTCTCATGGGAATTACCAGATGACGGAATACACTCATCTAGCAGGCATGGTAAAGGAATTACACTGGATGAGTCCCCATACATGGATCTATCTTGAAGTTCCAAACAGCGATGGAGATCATATCTTGTGGGCCCTGGAAGGCGGCAGCCCCAACTCGCTCCTGCGGAAAGGCTGGAGCCCCGACAGCGTAGAGCCCGGAGACCACATCTCCGTGAGATGCCATCAAATGAGGGACGGCTCCAATGGGTGTCTTCTCGGATTTGTTACTCCACCCGGTGGTGAAGAAAAAGAGTGGGACTAGTAATCCATCTACCCAGCCCCCTGACGAGATATAGCATGCGCATCCTCAATACCGCTCTAACACTATTGATATTTTTATTATCGCCACTCGCATTGGCGCAGACATGGGTCGTCTACCAGAACATGTCAGATAATTTCAGCATTAACGTACCAGCGCCAGGTGAGCCCGAGATTGAGGAGATCACCTACCCATCCGAGTATGGTGCCGTCTTTCCAGGACGTGTTTATACGGTGCGCAGTGGAGATAGCACATACAGCGTCACCGTGATTGATTACACAGATTCCGAGGAAATTCATCTGGCACGTACAAATACGACGGAAGCAGATTCACCGACAACCTATGACTACTGGCGGATTGACTTCCTAGCATCAGTCGCCTACGCGGCAACAAACTTCCGCACGCGAGGCGGCGAGGTCAATTACGATGCCTGGCATCACATTGATCGAGTGCCTGGACATCAATTGAATCTCACTAATTCTGACGAGTCCCGCAGTTTTATCGGAATTTACCTACACAAAACCAAACTCTATATCCTTGAAGCAAGAGTACCTAAAGGCTACCCACCCCAAGGGCACTTCCAACAATCGCTAAGCTTCCTTGACGAACAGGGTGGCAGGATTCGTTACGACTATGCAGAAGATGGATCGTTAGTGCGGTGCTGCAGAGAATGGCGCTAATCTGATAATATTTAGAAAAATCAAGAATCATGTACTACTTAATTCGCTCTCTGCTACTCACCCTCGGGCTATCGCTTTCGATGAGTGCCGCCTTCTCGCAGCAGGATCAACGCAGAGATATAGACTTTCAAGCGATGGAACCTTTCCAGGTTTTTGATAATCTGTATTTTGTTGGCATAAAGGCCGTGGCGAGCTATGTAATTGAAACCAGTGCCGGATTAATACTCATCGACACACTCGATGGTTTTGAGGGGTTCACAGATTATCTGCTCGATAATATTCGCGAAGTCGGTTTAGATCCGAACGATATTGAATATGTTTTCATTCTCCAAGCACATCGAGATCACTATGGAGGCGCTCGCGAACTGCAATCACATCTCAATGCGGTTTTCGGCTCTGCTGAAGAGGACTGGCAAGTCATTGAGGATAACCTGGGCGATCAAGCTCCACGCCGTGACATGGTACTCAGAGATGGTCGCAGCCTTACCCTTGGAGATACCACCATTCACTTCGAACACACTCCTGGGCACACGCCTGGTACAACATCTCTCCAGTTCCCGGTATTTGATGATGGAACGGAGCACCTGGCCTACTTCCATGGTGGCTCTGCGCTTCGGACAGACGAACCAGAAGCGATCCAGATATTCATTGACGACCTGACCCGGATAAAGACTATTCCGAATATCGAAGTGCAAATCATTAACCACCATGATATTCACGCGACAGGAGCTGATGATCTCTTTACGCGAACCGAACGGCTCCAAAACCGACGGCCGGGTGAGCCACACCCATGGGTTGCACCAAACGAATTTCAACGCTGGCTTGACGAGCTGATTGCTGACTCTTATGAAAGGCTCGCACAAGCACAATAAATGACCTTTTCGACGTCCAACCTAAAGGAATAATGACAATGAGCACAACATTTTTTTGGCGTATAGCACTAAGTGTCAGTTGCGCACTGACAACCACGGCCATTATTGCCGAACCAGTCACATATCAAGTTGACCCACGGCATACATATCCAGCCTTTGAGGCCGACCACCAGGGCGGTCTCTCCGTGTGGCGTGGAAAAGTTGAGAGATCGTCAGGAACCATAGTTCTAGACCGCGAGGCACAAACTGGGACAGTCGATATGGTTATGGACATGGATAGCATCAACTTTGGTCTAGAGGCGATGACCGCTCATGCCAAGCGTGACGACATACTTGACGTTGAGCAGTTCCCAACTTCGACCTACACCGGAACGTTGACAAAATTCAATAGGCTTGGTGAACCAACGGCGGTGGAAGGACATCTCACATTGCATGGCGTTACACAACCTGTCGACCTTCAAATCAATCGTTTTCAGTGCCAACCAAATGGAGCAGGTGTTGATACCTGTGGTGCCGATGTATCTGCTTCATTTAATCGTGATGACTTTGGCGTGACTTTTGGCCAAGCCAATGGGTTCCTCATGTATGTGAATATACTCATTCAGATAGAAGCTCAACGAGTCGACCCAAATTCTTAAAAGCAGTGTGCGGTTTTCTAACCGCGATGAACTCATAGCGTGCGCGGCTCCGGCCGCGCTGAGAATTATGCGATGACCGTCGTGCACGAAACGTTGTGGCTACAAAGCTTGAGGAGCGGAAGATGAGAGCTATCAGGTTAATGCTATTTTGTCTGCCCTGGCTGGCGGCCTGCGCGCCACAGGAAACCCCATTAACCGAGCAACCGAATGAATCGTTAGGCTCGGGGTCGGATGTCACCTTGTTCGAGGGCGCAAGACTCATCATTGGCGATGGTAGCGCCCTTGAGAACGCGGCGTTCATTGTAGAAAACGGGCAATTCACCCAAGTCGGGCTCGCCAATACGGTTGAAGCGCCTCCCAGCGCCGCCCGGGTGGACCTAACGGGTAAGACTGTTATGCCAGCTCTCATCGATGCGCACGTCCACGTGGGGTATGCAGACATCAGAGGGATGACAGACTCACCGGCTAACTATTCACGGGAAAATATTATCGAGCACCTCCGTAGGATGGCCTATTACGGTATCGGTGCCACGTTAAGCATGGGCATTGATCCCGGTGATATGTCTCTACAATTACGTGAAGAGGAGATAGCTGGCGCAGCACGGTTACGCTCAGCGGGGCCCGGGATGGCAAGACCCAATGCGGGACCCGGCGCCGCCGATCGCAGAGACGTTCCATACGGCGTGGATACTGAAGAAGAAGGTATAGCCGCCGTCCGAGAGCTAGCTGCTAAGAAAGTGGACATGGTGAAAATCTGGGTGGACGACCGGAACGGCACCGTGCCAAAACTAACTCCCGAACTCTATGGCCCAATTATCGACGAAGCACACCGTCTTGGGCTCCGTGTTGCCGCCCATATCTTCTATCTTGAAGATGCTAAGGATCTTCTACGCGCCGGCATAGACGGGTTTGCACATGGTATTCGTGATGTCGACGTGGATGATGAGTTCATGGAGTTGCTGGCTACGCGGCCCTATATATTCCTAATGCCTAATCTCCCAGATAGTGGTGCGAGAATAATGGCTGATCTGCCGTTTATTGCCGAGACCATGCCTACTGAGGCCGTGGATGAATTGCGTACAGCAATAACAGAATTCGTAGAAGATCCTGAGGAAAGATTTGAGGTGCAAGCACGCAATTTGTCACGCATGTACGAGGCAGGTGTGACAGTAGTATTTGGAACGGACGGTGTCGGCGCGGGATGGGAAGCACACGAAGAAATTGCCGATATGGTCATTTCTGGGATGAGCCCGGCTGATGCCATTGCAGCTGCAACTAGCAACGCGGCAACGCTCCTGAGACTCCATGATCTTGGCACGATTACCAATGGAAAGAGTGCTGATTTCATTGTGCTGAACGCGAATCCCTTAGATGACATCAAGAACACACGATCAATCGCCAATGTCTACATTAGGGGCGAAGAACTTGATCGTATGAGGCTGGCAGCAAGCTGGACGGAATAATGGAGCAACGGCTCCAGCAAATGTATTAGGAGAACTAATGTCCAATCTGGCTTTAGTGGTAACGGTGAAGGTAGATCCTGAATGCGTAAATCAGCTAAAACCAGCCATGCTGGAAAACGCGGCAGAATCTGTTCAGGAAGAAAATTGTTACCAGTTCGATGTAATAGTTTCTCAAGATGATGAGAATACGTTTATGTTCTACGAGGTATACAAAGACGAGCAGTCACTAGCCGATCATCGTCAGACACCGCACTTCCTAAACTATTGGAACCTGATGCAGGCGCTAGGAGATAAGGTCGAACGTACTGCCCAACTTTTTGATAAATTAACTTAGGACAACTCTTTACTTACCCTACGGCGAACCCCTGTTACTCAATCAAAGCACGATCAACTCCAGCAGCCATCTCAATAGCCTTGCATACTGCTGAGGTATCAAGATGCCCTAAACCAAGCGCAATCGCAGAATTGAATTTCTGTCTAGAGGATACGTACAGATCTATGGGCGATTTAACACTCGCAGCGAACTCCGTGATAATCGAGGCATCCTTCTCGTAGACGTCGAACATGGTGCCCCCACCTTCTCTATAGTCGGACTTAGCCATCATCGCACCACGTATATCGAGCATTTTTGACGCACCAGCACTCTCTTTGAGCACAGTATGAATAAGCTCCGGGTCCAAACCGGCTTTCTCTCCCATCACCATACATTCTGCGGCCGCTGCAACGTGAACATGTACTAAATAATTGGCAAGAAATTTCATTCGGCTACCATTACCGATCTCACCAACATAAAAATTAGTAGCGGTAAAACCCTCTAAGACCGGCTCACATTCCTGGTAGGCGTCTTGGTCCCCGCTGACATAGATGGATGCCATCATCTTGGCTAGCATCGGCGGCGTTCCGCTGATTGGAGAATCCAAAAGGATCTTTTCGCCAGTACTGAGTTGCTTATGTGCATCAAGCTTTTGCGCCACAGTCAAAGTGCTACACTCAATTAGGATTTGCCCCGGCTTTGAGTGCCGCAACACATCCTTAATCACGGCATGCAATGATCCCGCGTTTGGCAAAGAAGTGGCTAGCACGTCAGCGCGTTCAGATACTTCTACCGCCGATTTGGCTTTTTCTAAACCAAGCTCACTCAACGCAGACATACGTTCAGACTCTATATCGTAACCAACGATATCGAACTTGTTCTTGAGTAGATTGCCAGCGATATTCCCACCCATGGGACCCAGTCCGATAACACCAACCGTTAAGCTCATACTTCATTCCTCTCGTTTCAATTTTTTAATACACCCTAAATTCTATTGTAATCTAAGATATGGGTTTATATAGTTTACCGACAAGCAATAACTCGAAGAACTTAGAGAAAGCTCCATGGAACACTCGTTAAATCGCCTATTGCCACTAGCAACATTCACTCTAATAGCAATAACATATTTTTCTACTGGCGGAACTGCTCTGGCAGAAAGAATTACTCTTAGAATCGCTACGGGCCATCCGCCGGGAGTTGTTTATGCCGGTCTAATGAAGGACTACTTTCAGCCAGAATTAAAAAGCCGAATAGAATCCCGCACTGAACATACAGTAAATTTTATTGAAGGCTACAGCGGCTCTATCGTTAGAACTTCAGAGACCCTTGAAGGTGTACAAAATGGCATTATCGACATCGGTGGATTCTGTTATTGTTTTGAACCTTCTAATCTTCCGTTACATGCCTTTCAGGTAATGCTCCCCTTCGGCACGATGGATCCCACCATCAGCCTAAAGATAGCTCAGGACGTCTATCGACAAGTACCATACTTAAACAATGTATTCGAAGAGGAATTTAATCAGAAACTGTTAGCTCGCATCGCCGATGCGGGTTATAACTTAGTCACATCATTTGACTGGAACACTGTCGAGGATCTAGACGCAATCAAGATTGCTGGAGCGGGACTTAATCTAAACTGGCTACGCTACGCGGGTGTCACACCGGTCCAGGCCGCCCTACCTGAAGCCTATACGGGTTTAAGAACCCACGTCTATGAAGGTTGGGTCGTGTTTCCCAGCGCAGTAGTTCAACTTAAGCTCTACGAGCCAAGCCCCTTCTACACGATGATTGGATTTGGCTCCATGACCTGGCACGGGCTAACCATTAATCTCAACACGTGGAACAGACTACCAGCAGACTTCCAGGAGATCCTGCTTGAGGTGGCCTCAGACTTTGAGGAGAGAACCGGTTCTAACAACTTGGAACGTTATGGGAATGACGTTGCAACCCTTAGAGAACTTATCACTGTGAAAGAACTCGAGTCGAGCGTGCGCACAGAATGGGCAATCTCACTTCGAGATTGGCCCAAAGAGATGGTCACTGATCTTGACGCCCAAGGCTTACCGGCAACTCAAGTACTTGAGGCAACGCTCTCCTCAGCTGAGCGATACGGCTATACGTGGCCGATTCGCTATGAGCTTGAATAACACCGCGGGGTTGCTCGGGTCACTCAATCACTACTTCACTGTAGGTCACGGTTTACTCTAAAAAATACCTTGTCGGACACCAAGCAGATAATGTCTATTGTCAAACTTACCGACCACCTGACCAAAATACTCATGGTGCTCGCGGCAGGATGGGCTTTCATTCTGACCTTTATCATTATCGCAGACATTATCGGACGAACCGTATTTAACTCACCAGTGTATGGCGTCCCAGAAATTGTGATGAACTCAATCGTTATGATTGTTTTCCTGCAAGCTGGTTATGCTATCCGAAGCCGATCTATGCTACGGGCAGATTTTCTTGCTCAAAAATTCCCGCCATTTTTTAGACGCGTCATGCTAGTGATTGGTTATCTCCTGGGCGCCGCATTTTTCTTGATGATCCTGTTCGGCAGCCTGGATTCGGCCATCCACTCTTGGGTAGCCGGTGAATATGAAGGAGAAGGCGCATTACGAGTACCTGCTTGGCCCACTCGGTTTACGATTCTGTTTGGAAGCGCAATCGCCTCCATAAGCTATTTGCTTATGGCATATATGGATATTTTCCAGCCGGAAAAACGAGATACAGAAATCGTTCCAGAAACCCAGTCCATATCTGATCAATAGCAACAACCCAACCTCGACATTGTGTTTGACGTCAACATTGCAACTGTATTAATCGTCAGCCTTCTGCTGATGGTAGCTATAGGAGTACATATAGCAATCGCCCTAGGGATGACTAGCGCTCTGGGAATTTTTCTCATCACAGGTGGAAATTTTGACGTCGTATTAGCAATGTTAGGCAGCACAGCCTATGAATCTCTGCGTGCTTATGAGTTTGCGGTTATACCTCTGTTTATGTTGATGGGCGAATTCATCGGAAAATCGGGAGCAGTAACTGATGTTTACCAAGCTATACATCGAAGTCTGAAACGCATCCCGGGCCGTCTGGCAGTGGCTACCTTATTGGGTAACGCTATTTTTTCGTTTGTGACCGGCGTGAGTATTGCCTCCGCCGCTGCATTCTCCCGTATTGCCTACCCAGAAATGAAACGTTTTGGATACCACAAAGGCTTTGCACTCGGTACGATCGCCGGCTCGAGTTGTCTCGGGATGTTAATTCCACCTAGCGTACTAATGATTGTATGGGGACTCCTGACCGAGCGGTCCATCGGCCAAATTTTTCTTGCGGGGGTATTACCAGGCTTATTATTGGTCAGCCTATTCGTGACCTATGTATTGTGTATAGCGCTACTGCGCCCCAACCTTGTGGGTTATGGCAAAGAAGAGCCGGCAACAAAGGCTGGCCCAAAGAAAGCAGACCCAACACCAAGCACCAGGCAAATCTGGGGCAGCGCACTTGGCATTATCTTCGTCATCACAGCAGTCCTGGGCGGTATTTGGTTTGGAGTGTTTACGCCTACAGAGGGCGCGGGCGCGGGGGCGTTTATTGGCCTAATCATGGCTATCGCTAAAGGCATGCGCTACCGTGAGATTGTTGACGCAATACTTTCAGTAGGGCGCACCTCAGCACCTATACTCCTGCTATTGGTATCCGCTGCACTCTATTCCCGAACACTAGCAATGACCGGTGTATCCACCGCTATACAGGACACTTTTCTGGGCACCGACATGCTACCGTGGATGATTCTTACAGCTATGGTTGGTATCTGGTTCCTACTGGGCATGGTAATAGACTCCATTTCCATCATGCTGCTCACCGTAACCATCTTTGAACCCATTGCCGTGAACCTCGGATACGACCCGATCGCATTTGCTATCGTCGGTATTCTTGCCATTGAAGCAGGATTACTCACACCACCTTTTGGTCTGCTGGTCTATACGGTGAAAGCAGCGATTCAAGACGAAGACGATGGAATATCAATCATGCATATATTTCAAAGTTCTACGCCCTACTGGATTATCATGCTAGCAGGCATGATAGCCATAGCTAACTACCCGCAAATCGCGACATATTTACCCAACCTTGTGTTTTAGCCTGATATTCATCGCGTATATTATTCACCTAGCTGATACTTTAACCATTCAGTCTAAATCTAGATTGAACAACTTGATTGCATTGCTTCGACCAATCTTTGTCCGGTCTTCCTCAGATATGACTTGTGAGTTGTCGTACCATCCCGCAGCATCTTGCATACTTTCAAAAGGGTAATCAGCAGAAAAGAATAAACGATCCGTCCCCATAACTTCTAAGGTATTCCTGAATGCTGGGTCATTGAAGAACCCGCTAGTTGTCACCAGGAAGTTCTCCAGAAAAACCTCGCCTAACGGGCGGGTACCCCGGTAACCTCGAGGAGAAAACCTCATTCGTGCATCTATCCTCCACAAAGCATGTGGAATAAATTCCCCTAAGTGTCCAATAATAACTTTCACCCTCGGGTAATCATCAAATAATCCAGACCCACACAAACGAAGGGAATGTATTGAGGTTTCCACTGCAAACCCCCACGGTGCACTCATCAACCACGGATGACCGTCATAGTGCTGAGCGCGAGATGGAAGCTGCATACGAGGATGAAGATAAAAGGGCACATCCAGTTCAGCAACGGTAGCCCAGAAAGTTCGATACTCTGGAATATCGTAGTAGATCGCCGAATCAGGCACATCCTTCTGAGTAAAGCCATTAACCATAGCGCCCTTAAAACCAAGCTCTTTGACACAACGGGTTAACTCAGCCGAAGCCGCATCAGGATCCTGCATAGGCAAGGCAGCCAAACCTCCATAACGATCTGGGTAACGAATAGCCGCATCTGCAATAGCATCGTTCCCCCTCTGCGCGACTTCTATTGCTTCCGCGGTATCGAGAATGCCTTGAACACCCGGCGCATTTAGCGACAGAAGAGCAAACTCAATACCAGTCGCATCCATATTTTCTAGCCGCCGAGCTCCGAGATCGAGAATTTGACTACTAAAATCGTCCCACCGACCAGACTCTCCAGCAAACTTCTTAGTCTCGCTGAGTGTCTGCTCAATCGCCATATGTTCCTCAAACGCAATTTTTCCTTTCATTTGCAAACTACCTTTTGTTTTTTCTTTGAGCCGTATATAGGCGGTAATGTACTTTATGGATCTAGAGATGCCACGTAAGCAGACAAATTAATGACGTCTTCGTCGCTCAGATTAGCAACAACGGCCAACATTAGAGCAGCAGAGATACCGGCCCTAGCACCGTATTTTATGTCCCAAAGCTGGCGAGCTATATAGATTGGCGACCTTCCAGCAATGCCGGGAACATCGGCAAGTCCTTTAAAGTCTAGTCCATGACAAAGGCCACACTGAATCGTCTTCCCCCCACCAGTCATTGCTAACTCCTGGCCGGCCGCAAGACTACCAGGAGGCACATAGGCAATGAACGGACTATGCGGATCTCGACGTTCAGCACGATGTGAATCTTCAGGGATTTCTATAATTCTCTGTCCAATTGGTTCCGTGCCCCCGTTAGGTTCAGGATGCCGCATATTGCCCGCCCCAACGTAGGTCTCTGGCACACTGTCTGCTTCTATGACGGTGACCCATTTCACAGGTGCAAGCTGAGCATAGTATTCAGCGGCAGCCCTGTTCTCCTCCTCAGTTGCATGTGTCGCACTAAGCAGCATGCTGCCATGTCTTCTGAATAAACTGGTCCTGGCACCGCTTTTGTAGTCGCGCATCTGCTGAAGCACATAATTAACCGACAGCCCAGCCATCGCTGCAGACTCAGGGTGTCCCATGCCATGCAGCATGTGACATTGTCCGCAAGCACGCACATTCGGTGGCCTTCCATGTGCAACTACTTCCGGTAGTGGAGGATGCTCTTCTGGATACCAATCCGGGGGGTTAAATGGATCATCGATTTGAGTCTGAGTGCGCTGTAAATTGCTGTCAGGCACGCTTAGCAGAATGCCATTATCGGGGCCACGTCCTCTACCCTCATCCATCAAAGGGTACGCCCAGCTAGGAGGCTCAAACGAGTCTTGCGCACCAGCTATACCTCCAAAAATGTAGAACGCCACAGGCGTCACTACACTACCTAACTTTCCCATACACCCTCCTAGAGCCTAAAAACCATGACTGTATTATGGCCTTCGGTATATTCACTTAGCGTATCATTCCATCGAGCCTTAGAGTCGCTGAAAAAGGATAAATAAAATGTCCATTCGGAATCAGGTTTCGAGGTTGTTCGTGTTTACCTGGGTCTTTATGAACCTGCCAAATTCAGTTCTTGCGCAGGACACAGCACGGGGCATCACGTTCGATCGGCGTGCAGCCAACTCACCCACGACGGTTCCCTCTGATGAGAGGCTAGCTGATCTTCCGCAATTCATGGTAGATCCGTTCTGGCCTAAGCCACTTCCAAACAACTGGTTGATCGGTCAGGTTTCCGGAGTCCATGTCGATTCAAATGATCACGTATGGATCGTGCATCGACCCAACTCACTCAACGAGCGCAACCTCGCCGCCACTTTTAACCCATCGCGCGGTAAATGCTGTTTCCCAGCCCCACCGGTGCTGGAATTTGACCATAGTGGAAATGTGTTGCGAGCATGGGGTGGGCCCGGAGAAGAATATGATTGGCCGAGATCAGAACATGGGATCCATCTGGCTGAAGGCTTCGTTTGGCTCGCCGGGAACGGACAGGGAGATAGTCAGATCCTGAAGTTTACAATGGATGGTGAGTTCGTAATGCAAATCGGCGAGCCAGATCAGAGTGGGGGCAGCAATGACACCGACAATCTTGGTCGGCCAGCAGATATGTTTGTTGATGCAGAAGCACAGGAGATCTACGTTGCAGACGGCTATGCTAACCGACGTATCGTTGTATACGATACTGAGAACGGTGCGTACAAGAGACACTGGGGTGCCTACGGTAATACGCCGCATGACAACCCCTTACCATCCTACGATCCAACAACAATGCCATCCGAGCAGTTCGGTAACCCAGTACACTGCGTTCAAGTCTCCAGAGAAGGCCTCGTGTACGTCTGCGATCGCACTAATGACCGCGTCCAAATCTTCCGAAAGGACGGAACATTCTTGGAAGAGGCTTTTTTTGAGCCGGACACGCTAATGAATGGCTCCGTTTATGATCTTGTCTTATCACTGGACCCAAACCAAAACCTGATGTTTATGGTCGACGGTTTTAACAATGAACTACGAATTATTGACCGAATTACCAATATCACACAGGGACGTGTTGGACGAGCTGGACGCTGGGCAGGACAATTCACCGCCGTACACGATATAACTATTGATTCTCAAGGTAATCTCTACACAACTGAGGTTAATACGGGGCAGCGTGTCCAGAAATTTCGCCGTCTGAACCAATGAATAAGACGCTACCGGCGGAACAAAATAGGCTGCTCAGTTAGCTACGGTACTTTGGGCGTTGGGAGTTGACACCCCGGCCCGTATCCCTGGTAATTAGACCATTAAGAATTTCTAAGACACTCGGAGTTTCTCATGCCAAGACGATACGATGAAGGTAAGCTCAACATGGATATTCTTCGCGAGACCGCGGAGAAATGTAAAAACTGGGGACGCTGGGGTCCGGACGATGAGATTGGAACATTAAACTTCATTAGCCCAGAAAATATTGTCGAAGCTGCTCAGCTCATCCGTAAAGGCAAAGTGTTCTCTCTCGGACTGAACTTTGATAACCAGGGCCCACAGAGCGGCCTGTGGGGCAATCGCTTTAACCCAATACACACGATGACTGCAACCGGAACAGATGCTGTGGCCGGCAACCAGGATAAGGGTCGCTTTCGTTACGCAGACGATATGATCTCCCTACCGTTGCAATGTGGCACTCAATGGGATGCCTTAGGCCATATTTTCTATGAAGATAAAATGTGGAATGGATACGATGCGCGCCTCGTCGACAGCAATGGTGCCCAGAAAAATGCAATCGATAAAATCAAGGATCGCACTGTTGGGCGAGGCGTACTATTGGACGTCGCTAAGCACGTTGGCGTTGAGGCTCTCGATGAGGGAATGGCGATCATTAATTCCGATTTGGATGAAACAGCCGAATCTCAGAATGTAGAAATTAAGCGGGGCGACTTTGTCATTGTCCGCACGGGAATGATGGGCCAACGCCAACGGGCTGGAGACTGGGGCGGCTATGCAGGAGGAGATGCGCCGGGCCTGGCATTTGAGACGGCAGAGTGGATTCATAAAAAAGAGATTGCTGCCATCTGCACAGACACCTGGGGTTGCGAAGTGCGCCCCAACGAAACAGAAGAAGCCCAACAGCCCTGGCACTGGGTGGTTATCCCTATGATTGGAATTACCATGGGTGAAATATTCGTGGTTGACCACCTGGCCGATGACTGCACGGAAGATGGGGTTTATGAATTCTTTTTTTGCGCACCTCCTTTACCCATCACGGGCGGCTGTGGATCACCCTTAAATCCTATAGCAATTAAGTAGGAGATCGTCCTAAATACGCCTTGACTGATTCCTACAGACAGGCGATGCTGGGAAAATTAGGCGTGCAACTGCCGTGAAAGGTTTAGTGGGTGCCCAAAGCACCCCGAGGGGGTAATAGAATGGCTTATTCGCTGCTTGGGAAAAACTTCACACCACCGGACGTAGAAGGAAAGGTGACCGGCAGAGCGAAATACGCGGAGGACTTCCGTGTTGAAGGAATGGTGTTCTGTCGCCTATTTCTAAGCCCAATTCCTCACGGGCGAGTCACGAATATCGATGCCGACGAGGCACTAGAAATGGAAGGCGTGCTTGGCATACTCACCGCAGATGAAGTGCCTTCACATCCAGCAAACCCCATTCTGACTAATGAACCTAAATACATCGGCGAACCAATACTCGCGGTGGCCGCAGTAGATGAGACTACGGCCATGGATGCCTTGGATAGGATACAGGTGGAGATTGAACCACTTCCTTTCGTCGTCGATCCCCTGAATAGCCTTTTTCCAGGTGGTCCCAATGCGAGAAGTGATGGCAACGTAGGAACACGAGGAGTCCCGACAGAAACCCTCAAATGGACGGCCCGTGACTTTGCTGCTGAGCCCGATGACGTATTGCCGATGGGAGAAAATACGTTTGAAGACTGGTCCTACGGCGATCTTGAAGAAGGATTCAGAAATGCAGCCCTGGTTCTTGACGAGACTTTCGTGACCGCCGCTAACTCTCACCACTCAATGGAACCGCGCAGCAATATGGCTTACTGGGAAAACGGGCGATGTCACGTCTTTGGATCCTGCCAGAGCCAATCTTTCGTACTGCCAGCGCTATCACGCGCTATGGATGAACCTGTGGAAAACCTTCGCTACGTGGGTGAATTCTGTGGCGGCGGCTTCGGCTCGAAGGGGCACGCCTATCCTCTAATGGCTATTCCCCCCTTGATGTCGAAAAAAATTAATCGTCCCGTGATGATGCGCATAAGCCGCACTGAAGAATACTACTTAGGTATCGCCCGAGGTGGGTTCCAAGGACGCGCTCGACTAGGTTTCAGTGGGGATGGAAGAATCTTGGCGGCAGATTTATATCTTGTTCAGGATGCCGGACCAACCGAGGGTTTCTGGGATTTCCGTTCTGGGGCTGAACACGCAGCTGTTACTTATACGCCTGTTGCTATGCGCGCCCGCGGCGTACCAGTGCACACAAATACTATACCCCGCGGACCACAGCGGGGTCCCGGACAGAATCAGATGGCGAACGCCATAGAACCCCTCATTGATAAAGCAGCCAAAGAGTTGGGTATTGATCGCCTGGAGATCCGAAAAATTAACGCGCCCGTCAACGGCTCTCTTGTCGAAGAGCACCGCGTACCTGTGACCAGCGCATATATGAACGAGGCGCTTGAAAAAGGTGCCGAGATGTTCAACTGGTCGGAAAGGAGCGCCCGCAGCGGTCAGCGGCGTGGTTCAAAGGTCACCGGCGTCGCGGTTGGTCAGGGGTTTCACCCTGCGAGCTTTGCCGGCTTTGACGGGTTGGTCCGATTGAGTCCCGAAGGAAAGCTGCACATCCACACAGGTGTAGGTAACCTCGGAACGTACTCTCATACGGGAACTTCACGAGTAGCTGCGGAAATACTCAAATGTAATTGGGAAAACTGCATTATCGTGCGTGGCGATTCTGATCGTCACCTGCCTTGGAACTCTGGCCAGTTCGGCAGTAATACCAGCGGCACTCAGACCCGAACCGCCTACGCTGCTGCTATGAACGCAGTCGAAAAACTTAAGGAAATTGCTGCGATAGACCTTGGCGGATCTCCGGAAGATTATGAGATCGGTGATGAAAAAGTCTATCGCACGGAAGATTCTTCAGTATCGATAAGTTATGCGGATGCCGCGCAACGGGCTATAGAGCTCGGTGGCAAATACAGCGGTCAAGAGGTACCCGATGACCTCCATCCCATCACAAAACGAGCCGTCAGCGGGCTCGCGGGCTCGGGATTGATAGGGGTATCCAAAGACAATCTGGACCCAGGAGGTATGACTCCAGCGTTGGTTGCCGGCTTCATGGAAATCGAGTTGGATGTCGAGACAGGAAAATTCGAGATCATTGACTACGTTGGTGTGGCTGATTGCGGCACAGTCATCCACCCACAGGGCCTCGCGACTCAGATCAAGGGCGGAGCCGTCATGGGTATCGGACTCGCGGCCCTGGAGCGCATCATCTATGACCCACAAAACGGTCTCCCTGCCAATATAGGTTTCTATCAGGCCAAGCCGCCTTCTTACCTCGACGTCCCCTCAAACATGCAATGGGATGCAGTGGATCAGCCGGATTTGGTCAACCCAGTGGGTGTGAAGGGAATCGGCGAGCCCGTGCAGGGCGCCGCATCTGCCGCCTTGGTCTGCGCAATCTCAGATGCCCTCGGAGGACATTATTTCAACCGCACTCCGATAGTAGCGGACATGATTGTGAATGCTGTATCTGGGCAAGAGCCTTCTCATAAACCGCTTCAGATCAGCACCGCATAGAACACCTATCCCTTCAATAAAGGGGGCTGGTTTACTTGTCATAGAGAAACGCGAACTAATACGTTTGCTTTTTGCTGCGCCTTTTAAAATAGGGCCACCGTCCTCGTGATCAATCTGTATAGAACTCCTCGGGCTCGATAGGCAGACTGATCTCTGTTCCAAGTCGTGCGGAGCGATCCATGGCCATGGTTAGTAATAGGTTCCTATGGCCGTCAGCCGCAGACGCGTGTGGAGTCTCAATCCCCAGCATGATTCTGGTAAACCAGGAAATCGTCTCCTCTTTCATTGGTCCCCAGAGTTGGTCGTTCCAAATGTCACCCGGAGGATAGCTGGTTAGGAAGTCAACATGGCGTTCCATAGGCGGCTCGAAGCCTCGTGTCCGGTAGCCCGCCGGTAACGGCTCTTCCGTTGCGAGTACGAGATCCCGGTGGGTGTCCTCCACATCAATAACACCTTTAGTACCAATGATCCCTATCTCAATTCCATAAACAGCGCCTGGCCAGACGACAGGCAACGCCCAACTGATATTCATGGAGAAAATCGTACCGTCTTCCATGGTGAACAAACCGAATGTGGAGTCTTTCGTACCCAGCTTGGCGAGAACTTTATCCGTGGACCGGGCATAGACCGAAGCTGGTGTCTTGCCCTCCATGAGCCACATCGACATGTCAAGGCTGTGTGTACCAGAAACAACCATGGGAGTGAGATTCTTGCGTTCGGTGGTTTTCTCAATCGTTGCAATAGGGACCATCCGATTCATTAATGCGCGTGTTACAACAGAATGTACTTCACCGATCTGACCGGCCATTAGCCGTTCCTTTATCGTTAGAAACCGGCGACGGAACCGCTGTGTATAAGCTACACATGCATCCACCTCAGCCTTAGTAATCGCTTTCAAAATTTGAGCCGATTCTAGAGGATCCGTCGCAAGGGGTTTCTCGATAAACAGTTTGTGTCCGCGGTCAGCAGCCATAAGTGCTGGCGCCGTATGGCGATTCTCATCGGTGAGGATCATCACTGCGTTTACTTCGGGGCGATCGAGCAGCTCTTCGAATGAGGTCGTAAAAAAATCGGCATTCGTATCTTTCGCCAACTGCTTACCAACAGCTTCCTGTTCATCACAAAGCCCTAGCCATTCAACACCAGGGTATTGCTGGGCGAACTTGGCACGAATGCGCCCGATAGTACCGCAACCGACGATACCAAGACCTATTTTATCAATAATATCAGACATTTAAGATAATTCCTTCCGGCCTCTACGTCTAAAAATGCCGTCATAGAAAGTATAAAGCACAACCAATAACAAGACTGTCCCAAGTTTCCGATCCCAGAGTACGTTGAAAACACCAACATCTTCGAAAACTAATAACGCGCGACGAAAATTCTCATCAGCCAGAGGGCCTAGGATCACTGCCAACACCAAGGGAGCCAAGGGAAAACCAAAGCGGTGTAGAACGTAACCGATGAGGCCTGAAATAAGCATCACGTATACATCAAAAAAATTCAGATTCACCGCAAATGCTCCAAGGACGCAGACCGGTAGAATCAGTGGCATTAGTAACGCCTTTGGCAGACTGAAAAGCTTAACGCAAGGTTTTATCAGCGCTATAGCCATGCCATACATGAAAAAATTCGCAATAATTAATCCGATATAGATGAAATAGATCAATCCGGGGTTTTCTACCTGAATTAGCGGGCCAACGACAACGTTCTTTAATTGAAGAGCCGCAAGAATAGCAGCGGCAGGCGCGTTACCGGGAATCCCCAGAGCCATTGTAGGCAACATGGAGCCGCCAACGTTCGCATTATTGGCAACTTCAGCACAGACGATTCCTTCATAGCTGCCCTTCCCCCACTTTTCTCGCTCCTCTTCTGCAGCACGACGCCTGCCGACGTCATAAGAAAAGAAAGAGGCCACGTTGGCGCCCGCACCGGGAATTGCCCCAATTACTGTACCGATAATCCCCGAACGAAAGCTGGGTTTCACATACTTGATAAGCGCATCCAGAGACGGCAGCACACGGCCTACTTCGGAAGAAATTTTTGGTGGACTCTTTTGCGGAAGCACACGAAGAATCTCTGCCAAACCAAATAAGCCAATAAGTACCGGGATAAAACCGATACCATCATCCAGGTTATAGGAACTGAACGTAAATCGAGAGACGCCATGAATAGCATCTAATCCAATAAAGGAGATCATCAGCCCAATCCAACCAGAGATCCAGCCTTTGATGGGTGCATCCAGAGATGACATGGAGCCACAAATAGCGATGCCCCAAAGCGAGAGAAGAAACATTTCCCATGACCGAAACTGTAAGGCGAGAAACAATACCGCTGGAATAAACAGAATCAATAAAACAATACCAACCCAATTCCCGATGAAGGATGCAGAAATTGCCGTACCAAGTGCTAGCCCACCTTCTCCGCGTCGAGCTAGTGCGTATCCTTCTATCATGGTTGGGACCGCGTCTGGGGTCCCGGGTATATTGATAAGCACCGCAGAAATAGCGCCACCAAAAACACTACCTGTGTACACACCCAACATAAACATAATAGCGACGGATTGAGACATACCTACGGTGAGCCCAATCAATAGTGTCATCGCCATAGTTGTTGATAGGCCCGGCATCGCACCCCAAAGTATCCCCAGTGTTACACCGGAGAGGCACGCAACCCAGAGCCAGGGGTTCTGACCAAACAGCAGAAGCTGCTCTTGAACTGAGACTAAAGCTTCCACAATACGTTCAAAAAGTCTCTGGCATGAGAATGCCGAATCCGTAGCGAAAAATGGACGTCAGCATTACGACTGTGGTCAACGTAACAATAAAACAACGCTGTACCGAAGCCTTCCAAAACATCCTAAGAATCCACGTCACCACAAATACCGAGATCACTTCGTAACTGCTAATTTCAAAATCAAAATCCAGAGGAGTTGGAATACGAAAATTAAAATTAATGAAGGCTATCAGCAGCACATAGAATGTGATGATCACCATGAGTAAAAACCTGCGCCGATCCTGCTCACCCGACCAGAGTTGTTTAGCTACTATAGTCAAATCATCCGGCAGCTCGGATAAGTTGACCGCTGCCCCTGCCCGAATTGCCTGTTTACCTAGCATGATTGCCATTAACAGTAGTGTGCATCCAGTAAAAAACGGGAGTAACCCAGGTGCTGTGTAAAACGGCCCAGGCATATCCAAGCGAATCGAAAAAACTATTACCAAGACTGATAACAACCCGATGACAAAAGCACTAGCAAGATCCTTATTCGGTGTGGATCTCTCTTCAATCTCCTCCTCAGCCACGGGTTGTACCACCTCTTCAGTTGCCATTATCGATCGGCATCCAAACGAAGGTCATAAGGCAGACCGCTAGAAGCGCCTTCGTCCTCTTATACTCGAGTTTTCTAATAATGAAGTATTTCAAAAATTTACACATAAGCCTCGCCCAAGTAAGCACCGATCTGATGCGATGGCTGACGGATCATTCTTGCAAGGCCTACCCGTTGGCGCAAGCGTGTCCGATACGTACATTTCGGCGGTCTGGCAGAGGTGTTTCATGTGAAGAAAGGCTAGCGTAAAATCCGTCCCGGCGATCAGTTAGCGTGCATTCTGCGGATCTGTGTTAATAAACCGCGAACCGCACCACATCACAGACGCTGGACGATAACGGTAAGGCTACAGGCCTCGCCCTTACATTTATTGCACACAGGGGATTGAGCATGGCGAATTTTGGCACGTTGGGATTGGATTGGCAGCAACGCATCAACTGGGATCGCCTACGGACATACCGTCTGGAGAGAGCCCGAGAACATATGAAAGCTGCGGGACTCAGCGCATTAGTTCTTATGTACGACGAAAATGTTCGCTATGTCACAAGCACGCTGACCCCTGGCTGGTGCCGCTTAAAACCAGGACTACGGTACGCCATGCTATGTGGTGATGACCCACCGGTCGTCTTCGAGCAGGGTGATATTGGCATGCAGATTGAACGCCATTCCCCCTGGATCCCACCTGAGAATATTCGTTATTCCTACTCCTGGATCAAGGGAGCTGCGGGACCCGCATCTGCACAGCAAGTCGGAAAATTCACAAAAGCCGTGTTGCAGGAGATGAAAAAAAGTAATGTCGCAGGTGAGAAGCTCGGCATCGACTTTGTTGATATCAATATAATCAAGGCGTTTGAGGAAGCGGGCATAGATTGGACGGATGGTATGTCACCGATGATGGAGGCGCGTGCTGTCAAGAATGTTGACGAGCAGGAATGTTTCCGGATTGTCGGTGCCATCGGCGATGCTGCTCACTGGGAAACGATGAATTTCCTAAAACCTGGCTTGACCGAGAATCAAGTAACCGCACATATCATGAAGTTTCTCTACGACATTCCAGGCATCGAGGATGTCGAGGATGTCATCGTATCTTCTGGCCCGAATACCTGGCCCAATTGGCGCAACTTCTCCGACCGCATTATCAAACCCGGCGATATTGTATTCATGGATCTAGCCGCACTAACATGGAACGGTTATAAGTCCTGCTACTATCGGACCTACTGTGTTGGCGCAGAACCTTCCGAAAAGCAGCAAGAAATTTATGCAACTGCGCTAGACTGGCTTTATAAAGCAATCAATGAGGTCAAACCCGGCGCGACAACACGCGATATAGCCTCCGTTTGGCCCTCAGCGAAAGAGGCATGGGGCTATGAAGAAGAAGATCAGGCTGCGGCGAACCTGTGGGGCCACGGCTTAGGACTCGCGCAGTATGATCCGCCCGTCATCTCACGTATTTGGTCACTGGACCATCCGATTGAGATTCAAGAGGGTATGACTTTCGCGCTCGAGACGCAGCACGGTATTCCGTTTGAATGGGGCGTTCGCATTGAAGAAATGCTTATCGTGCACTCAGACCATACCGAAATTGTCTCGAACTTCCCGGTGGAACAGATTACCGTAGTCAAACCGATACCAGGCTATGCTGCTCCAGATTCCAGAGATCGTAAGCTCGTCTAACAAAGGAATCGCAAAAGATGCGCCGGCTTATTGTCCCGCTGAGCGCCCCGGAGGCAATAGATGCGGACCGCTTTGGACCCAAGGCCGCTAATCTGGCGGCACTCGGGCAGGCCGGTTTGCCCGTGCCTGGCGGCTTTTGTCTCGATGCTGAAGCCTACAGAATCCAGTTAAAGGCACTTGGCCTTGAGGATTCCGCGCGTGCGGTGTTCGCGAAAGACGGTTCCGACGGACGTCGCCCCGCGTTGACCATAAAGCTTGGCCTGCTTAATGAGGCAATAACTGAGAGCTTAGTTGAACCGCTATTGCAGGCGTGGCATCAAGTACTAAGCGGAAACGATGCGCTCGGCGTCATACGCTCGTCAGCGCTTGTCGAAGATCGGTTTGACTCAAGTTTCGCCGGCCAGTTTGAGAGTTTCTTGGGGCTAGAGGATGAGAGTGATTTTCTAATTGCAGTCCGCTCATGTTGGTGTGCTCTCTGGTCCACCAGAGCATTACGTTACATGGCAACACACAACGCTAATCCCGCGGACACCGCGATGGCTCTGATTATTCAACCGTTAGTTCATGCGCAAGCGTCCGGTGGTGGATTGAGCCGAACTTCTGAGGGCGAGATGATGCTCAGCGCAACCTGGGGGCTCGGTTCAGCAATTGCTCAAGGTGAAGTCGTTCCTGATTGCTATATCCTTGATCGGAATGGGGGAATCCGCGAGATTATCGCCGGACGGAAAACTCACAGTGTTGGCTGTGCACATGGCAAAGAAACGATAACCCACAACGTTACCGAACAAATATGCCTCTCTCCAAAACAGATAGTTGAGCTTGGTGAATATTTAATCAGTGCCGAAAAAGTGCTTGGCGGGCCAACAGAAATTGAATGGTCTCTCGACGACACCGGCTTCAAGCTTTTGCAAGCACGTCCACTACACATCAACGAAGAAGTTACTGATATTGATGAAGTTTGGGCACAAAAACCTCGCCTCAGAGGGCATCCAGCTGGTGTTGGTTGGGGCACGGGACGGGCTTGTGTCGTAAATTGCGAGTGCGAAGTCTCACGGATCGGGCCGGGCGACGTTCTCGTTACTAAAGTTGCAGGACCAGCGCTGAGCCAGATGCTACCGCAAGTGTCTGCAGTAGTCGCGGAACTAGGCGGCAGCACTTCACATATTGCATCGCTAGCAAGAGAACGTGGGATTCCCATGGTCTTGGGTGTTCTCGATGCGACACAGTCTATCCCCGATGGTTCTACGGTCGCCGTAGACGGCATTACCGGCATTGTGCGCTGGATGCAATGACAATCTCTAAAGAACTACCTTCTGGTAATTTGTGAGTATCAGCATGGCAAAAGCAAAAGTTGTTCTTACCGACTATGTATGGGAATCATTAGATGTTGAGAATGAGATTCTCGGCGCTCTGGCTAATATTGTGCCTCTGCAGGTCACCGACCCGGACGCTTTTTTCCCCGAAGCAGAAGATTGTGATGCTCTGTTGAATACTTATGGTGGCCCGATCACAGCAGATGTCATGGCGAAAATGAAAAATTGCAAAATCATTGCGCGCTATGGAATAGGTGTCGATACCATTGATCTAGATGCGGCGACCAAAGCCGGTATCATCATCACCAATAATCCAACGTATTGCATCGCAGAAGTTGCCGAGCACACACTGGCTATGCTTCTAACGTGTGCACGTAAGATCTCATTCTACGATCGCCTCGTTCGGAGCGGGCGTTGGGAAGTCCCACCCGGAAAACCATTATTCCGTATGGCGGGAGCCTCCGTTGGGCTGATTGGGTTCGGCAACATCGCGCGACGAGTCGCAAAGGCTGCCGCAGCGCTAGATATGCACGTACTGTACTCTGACCCGTTTGTGGATCAGGACCAATTCGATATTCCCGGCGATAAAGTCGAGTTTGAAAACTTACTACAAGAGGCAGATTACATTTGTGTGCATGCGCCATTAACACCACAGACAAGGGGCATGCTAAATGCCAATGCATTTGCGCAGATGAAGAACACTGCTGTCGTGGTAAATTGCTCCCGCGGTCCGATTATAGATACCGATGCGCTCGTCAAGGCGTTGGATGAAGGACAGATCGCAGGCTGCGCCTTGGATACGACCGACCCCGAACCTCTACCGGAGAATCACACACTACGAAATCGAGAGAACGTTATCGTAAACCCGCATGCCGCCTGGTACAGCGAGCAAGCAATGGAGGGGTTACAGCGTGGTGCGCCCAACGAGGTCCGACGCGTTCTCAAAGGCGAGTGGCCAGAAAACGTGGTCAATAGTGCAGTTAAAAATAACAACCGCGCAGGACTCTGATGCTGTCTGCCCTCTCTATTGATCAAGGAGGGATTGAGCGAGTTCTTGGTAGTCGCTAGATTGCTGGATTCGTACAGCTTCATAATCGACGCCGTCCAGGTACTCGGTGTTCTCTCCTAATTGTGTCATCACCCGATGATAGGCCTCCTCCCCCTGCATCTGAGCAAACGCCTCACGCAGAACTCTCAATCTGTCCTCCGCAATACCGGTAGGCGCCATCACAACACGGTGTATATACCCAGTTGTAGGCGGTAGACCAATTTCCGTGAATGAAGGAACGCCCTCCAGTATTCTCTCGGATCCCGCTGTGGCCAACACCCGTATTAGTCCAGCTTCAACGTCCGCCACCACGGTTGCTGGAAAAGCCATAGATACATCCGCGTCTCCTGCTAACAAGGCCGCCTTAGCAGGTCCACCACCACGATATGGCACCATTTTAAAACTCAGATCCAGATCTTTCATAAGCTGAAGCATTGGGACAAAGAGAGCCACCCACAACCCGCTGTGAGACATACTGATCTCACCGGGTCTCGCCCGAGCATCTGCCTCAAGCTGGGCCCATGTCTCATAAATTCCACCAGCACGCACGATGATGCCAATTTGCCCATAATTGACTCGTGCCACAGGCACGAAATCTCTATTGGTATCGTATGCATCGTTGCGAAACGTGTACTTGTGAAGCTGATCACGGTAATTATCGGTGAACAATAAGGTATACCCATCAGGCGCCGATCGGGCGGCCTCCAAAGTACCCTTCTGACCTGCCTGTCCGGGCACCAATTTAATCAGTACCGCTTGACCAAGATAGTCGCTTAAGAAACTCGTAAACACCCGGGCGTTTAGATCACTAGAACCTCCAGCAGCAAAAGGCGTAACCAGCGTGAGAGGCTTCTCTGGATACTGTGCGTGTACCACAGACAACCTAAACAATACTATTCCGACCAGGAATAAGATTGCTGACAAACGTATGCCCCTAAAATCGCACGGAAATCGTGACCAGATAACTGGTCTAAAGTCTCCAGTGCTCATGCCTCCTCCCCCTTCAATGCTCTCTGCCGGAATTTACTCATGCGGACTCCCAATAATACTCCGACAATGGGCGTTGCTAGCACAACCGCCGTCATGCCAATTCGCTCCGTCAAAGCAAAGCGCACCCAATCAGTACCGGCCAACGCCAGTGTTTGACCAAAAGTGTATTCCAATTCACGCCCGAGTATGAATCCCATAACCATAGGTGCAACATCAAACTTAGCCGATCTCGCGGCAATACCTACCAATCCAAATCCAATCAAGGTCACAATATCGAATGGATTACTGCGAGCAAGATAAGTACCAGAAAAAGCAAGCATGATAGTCACAGGAATCAATAAAGAACGTTTGATTGTAACGACGCGTGCAAAAAGAGGGATACTTATATAGCCAAGCACCAAGAATAAGAAATTAGCAATGACCATCGCGATCAAGATTGCAAAAACAATCTCACCGTTTGTCTCCAGCAACGTCGGCCCAGGTCGCAACCCTTGCATCATAAAAGCGCCAAGCAGCAACGCAGTAACAGCATCACCAGGTATACCAAGAGTTAGAAGCGGGACCATGGTTGGCCCATTAACAGCGTTATTGGCTGCTTCCGCCCCTGCAACACCATCAAGCTCACCTTTGCCAAAATTTTCTGGATGCTTAGAAGCATTTTTAGCCGCAATGTAGCCCATCATGGCTGCTATTGGTTGCCCAAGGCCCGGAACAAGCCCGACTCCAGTACCAATCACTGTCGAACGACATATTGTGCGTAAGCTTTTTTTTAGCTCATCGAATCGGAGGCGTTCACCGACAAATCGGCCCACGCTCGACCCGCTAATATCTCCTTCCTTAACAGCATTGAATATTTCGGGTAATGCGAAAAGTCCTATTAGCATCGGGATCAGATGGAACCCATCGTAGAGCTCATTCGTACCAAACGTATAGCGAGGCATGCCAGAGAACGGATCAGCACCGACGAACCCGAACCAAACACCAAGACAGAGCATAAGCAGCCCCTTAACTACGGGGCCCATTGAGGTTACAGCAATAATTACTAAACTAAGAAACATGACCGATGCGATTTCTGGTGGTCCAAAACCAAGAACAATTGCTGCAACCGGGATAATCATTACAAGAGTGAAAACGTCACTAAATAGATCTGAAATCACAGATGCATAGAGTCCCATTTCAAGCGCCTTTCGAGGTTGACCTTTCTTAGTCAACTCATGGCCATCGAATACCGTTGCAATGGAAGCTCCTGTGCCCGGCATCGAAATTAAAATTGCTGGAACACTGCCACCATAAATTCCGCCTTTATACACTCCAATCAAAAATGGAATGCCTATTAATGGGTCGCCAACCAGAAAGGAAATGGGTACTAACACCGACATTCCCATGCTGGTGGTAAATCCAGGAAGCGATCCCATCAACATTCCGAGAAGAAGGCCACCACTTATCCATACGAAAGTATCGATTCGGAGCGCCGCATCCAGGCCAGCTAGCAGGGTCTCAATCATCAGTTAGAAAGACGGTAAAAGTTGAGTCACTGACATAAGCATTCTCTGAACAACATCAACCTCGGGAAGAGCAGTTCTCAGAACGTGTGTTACAACAATATAAAAACTCACCGGAACAAGAATGCTAATGCACAAAATCTGAACCAGACTTCTATTCCCAACAAGCACAGATGTACTCGTCATTAATAGAAACATCGTGGTAATAAACCCAAGCCTATTGAGCAACAGCGCGCATATGATAGTGATGATTAGAAAAGCTATTTGACGCCAAAAATTTGTAGAGACTTGATTACCATTTTCCGTTGAGCTAATAGCTTTAAAAGCGCCTAATCGAGCTTCGGATAGAAGAAAAATTAGCGCAACAAGTGCCATGCTGAGTAGTATCAGAAACGGAAAGACCCGCGGACTCATCGCTAGAAGATCAGTAGTCAGAGGAATGGGAGGCTCTACGATAAGCTGGCTACTGAACAGCAGCGCGAGCACCGCGAGTATAAATACAATACCCGTAAACCGTATATCAGTCTGACGCGGAATCACGTCGCTCCCCAGTAATCTATACGGGAACCCTTTAAGCGGCGGCTACGGACGAAAGAGCGGGACCACTGAGTGGTAACGTAACCGCTTCTTTGCGCTCTACAGAAAGGTCAGCAGCCATATAGACCTCCATCACTCTTCTCGCCTTCTCAGCAGAACACATCTCTGGACGATCAAATGCAACAGCTTCAATCCAGTGAACAGTCTCATTGTGCATTGGACCAGCAAATACATGTCCCACCGGTTCACCGGGCATTGATGACATTGGAAGCCTGATACCGTTCTCCATTGTATTGAAGATGACATCACGGTGTGTATCATCAATTACCAACATCCCATCTGTGCCTGTAAGCTCAACCCATGTGCCTGAGTAATTCGGATGACCAGGTGGCATAGTCCAACCGGCACCAATATTTAAGATAACTCCATTATCCATTGTAACCATGATCCACTGCGCATCTTCAGAACCTGTACTCGCTTTCATCGCACCATAAACGGATTGGGAATACACTCGCACAGGCTGGGCTGGTTCCATAAGCCAAAGCACAAAATCCAGATCGTGAGTAGCCTCCATAGCTGCAGGAGAGAGGTTGATTCGGGCGCTGATCTTCTTACCAAGGCCTCGAGTGAGATGTCGGCTTACTAGAACACAAACCGGATCGCCAATGGTTTTCTCCATCAGGCTCTTCTTCGCATAGGCAAACTTATGATTGAAACGCTGAGAATAGCCAATGGCAAACTTAAGGTTATTCTCCTTTTGGATCCGAATCAGTTCGTCAGCTTCTTCCAAAGTTAAAGCTAGAGGCTTTTCGAGAAATACGTGCTTCCCAGCCAGTAAGGCTTCCTTGGCAATCGGGTAATGCGTTGTCTCAGGAGTCGCCGAAATGATGATCGTATCAAGCTTATCGTTGGTGATGATATCTTTGTAATCCGTAGATGCCGATGTGGGTTTTGTTTCCGATATAACTTCTTTTAATCGATCTTCGTTAATCTCTGCTATATGCAGTTCGTCAACAAGAGCGCTCGCTGCACAAGTATTGGCTCGAATACCCCCGCACCATCCGGTCCCAATTATTCCAACATTAATTCGCTTCATAATGATGTTCTCATTGCTCTCTCTGTTATCTTACTGAGCAGCTCTCGAGCGCTACTACAACTCATTCTTGTATTGTACGAGTTCAGCTACTCTGTAGCCAGATGCTGCATATAACGCTTTTCCTCAAAGCATTAGGCTGGGCAACCAAGTCGCAAGCTTTGGAAACAACAAGATGAGTATGGCAACCACCAACATAAGAATCCAAAAAGGTACAGAACCCTTAAATATCTCCCCAAGAGTTACCGAAGAATCCGGAACCGCAGACTTTACAGTGAAAATTAACAATCCCATGGGCGGGGTCAACAATCCCGCTTCTATGACAATGATTCCATAGATTGCAAATGCGATTGGATCAAACCCCGCCGCAAGCGCAATGGGGACAAAAATAGGTACGGTCAAAAGAATATCAGAGATTGAGTCAATCAATGCTCCTAGAAGCAACCAAACAACTGTCATAATCATTATTAATCCGAACGGGGTCAGCCCGGTCCCAACAACAAGATCCTGAACGAGATTTATTCCGCCGCTAACAGCAAGAAGTCGCGAATACATGGATCCTGCAATTAACAAAAACATAATTGGTGCCGTGGAACGGCCGGCGTTATAGATTGCCTCCATGAACTCCTTGCCACGCATTCCTTTCGTATAACCCAGAATGATGCTACCTAGAACACCGAAGCCAGCAGCCTCTGTTGGCGTAAAAATACCAGACCAGATACCACCCAAAACCAAGACAATGAGTGCAACAATGCCCATTCCGCTGGTGAACTCGGCGCGAGATTTTCCCTCACTGTGATAATCGTGAACACTATCCGCCATTGGGGCTATAGAAGGGTCACGAATCGCGGTAACGGTACAGTAAACTATAAATGTAAGACCTAGTAGAAAGCCTGGTATGACACCAGCAATAAAAAGCGCGCCAACCGAGCCTTCCGTAAGAATTGCCCATACGATTAACAAAACACTTGGCGGGATTAGCATTCCTAGAGAACCGCTACCGGCGATCACACCAAGAGCATAAGATTTACCATAACCGAGTCGGCGCATCTCCGGATACGCAATTCGGCTGAACGTAGCAGCCGATGCAATAGCTACGCCCGATACTGCAGCAAAGGCTGCGTTGCCAATGACGGTGGCAGCCGCGAGGCGCCCGGGCAGTCTTCTCAATGCACGATCACACACAACATAGAGATCAGTAGCTGCACCGGATCGGCTGATGATCTCGCCCATGAGCATAAATAGCGGGATTACGGCAAGCGTATGGCTGCGAATTGAATCGTAGGCTGTGGAGCCCAGTATAGAAAGAGCGATATTGATGTCGCCATAAGACAGATAAACACCAATAACGCTGGCGACCCCCAAAGCAATACCAATCTGCACGCCGACCAGAACCAGGACGAG
The DNA here is from genome assembly GCA_036231525.1 of Pseudomonadota bacterium. GTDB lineage: Bacteria > Pseudomonadota > Gammaproteobacteria > Steroidobacterales > Rariloculaceae > UBA6522. The sequence continues at coordinate 23,069 of JAZAGZ010000124.1, read as the reverse complement.
CAGTATCGCCAGCGAGTAAAAAATAACCTCTGGACCCAACACGAAGATAGATCCCCTATTTAAACCGCCTGGGCAGGCTAGGCGCGGACAGGTTCCTGTCGATCAGAATCGATATATCCCATCCAATCCAAAAACATTAGATGGATATAAACATAGGCTGCAAAAATAGATGTAGCCACTACCAGAAACCTTACTGGGTAAGTAGGCACTCTCAACGCTCCCTCACCCTCATATTCACTAACACTTAATGCCTCTAATGCAGGACCCCAGGCACTGAACGCAGTACCTAGAAAGAATAGTAGGCCAAGAACATTAGCAAAAGTCCGCAAAATACGTTGCCCTTTAATTCCCACAGAATCGTAAATGATTGTGCTTTTGATCATTCCACCTCTATAGATTGCAAGTGGTAGCTGTAGAAAAGTTATAGACACAACCGAGTTTTTAATTATTTCAGTCGCACCGAGTAATGGTTGGCTAAATAAATAACGCCCCAGCACGTCCACAAAGATAATTCCCGCAAGCACTAGTACCCAAAAGGCTGAAATAATATGTGTCGTTTGCGTAATACGACTGATCATCGTTCAAACATCAATCCATCCGCCCGATTCAACGGATTTTGCAATGGCTTCAAGTAGAGCAACATTGCCAACTCGTTGCATATCTGTAAATCGGTACTCACACCTGTCCTCCACCGCATCGGCCCATTCTTCTAGATTTGCTCTGACCGGATCTTTAGGCTCGAAGGTCTGGCTGTGTTGGGCTCCATCCTTTCCACATGTGATGAGATGGGTCTTACCACCCTCCTGGGGGTGAGCATCATCCCTTGCCTCAACCCACATCTCGTTACCAAACACGGTAAAACGCCCATAATAAGGTGTCGCCGAAATCGCGCCTACAAACCCGGTGGCGCCACTCTCGAATCGCATTTGTACGGTTACAACGTCTCCAGTAGGTAGGGGTAGAATGCGCCGCGCGGTTTGCGCAACAACTGCTTTAACGGGGCCTAGCATCGAGATAAAAAGGTCAGTTAGATGAACACCCATGCCCGTCATACCCGCCGCCGGTGCCTCCTTCTGGGAACCACGCCAGCCATCGGCTTCAATAGAAGCAAAGATGCTATGAGAAAAATTAGCCTCAACGTGCATCTGCGTGCCCAGCGCTCCGGATGCTACTATCTCTGCTATAGCCTCCATTGTTGACTCAAAACGACGTTCGTGCCCAACCCCCATAACTAGTCCCGCCTCGTTCGTTGCGGCTAACATCCTCTCGATACTATTCTTTGTGAGGGATAACGGCTTCTCGCAGAAAATCTGTTTCCCATGCTCTACAGCCGCAAGCACCTGATCCTCATGCTGAGAGTGCGGTGTACAAAGGATCACCCCATCAACATCCGGGTCCTTGAGCACACCAGCATAATCACCCACAAGCGGAACCCCCTTCTCCTCCGCAAAATCCTTATGACGATCGGGCCGGCGTGCAGTTAGCCGTACAATCTCTATCTTCTCGCTGTTTTCAACCGAGTTGACCATGTGGCGACCCCACCAGCCAAGCCCTACCATTGCAGCTCTGATCACTGTCAGTCCTCTTTACTTTCGACCCGTTACGGCCCTAATTAATTAATGATGTATGGAACCGGCCAATCATAGCCACTTTGAACAACAGCCTCGATGTACGTGCGAAGCACTTCGGATCCGGGCATACCTCGTGAGTCAGCTTCCTTGGCCATTTCGTCAGGAAAATTGCTCAAGGATCGAGCCCAATCCGCACGGACCACATCAGGCAATTCGCGAACCGCTGCCCCCGAGTTCCTAAGATTCTCAAGCCCTAAAACCTGACGTTCATCTAAAATTCGCCCCGCCTCAACCTCGTAGGAGCGCCCGACCTCCAGGACGATCTGTCGTACGTCAGAGGGCAATCGATCCAGAGAACGCGTGTTCATAGTGACTAGAATCGCGCCGCCCATCGCACCAAAACCGATAAGTGTGTAGTACGGAGCCGGCTCGTGAAACTTGTATGAAAAGTAGGCGGATGGGAACATCAACCAACCTGAATAGACCCCTGTCTGCAGTGCCATATAACCATCCGGCAACGTAGACTGAACGGGAATGACTCCCGCAGACTCAAGCCATGGGAGATTAGGTCCCGCACCCGCAATCTTCACGCCTCCTAAATCCTCCATGGTTTCCCAGGACACACTTGAACCGAGGTGATAATTGTCCCATCCATTGATGGCAATGACCGTTTGTCGATAGTTCTCTTCCAAGTGTTCCATGAGCCACGGATGGGTGTCATAGACCTGACGTGCAATCCTAATACCAACCTGCGCATCCTGAGGCCCGAATGGCGCAAAATACTGAAAATTGTGCAGAAACATCTTGGCTGGCTCGAAACAAGTGCAGAATCCACCGATGTCTAGAATTCCAACTTGCACCGCCTCAAGCGTCTCCGCTACTGAGGCAATGGAACCAGCATACCCCTCAATAATCCTCAGCTCATGCTCAGTCTCTTCCGAAACCCGCCGCCTTAGCTCGGGAACCAGGTAATCACGCAGAACCGTGACATAGGCGGTGGGACCGGCGGGGTGACCGGAGCCTACCCGCAATGTATAAAGCTCGGCTGAAGCTCTCAACGGTAACAGCCCCTGCAAAACAGTAACGCTAAAAACTAGAAAAAATTTATACAAACAACACACCGTCTAATGGATTCTCGAACAAAAGCTTATGAGGCAACTGTTTCCTTTGTGAGTTCTGAACAACGCGTGGAGCAACTCTCGCTTTTCGGTGCCTCCTAACGATCCATATTTCGCTGATTAATCACTGTAGCCCAATGAGTTCCTTAGCTTCACCCGTCAATTCCAAAATATGCAGCCCCGTATGAGAACGATCCACAATATAGACATAACCTCGATCGTCGATGTTAACGTTATTCGTCTGAATAGCCGCATCGCATCTCTCTACACCATTAACCTCTGCACATAGCTCGATGGTGTCCTCTGTAGTCTCAGGAATATAGTAGCCAACCTCAACAGGCTGGAAAGGATTCCTGACATCCACGGCACGAACTCCTGCATTAAAATATGAAAAAAGAGCCAAAGTATGATCAAAAGCTGGATGGTAGTCATCGTGGACCGAATGCGGCCCGAAGCGACCACCTCGACCACAGTAATCCCCAAGTTCATCCGGCACCTGAAATGTCGAAACAGGATAGGGATTGCTCTCTTCAGTAATGTCAATGAAAAACACAATATCACGCACCCCTCTGCAATAAACCGCGCTCCCTCCAGCCTCGGAAGGCACAATTAAGAAATCCCGAGCGCTGTGCCCCACATCATCCCTATAGTCCGGAACTTCCACACCAAGCATCGGTTTCGCAGTATGTACGCCCCAATAGCTTGGCATATCTAAACGAGAAATCTGTGGATAGAGAAGATTTTCAGGTGTCGGTTCAAATGGATCTTCTGCATCGGGATCACCATTAAGGAATTTCTCTCTATCCAAGACCTGGAGGGTTCCGCTGTTACCACTTCCGTAACCAATATACATACGGTCTCCCAAAACAAACGGTTGGTGCAACCCGGATACAGAATAGGCTGGAAGCGGCCCCTCAGCCGTTGGCTCCCATCCCACGAGTCCAAAGTCACGGATATGCCGGGTCTCCTCTGGATTGCTCAAATCAAACGCTTGTAGAACCCGTGTAACTCGCCAACCTTCGGGAGTCCCATTGAAGTAACCAATACCAGTTTCACAGTCCCATTGAATCTTGTGGGTCTCACGGACACCTCTACTGGATTCAGGGCGGGATGAAAAACCAGTGACACCGATGGTAGACATAAACTCGGGCTCTGCAGGGTTTGTTACGTCAAACATCTCGTATGCGATCAGCCCATTGGTACGAACCATGTACACCCGATCAGGATCCCCTTCCGGCAAAATATCTCCATCACAAATCTGGACGTGCTGGCTACCACTTGCCTCAAGACCTGTAGGGGGGAGATGTTTTAGCAGCGTTGGCGAACTTGGATTGGTCACATCCAGAATTGACAGACCATTGACCTCAGTAAGCCCTGTCTCAGAATTGAAGGCCTCACCAGCGTGCTGCCCAACGAACAAAATACGTCGGTTTCCATAAACGTGTACCTCTGGTTGGTACGCCGAGCGGGCCTGTAGATCGTGATAACCCACCAAGCGCATGTTCTGCGCCTCAGCATTGTTTCCCCCCACAGTCGAAGTGTCGGATATTCCTTCCTGTTGGGAGCTGCAACCAACCAGTAGCAAGATGGATAAAAGACTAGAAAGTCTAGATATAGGCTCAATGCCTTGATCTAATTGAAGCATCGTGGTTCCTCCCCTTCTTTTAGAGTCCTAAGGCTTTACTGTCCATGGTCTCATGATCATACCTAAGGCTTCTGGAGTCCAGGACTTCTCCCCACGGATGACCAAGTCTTTATAGGTACCTCAAGAATCCCCACACGTGTTCGGCGGAGGTTACAATGCCGAGTCGAAAAAGGATGAGTGAATCCATAATATGTCATGCGTCTGCATGAACCTATCAGCGCCATACCCATGAGGATTGATCCCCGATGATTCAGGAACTTTTCTCTCTAACTGGGAAAGTAGCCCTTGTAACAGGCGCATCGAGCGGCTTGGGAAAACATTTCGCTAAAGTTCTCGCGGAAGCTGGTGCACAAGTTGTGGTGAGTGCCAGACGCATCGACCTCCTAAATGAGCTAGTCACAGAAATTAATTCCATGAATGGTTCTGCTATCGCATCTCAGCTCGATGTAACTAATCAGGAAAGCATTTACGCCTTATTCGAAAAAACCGTTGAATCCACCGGATTAATTGACATCGTTGTCAACTGTGCCGGCATTGCTGAAACTGGAAAATTCCTTGAAGTAGAGGATTCTGACTGGGACAAAGTATTTGAAGTCAACGTGAACGGTTTGCGACGGGTATCCCGGGAAGCAACTCGTCGGCTGATTGAAGCGAAGCACCCGGGTGTCATCGTAAATATTTCCTCTGTTGCAGGTATCGGGGCTGCCCCAGGCTGGACTGCATACGCAACCTCTAAGGCTGCTGTCATCCATCTAACAAAAACCATGGCAACCGAGCTCTGGAGGCACGGTATTCGAGTAAACGTGCTCTGCCCTGGGTACTTCCCCACGGAGATGAATAAGACCTTCCTCTCTAGTGAACAAGGTCAAAAATACGTGGAGCGATTTCCACCAAGACGCACCGGTGAGCTTCATGAACTGACCGGCCCATTACTTCTTTTAGCTAGTGATGCATCAAGCTATATGACTGGCGTCGCCCTATCAGTTGACGGTGGCCACGCAATTCGACTTGTTTAAAAGAGCAGCTAACTCACCGAAAGTGCGGCTTCCAGCCCAAACACCGCTAACGGCTTCACCATAGCCCCCAACTCAGATGCTTGCTTGCTAGATGCATTACCGTCTATGGATCTTTTTAATACGCCTTGACATATTGAGGCGAGACGAAAAAAGGAATAGGCGAGATAAAACGACCATGGTTCAACACTATCGAGACTTGCACGCTGGCAGTAACTCTCAAGGAAATCAGTCTCGTGAGGGATGCCGTGAGCTTCTAGGTCCAGATTGGCAAGACCTATGATGGGTGAATCTCTGCCTAGTCTGCGCTGCATACACAAGTAAGCAAGGTCGGCGATAGGATGCCCAAGGGTAGACAGCTCCCAGTCCAAAATTGCTACAACCTCCATCGTATCCGGCGCAAACATGATGTTGCCCAACCTATAGTCGCCATGAATAAGAGAAATTCGACCATCATCTTCCGGAATATGGTTAGGTAACCAATCCATAAGCATTTCCATTGCCTCGATCCGCTGCGTTTCAGATGCCCTGTATTGTTTTGTCCATCGACTCACCTGGCGTTCGTAGTAATTTCCAGGTCGCCCAAAGTCGCCAAGATGAGTGGCATCAATATCAACGGTATGTATGGCTGCCAACACACGGTTCACTTCATCGTATGCGCAACCCCTCTGAGCATGGGTCAAATCCGGCAATGCTGGATCCAGGAAAACTCTGCCCTCGACATACTCCATTACATAGAACCAACTCCCAAGAACGGTGTCATCCGTACACAAATGAAATACCTTGGGAACTGGTACGTTGGAATCCTGAAGCGCCGACAGCACTTTATATTCTCGATCTACAGCGTGAGCCGACTTGAGGAGCTTCCCCAAAGGTTTTTGGCGCAAAACTATGGATCCAGATGGGGTATCAATACGAAATGTAGGGTTGGACTGTCCTTGGGGAAATTTCTCGATGCGAACTGGGCCACAAAAGCCAGGTATATGTTTCTCTAAGTACTCTGTCACACAGGCAATGCTGAACCCATGCTCTGCGGTCACAACCCCGGCACTCCCCAGGACCAGAAATCAGAACGCTCCTTCGCAAGATTACGCGCGAGCACCATCTTGTGAACCTCGCTAGCACCATCGACGAGACGTGCTGCTCTCGCATATCGGTAGATCCGTTCAAGCACAGTATCCTTAGAGTAGCCGCGGGCACCATTTAATTGAATTGCGGTATCCGCGGCTTTGTGTAGCGTGTCAGCAACTGTAACTTTTGCCATAGAGACTTCTTTACGGGCAAAATCCCCCTGATCGATTTTCCATGCCGCGTGCATCGTCAATAAACGCCCTATGTGAATATCCATCGCAGCTTGCCCCAACATCCACTGCACACCATCATAATCATTAAGCTTCTTTCCAAACGCTTCCCGATCTCCAACGTACTCCTGGGCGATTTCCAAGCACCTTTTCGAAAGTCCCAGCCAACGCATACAGTGCGTAAGCCGAGCAGTGCCCAGACGGATCTGGGTTACCTTTAGCCCATCACCAATTTCCATAAGCCTATTTTCATCGTCAATAGTAAGCCCGTCGAAAGTAAGTTCGCAGTGCCCACCATGCTCCTCCGGTCCCATCGTCGGGATGCGCCGCTCAATCTGCCAACCGGGTTGGTCTTTATGGAATAGAAATGCCGTCAAACCTTTTCGTGGATGATCCGAAGTTCTAGCTACTAAAATGAAATGTTCCGCAATACCAGCGCCACTGATAAACCACTTGCGTCCTCGAATTTCCCACTTATTTCCACGCTTTGTAGCCCGGGTCTGCATCATCCCACCCGGGTCAGAACCGCTACCTGGTGCTGGCTCAGTCATTGCAAAAGAGGACCACACAAGTCCGTCAATCAGTGGCTGTAACCATCTATCTTTTTGTGAATCTGTCGCAACCTTTTCCAACAACATCATGTTGCCGTCGTCCGGCGCATGAGAGTTGAATACTACGGGTCCGTATAAAGAGCGTCCCATCTCCTCGTAACAAGCCGCCATTCCCATCATAGGCAGCTCTCCTCCACCTCTCTCTTTTGAGGCTTGCAGTGCCCAAAGATTTTCTGCCTTTGCATGCTCTCGCAGTGTTTGGAGAAGCGGAAGTGCAATGCTCTCATGGGAATCAAAATTTTTCGGATCGCCTTCTAGAGGAAGAACATACTCATCAAGAAATATTCTTATGCGGGTCCGATAAGCCTCTATCTCTGGTGGTAAATTGAAATCCATTGCTTGGATCCTCTATTAACCCATATACGAGCTCTTGTCGAAGCATACTCTCAGTCAACGATCTAGAAGTTTACGGCTGGGCCGTACACGTTTCCACCAGACCATAAAACCGGTCACAAAGAGGGCCGCTGGTAGTAGACCGAGAATAACCCAAAGTACGCGAATCGTGAGTCCACCAAAACGGCCAAAATGTAAGTCTATGAATACTAAGAGTATAGCTTCGCCCGGTCGCTCGAGATCCTGGGGATCAGTATCAAATGTATTAAAGAACCACTCGAATGGTTCAGGGAAAGCGAAGTAGATCCCAGTCATAGACCAACCGAACAACAAGAACCCACCCCAGAATCCAAGTGCACTGTGTAAACGCCAGCTGAAACGCTGTGTCTTGGATGGGCGCACCACTACCAAACTCTGGCGCCATTGACGTGGACCTGGCCACCAAATAACCGCGCCCGTCACCAGCATGACCGTCACTAAAATTGCGCCAACGCCATTAACGTCACGACCCACCGAGCCCGCAAGCAGATTGTCGTGAAAATCCACCAGCCACTCCAAAACGCGGAGTGCTAGCGGAAATCCACTGTCTAGATTATTCCCCGGTGGCAGTAGCCAGCGAGTTAACTCTCGCCGAAATACGACCGCGCTCCCCGACAGGCTGATTACGAAAACGTAGAGGCCGATGACGATTCCGACCCACAAGTGAACCTGATAGAGCATCCAACGCAGCGGCTGAGTTTGAGGCTGATGTAACCACCGCTGCCAACGGGAAGCACTCATCGAGCGAGAACGTTGCAGATTGAGCTCAGACTAATCGAGGGGTGGCGTAGTACTCGGCGGTCTGCGGTGATGAGTAGTCTGCTCGTACGCATAAGCCAACCTCAGCATGGCTCCATCGTCATAGGGTCTACCCATGAACGTGATGCCCACCGGCAAATTATCCGTTGTAAATCCAGACGGCACGACGATCGCCGGAACGTAAACGAGAAATGTGTTGACGAACGGAACACCTTTGGTATTAACAAAGGGTGGATTGAGACCGTCTTCGATCAGTGTCGGCTGGTGCTCTACAGCCTTGTACACGATAGCATCCAATTGATGATCCGCCATTACCTTCAGAAGGTTGTGCATTAGCTGATCACGGGCGACTAGGTAATCGTAGTGCCTTGAAGTTCCCACTTCCGTGCTGGCATAGGGACCACGACTAACACGTTCCACCCCTGCGGCTGGCACCATAGCCCTAAAGCGAATCCGCGCATAGCGCGTAACTTCGTCGAACTCAGGCGCAGAGAGCATTTCCTCCAAAGAAGCAAACGGTGGCGGGCTACTTCTCCCAAAGTATTCCCTGAATGATTCGTCGTTTTCCGTTGGGCTCAGGCTACTAGGATTCCCTAGGAGCTCTTTGAGATTGGGGATAACAATTGGATCCAAAACAATCGCTCCCGCAGCCCTAAGCTCTGCGATGGAGCGTTCGAACATCGCATCAACCTTAGCGAAATCTTCTGATTCTGGTTCCGATGCGACACCTATTGACTCCCGCAGGATCCCCAGACGCGAACCGTTCAGGCCATCCGCATCGAGAAAACGACTAAAACTTCCTGAATAGTGAGCTACGCCGTGCGCCGTGAGCGGGTCCTCTGGATCGTAGCCCACTAGCACGTCTAGAAGCGCTACCAGATCTTCTACCGTTCGAGCCATGGGCCCGAGAGAGCCCGCAAGCTGAGGCCATCCTGCAAAAACGCCGCCGCGACTCACCAGACCCGCGCTGGGGCGCATACCGACGACGCCGTTCCAGCCCGAAGGTCGGCGAATCGACGCAAAACCCTCCTGTCCCACGGCAATGGTGGCGAAGTTAGCTGACACACTGGCACCGGAGCCGCCGGACGAGCCTCCAACAGTTCTGTCCAACGCGTATGGATTCCGCGTAGAACCGAATAACGAGCCATAGGTATCTCCACCCGCCAGCTCGCCCAGAGTGACCTTGGCCAGGATAATTGCCCCAGCTTCCTTGAGTTTTTCGGTCACGAAAGCATTTCTGTCGGGGTAGTAATCCCGAAAGAGAATCGAGCCCAGCGTGGTGGGCATTCCTACCACATCGACCTGATCCTTGATCACCACCGGGATACCGTGGAGTGAGCCGACGAATCCGGTTGTTTGAAAAGCCGCGTCGAGCCGATCGGCCTCCTGGAGCGCGTCGGTGTTGAGTGTAATGACCGCGTTAATAGTTGGTCCCTGCTGGTCATAGGCCTCGATTCGGTCAAGGTAGAGCTGCGTGAGCTGCCGTGCTGTAAGCGATCCGGAGGCGTAGGCACTGTGAATTTCAGCGATCGTCGTCTCGACGACATCAAAACGAGACTGGCCCATTCCACTTGCTGGCAAGAATGAAAGACAAACCAAAATAAAAAGAATCCTCACAGCGCCTCCTCAGGTGATCCTAAACGTGCTCAATACCCCATAACCCGCTTCTACCGCGCCTATTCTACCCCCTAAACACTCGGTTTGGCTGATTGGGTTGACACTAGGGAAGTCTCAGAGGATCGTAATCATCCAGCTAACGCTATTCGAAGGAAAACTCATGTCGAGACGACATTTTCTCAAGACTTCGGCCCTACTCGGTGCTACTGGACTAACACTGCGCTTCGCCCCCGCTGCTGCCCAAACTTCTGCCCCCTCAAGTGCGACTGGTTATCCGATTCACATTCGCATGGGGGGATACGGCCCACCAACTACCAGTTTTAGTCTGGGTTTAAAAATGATTGGTGATAGGCTGGAGGATCAGTTTGGAGACGAAGTAAGCATTCACTACGTCTATAACGTTATGGACTTAGGGTATGCCGGGCCAGATCTCCGATGGTTAGTAGATGCCGGTGTTTTGACGGTTGGCTATATGAGTATCTCAGATACGCCTGAGCTAGAACTTGCTGCCCTGCCCTTCCTGTTTCCAGATACCACCACGGCTCGCGCTGCGATGGATGGCCCTCTTGGGCGCGCTGCTGCTGAAAGTCTTGAAGCAGTTACTAACTACCGCGTCATAGGATTTTTTGAAAACGGCTTTAGACACATCTCTAATAACGTCAGGGCTGTGAGAACACTGGATGATCTGCGGGGGCTAAAAATTCGTGTTCGGAGCTCAGAACAGATAACAACGTTTGAGCAACTTGGCGTTGATCCTCAAGTGGTCGCATTGTCTGCAGCTGTGCGGGAAATAGAAAGAGGCACGCTTGATGGTCAGGAGAACCCTTTTGCCAATACGATTACCTACAACATCTATCCACATCAGCGTTTCTACACTGCTACTTTCCATTCTTACTTGTCGCGCCCGATTTTTGTACACGCTCCATCCTTTGATGCCTGGCCTTCTCATATTCAGGCTAGTGTGAGAGATGCGGCAATGGAGGCCGTTCAATTTCAGCGGGCACTGCATGACCAAGAAGAAGAGGAGGCTCAGGCAATCATTCGAGAGGCTGGCGGTGAAATACTGGAACTCTCCCCAGCAGCCAGAGAGGAGTTTATAGCTGCAGTCGCACCGCTATATGAGGAAGCGCAAACCCGTTATCCGCAAGAACTCCTAGAGATGGTGGGTTTATAACTTACGCTAATAGGCTTTATTTAGGCCTCTAATCATCGTTGAATACGATACGTACTACCCGATCATCGTCCGGACCAGGCTCAAAACGGCCATCGCGGTTGCTGGTACCCATATAGATTGCCCCATCTGGACCCACAGCAAGTGCCCTGACCCGTCGGTATTCTCCTACAGCAGGCACACCGTCACGCCAAACACGGCTGTTAAACCATCGCTCCACGCCAGTTACATGATTGGGATCACTGGGATCTTGGAAACGCATCCTAACCAACGCTTCGGACCAGAGGGCCGTCAAGTAAAGATCACCGTTGTGAAAAATGAGATCCCCAGGAGGTACAGAAGGAATCCACGAGAGAAGTGGGTCTACGTAATCGGGAATACCAGGAGCACCTACTACCCGTGGCCAACCATAGTTCTTGCCTTTCTGTACAAGATTGAGTTCGTCGAAGGCACCAATACGAGGCTCCCATTCTGTTGTAGGACCATGATCTGCTACAAAAAGCGCGCCGTCCTCCGGACGAAAAGCAATACCAAGTGGGTTTCGCATACCATAGGCCCAAATAGGGCTATTCGGCCAAGGGTTGTCGTCTGGTATAGCCCCTTCAGGCGTAATTCGAAGAATGCTGCCGCCCATATTATCTAACCTCTGAGCACGCTCTCTAACACGAGCATCTCCAGTACCGACGTAAAGCATACCGTCTGGGCCGAAACGGATACGCCCTCCGTTATGGTTCGTTGAACCTGGAAGATCATCAAGCAAAACCTCCTCGTTCATGCCTCGCCCATTCACTTCGCGAAAACGACTAATACGATTAGCTACCTCATCTCCATCCTTATCCACCGTGTACATAACATAAATCCAAGGCTTCTCTGCGAACTGAGGATGCAGAGCTAAACCATTCAAGCCGTTTTCACGAATTTCTGCACTCACGTTATTAAGCGACGCCCAAGGCATTGGGTCGAGTTCACCTTCAGCGCTCACCACACGGATTCGCCCAGCCTTTTCAGTCAAAAACATTCGGCCATCCGAAGCAAACTCTAAACTCCAAACCACATCGAGTCCTGTAAGCAAAGTTTCCACGACCACCCCCGGAGGATCGACGTAATAGACCTCTAATGGAACACGTGGCAAATCACCCATAATCGGCCGATCATTGGTAGATGCTTGCCCGTTAGTCAGTGATGGTAGATTGACAGCAACACCTAGAATAGTCATAGCCGTAACGCATCTCATCATCTTCTCCAGGAATCGTTATTTGAATATTTTCACTGCCAATTCTACAGATCTCTTCGCCTTCCATGGAAGCACTCGCCAGTATGCCTCACCTAAGTACTTGCATCAGATGCCTGGGGGGACAGGATAGTTGTCGAGCCTTGTATTAGAATCGTGTTCGAGCTTTACGAGACGCGATAACAAGTAATACCAAGCGCTAACTTGATAAATCTGGAGAGACAGAATTGATGGGTATTCAAGAAGTGTTCAGACTGCTGATCATGTGTACGCTACCGGGCTTAGTTTTTGCCCACCATAGCGTTAGTGTGCACTTTAATCCAAATGTGACAATGGAGCTTGAGGGAGAAATCACTGAGATTTTGTGGAGAAACCCACATGTGGGTTTCACGCTCAAAGTGGCAAATAACAATGGCGTTGTAGCCGATTGGAATCTGGAAACGCACTCGTTGAGCATTATGCGTCGGATGGACGTTATTGAACCGTTCGTCAAGATTGGTGATCAGGTCAAGGTAGCTGGCTGGCCAACACGACGTGGACAAGGAATATTTGTTAACAATATGCTGCTACCCACTGGGGAAGAGTTTGTCTTCATGTTCAGAGCCGAACCTGCAGACCTACGCTGGTCTGACCGATTATGGGGAACGAACGAACGGTGGTTCGCCGAATCCGGAGACTCATCCGCAGAGGAAAGAGGTATTTTCCGTGTATGGAGCACCACGCTGGCGGGCGGACAACATTTCTTTTGGCTGCCAGAATATCCTCTCACGGAGGAAGCTCGTGAAGCACAAGCAATCTTCGATCCACTCACAGATGACCCACTACTTAATTGTGGACTTAAGGGAATGCCCGCAATCATGAGTGCCCCCTACCCTCTAGAGTTCATTGATGAGGGGGGCATCATCACCGTGCAAATCGAGGAATATGATACTACTCGTACAATCCACATGGGCGCACAGCCTTCTGTCATGCCAGCACCATCAATCCTGGGGCACTCAACAGGTCACTGGGAGGGCGACACTCTTGTTGTCATGACGGCAGGGATAAATTGGGGACATTTCGCCAGTAGGGGCATTCCAACGAGCGAGAATATTGAGACCGTCGAGCGTTTCACACCCATCGAAAATGGAAGCAAACTGCAATATGAGATAACGGTAACGGATCCGGCAACATTCACTCAACCAGTTGTAATGGATAAGACCTGGGTCTGGCTGCCGGACGTTGAGGTTGAACCATTCGAATGCATCACAAATTAAGAAAAAATTCTCACGTAGTTTTCCATGTTCGTTACCACAACAGCCGATGGAAACACCTAACTATCGTGCTGTCCAACCACCATCTATCTTTAGGCTAGCTCCAGTCATCAGCGACGAATCGGATGATGCTAAAAACATCACTGCAGAAACCACCTCGCGGAGTTGCCCGATACGTCCCATTGGAATACAGTCCAGCGCCCACTGTTTGAATTCAGCATCCTCAAACATAGGCACCGTCATCGGGGTTTCGATAAATGTCGGCGCGACAGAGTTGACTCGTATGCCATGAGATGCCAACTCAACGCCCATCGCTTTAGTCAACCCCTCTACAGCATGTTTAGTCATGCAGTAAGCCGTTCTATTCGGAGCCCCAATATGCCCCATTTGTGATGACATATTGATAATTGAGCCACCGTTCCCGGTACTAAGCATCACTCGCGCCGCACTCTGCGCCGCTAAAAACAACGCCTTCACATTAAGCTGAACCATTTCATCAAGGGATTCTTCGGGAATATCTATGAAAGGCTGTGGAGAATTAATGCCAGCGTTGTTAAATATAATATCCAAACGATCAAGGCTTTCCATGCGATCACGAAAAAGTTTTTCATTAATATCCTCAACCCAAATCTCAATCGAATCTCCAAGCCTATCTGCTAGAGACATTAGATTTTTTTTATTTCTTGCCACAGCGATCACATGTGCGCCAGACTCAACCATAGCCTCCGCGCACGCCTCACCAATCCCGCGACTAGCTCCAGTAATTAACGCGACACATCCAGATAAATCCCATTTAGTCATGTTGTTTTTACTCACAGGTTACTCCTGTATCCACAAGGACCACAGGTTTGCAGTAGAAGTCAACATTACCTAGCATGTCTAAACGGCTACGCCGCCGCAAATTCGGAGAATCGCTATGGCACGCTACCTGAAACAAGGTAAATCTGCAGATGAGGTTGCCTTGGAGGAGGCCAAGATTCGCCAAACTGTCGAGAGCATTCTTCAACAGATTAACGCTCGCGGTGATGAGGCTCTTAGAGATTTCTCTGAACAGTTCGATCAATGGTCGCCCGAATCTTTCCGCCTAAGCGCAGACGAGATCAAAGCTTGCCACCAACAACTCTCCAAACAGGTAATTGAAGACATTAAATTTGCTCAGACACAGATCAGACACTTCGCTCAGGCACAAAAAGGTGCGCTGAGAGACGTTGAGATCGAGACGCTACCAGGCGTAGTACTGGGACATAAGAACCTCCCGGTAAACAGCGTTGGCTGCTATGTCCCAGGGGGGAAATACCCCATGGTGGCATCGGCTCATATGAGTGTTGTCACAGCTAAAGTGGCCGGAGTACGCCGAATCATTGCAGCAGCTCCACCCTATAAGGGCGCACCTAGTGCAGCCATCGTTGTCGCTATGGATTTGGGCGGGGCGGATGAGATCTACTGTCTTGGTGGCGTACAGGCCGTAGCAGCAATGGCGCTTGGTACACAAAGCATTGACCCCGTAGACATGATTGTTGGCCCAGGTAACGCGTACGTTGCAGAAGCGAAGAGACAGCTTTTCGGGCGTGTAGGAATTGATCTGCTGGCAGGCCCAACCGAGACACTGGTAATCGCGGATGATAGCGTTGATGGTGAGCTCTGTGCCGCCGATCTGTTGGGACAAGCCGAACACGGACCCACCTCCCCTGCAATTCTGCTAACCGACTCCGAAAAATTGGCCAAGGACACTATGGCTGAGGTTGATCGCCAACTAGGCGTTTTACCAACGGCGGAGATCGCTGGGATAGCCTGGCGTGATTACGGACAAGTTATCGTCTGCGATACTGTGGAGGAAATGGTGCACATAGCCGATGAAATAGCATCAGAACATGTGCAGGTCATGACCCACAATCCTGATTACTTCCTTGAAAAAATGACTAACTATGGCGCCCTCTTTCTCGGACCAGAAACAAACGTATCTTATGGAGACAAGGTAATCGGCACCAATCATACGCTGCCCACCAAGAAAGCTGCACGGTATACAGGTGGGCTGTGGGTAGGGAAGTTCATTAAAACCTGCACATATCAAAAAATTACAGAGGAAGCCTCGCTCAAGGTTGGTGAGTACTGCTCAAGACTTTGTGATCTAGAGGGATTTATGGGTCACAAAGAGCAAGCAGACATCCGAGTCCGACGATACGGAGGCTAACCGAGTGAGGTACTCACCTCCTATTTTTTACCACGTGAGCCCGTAATAAAAACACACAAAGCAACGACGGGGCATACGAAGCCTGATAAGGTTAGAATCACCTATCAATAATTATCGATAATAATTTTAAGAGGACTGCACGATGGGATTCTCTCGATATTCGTCTTTGGCCTTTACGGCCCTGGTACTCGGTTTTGCGCAAATCACTAGTGCACAAGATGATGGCACGGCATATATGGTGACCTATATTGAAGTTGCACCTTTTGCCGCAGATGAAGCAGCTGAATTACTCACCGCCTACGTTCAAGAAAGTAGCGATGCAGATGGAAATGTGCGATTCCAAGCTCTTCAGCGTATAGGTCGACCTAGTCACTTTGCCATTCTCGAAACTTGGGGTGATGCAGAAGCGCGTGATGCTCATGTCAGTTCAAGGCAGACAGCGATCTTCCATGACAACCTGGAACCCCTCCTCTATAGCCCCGCCGATGTGCGCCCACATGGTGATCTCACAACGGCAGCTGGAGGCAATGTTGGACCTGGCGGGGTTTTCGCAGTAACGCATGTAGATGTCACCCCCAACAACACGGAAGTGGCAGTTGGACTTCTCGAGACGCTAGCGTCGGCAAGCCGCAATGATGGCGGTAATGCCCGTTTCGACGTCCTTGTTCAATCGAACCGCAGGAATCACATGACGGTAGTAGAATCCTGGGAAAGTCCGGAGGCCCAAGAAGAGCATTACGGAGCAACTCACACCAAGTCTTTCAGGGCGAGTCTATTTCCTCTTAGCGGAGCTCTCTACGACGAACGGCTTTATCGCTCACTTTAATTGCCCAACTGACATAACTGCCAGTGACAATGGGACCATTGCACTAACCTAGACTTGCGAATCGTAGATAAGAATGATTATCATTTCGATTCTCTCCTAAAAGGATAGCTTTTTGACGTTGGCCGACCTGAAAAGAGGCGATCGCGCCCGTATCTGTGACATTGATACTGCCCAGCCGAGCGTTCAACGACTCATGATTATGGGACTCGTTGAAGGTACAGAGCTTGAATGCCTAGGTGGGTCCTTGGGCGGAGACCCAATGGAGTTCCTCCTGTACGGTAGTGCACTATCTCTCCGCCGCTCCGATGCACAACATTTTTGCGTTATACCCGCACCAGTCACAACTTGAACTAATGTCCGAGCCCACAACAATCAACATCCCTATTGAAGATCTAACCATCTCTCAGCAGATGACCCTAGCCCTAGTCGGAAATCCCAACACCGGAAAGAGCACTGTATTTAATCGGCTTACGGGACTACGACAAAAAACTGCGAACTACCCCGGAGTTACAGTTGAGAAGCGAGTCGGTAAATTTGTCGTAGACAGCCTAAGTTTTGATCTCATTGATCTACCGGGAATCTACTCGTTGAGCCCGAATTCGGCAGATGAGCGAATCGCCGTTGACGTGCTATTAGGACGCGTAGTTGGGACCCCACAACCAGACATAATTCTAGCGGTGGTCGATGCCACCAGACTCTACCAAGGCCTTTATCTTCTCCAACAGCTTGCTGAGCTCGGCCGACCGATCGTGGTCGCGCTCACTATGACTGACGCCGCAATCAACAAAAATATTCGAATCGACACTAATGCTCTGGAAAATGAGCTTGGTGGTATACCGGTGTCCGAGATCGTTGCCACTACAGGTAGAGGAATGGCTCATCTTCGTTCCATGATCAAAAAAGTCGTGGATGGGGAGAGAAATACCTCTGATACCTCATTCTGGCCAGAATTACGTCACTCAGCAAAAACTCTTGAAAAGAAAATCGGCAATTCGTTGTTGACGCTTACAGAGATTGAACGAGCAATTATCGACGGGGATCCAACTGCAGTTTCAAAACTTCGGAGCGCCCTAGGTGCAAATGCTGATGCCCAGATTCAGGAATGCCGCAACACACTCTGCGGAAACGATCCTCCGATAGCTGTGGAAACACGGGCACGATATAACTGGATTACTAAAACTCTCCCTCAACTTGAGACTAGAGCGTTTGCTCCAATCCGTTGGGCTACGAAACTTGTTAATTGGTTAAATCGGCCGATTCCGGCGACGGCTCTATTTTTTGGTCTAATGGCAATTATTTTCCAAGCTGTTTTCGCTTGGGCAACTCCTTTGATGGATATCATTGACGCAGCAACTAGTGGCCTAGGCGTTTGGATACAAAACACTCTGCCATCTGGGGTGGTAAGCAGTTTTCTTGCCGATGGGGTCATCGCTGGTGTAGGCAGCGTTATTATTTTTCTACCACAAATACTCATTCTTTTCCTGTTCATTATCGTCATGGAAGACACCGGTTATTTAGCACGGACAGCTTTTCTTATGGACCGAGCCATGCGTGCGGCAGGACTTTCTGGACAGTCCGTTATTCCATTGATTTCAGGTTTTGCTTGCGCGGTTCCGGGCATTATGGCAACCCGCGTCATACCAGATAGACGTGACCGAATTGCAACAATTATCGCCGCACCCTTTATGACCTGCTCAGCACGATTACCAGTTTATGCCCTCTTAATTGCTGCATTCGTTCCTAACAGCAACGTAGGTTTTGCTAATCTGCAAGGACTCGTTCTATTTGGGCTTTACATGCTGGGAATACTGGGTGGCGTAGGAACTGCTCTTCTGCTAAAGCGTTCAGCTCTACGTGGACCAAAACCATCTTTTATTCTGGCTCTACCTGAATTTCATTTACCTAGCCTACGCACCGTGCTTTTTAAACTCCTGGATCGGGCGCGAATCTTTCTACGCCGTGCGGGCACGGTCATTTTTACTGTTGCCATTCTTATCTGGGCTATGGCTTATTTTCCCCGCTCAGACAGCATTGAGGCGGAACGTTTGAATGCCCAGGAACAAGCCAGCGCAATCTTAGCTGACGACGTGCTCGCTGCCGAGATTAGTAGCATCAACAACGAGGCTGCAGCTGCGCAACTGGCACAAAGTTGGCTAGGGCGTGCTGGTCAATGGGTGGAACCTCTCTTTGAGCCTCTTGGCTGGGACTGGCGTGTTTCTGCGGCAGTGATTGCTGGTTTCCCCGCTCGGGAAGTAGTAGTCGCCGTGCTAGGCACTATCTACGCCGTTGGTGCTGAGGCAAATGAATCTAGTCTTACTGACCGACTGACGTCTGCAACCTGGCCGGACGGACAGGTCGTATTTACTTTACCGATGGTGCTCGGATTACTAGTCTTTTATGCCTGGTGCTTACAGTGCGCTGCGACTCTCGCAGTAATCAAGCGAGAAACTAATACCTGGCGTTGGCCAATATTTGCATGGAGTTACATGACTGCAGCAGGCTATCTTGGCGCGTTACTCATATTTCAGATTGGCAGCACCTAAGACTAGACGCCCTATTACAAAAAACCATCAACAATTACTGGCTCCACGAATTTGGACTCTATACAACATCAACTAAATAGTCCCCGGTGAGCTCTTCCGAAAGCTCCCAAAGCTTTGCACCCATAGAAACGTCTTGCATATTTTTGTGTGGCGTCGCGGGATTACTATCGACGAAATAACACCCACTGATTTTTTCAACATCAGGGTTAGTAGCAACGTAACAGGTGGTCGCTGCACCTTCCTCAAGTGACTTCAAGAAAAAATAACCGAAAACTTGGAACGCTGTCTGCTGCCAACCAGGAAGATCCCGAGCGATATTCGTTCTTACAATGCCAGGATGGACAACATTCGAAGTTGCACGAGTATCTTTCAGCCGCCTCGAAAGTTCGAGCGAGTGCAGGCCGTTAGCAAGCTTAGAGTGTCCATATGCCACTTGACGATCGAACCAAGATGCTCCAGACAGGTCAGAGAACTGAATACCAGATTCGGGAGCAGATTGATGCGCCTGGCTGCCGACGATAACAATCCGTCCCTGGGGTGCTGCGATCACCCTATCCAAGAGGCGATTTACCAATACAAAATGCCCCAAATGATTGACTACAAAATGAGCCTCAACACCATTCACTTGCCATAAATCGGCGAATACCGCGCCTGCATTGCAGATCAGAATATCTATCTCCACACCCATCGTCTGAACCTGATCTGAACAGGCAACTATGGAATCAAAATCCGAAAGCTCCAGGACTAACGGGGTAGTCTCACCTACAACGCTGTCGCACGCGATACGGCCCTTTTCATGCGTCCGGGCCGTTCCAAGAACATGTGCCCCTCGTAATGCGAGGACTCGCATTGTTTCGTAACCAATCCCAGAATTAATGCCGGTGACGAGCGCTGTCTTTCCTGTGAGATCCAACCCTAGCGTAACCTCCTCTGCTGTGGAGTTAGTATCAAACCGACTCACACTGTCCTCGCAAGCCGCATATCCCGCCGTGGGTGCGAGTACACACAACGCGCCACTCTGCAAAAATCGTCGCCGGTCAATCATTGGATCCTAGTCTGATTGACCTTTTTGCACAGATCAAGATTGGGCACACTTGTTTGCACTGGTAATATGCTAATAACCGCACACCATTGGTAATAGCCTTGCACCATCCTTAGACTACCCCAGATTATTTTCAGGATTCCTCATGACAGAACACCATAGCACCAAGCATCTCTACTGGCGGGCCAATCTTCGACTCGTGGCTGGCTGCCTAGCAGTCTGGCTCACAGTGTCATTTGGGTTTGGTATTTTTTTAGCGGATCTTTTAAACCAGTTTCAGTTTTTTGGTTTTGAACTTGGTTTCTGGTTTGCCCAACAGGGCTCTATTCTTTGTTTCATCGGTCTGATCTTCTTTTACGCATGGCGTATGAACCATCTTGACCGAGAACACAATCTAGATGAAGACTAGGCAATCGTGATGGAACTCAGAACCTTAACTTATCTTGTGGTGGGCGCAAGTTTTATTCTCTATATTGGTATTGCGATTTGGTCTAGAGCTGCCAATACCGGAGACTTCTACGTAGCCGGTAAACACGTGCACCCGTTCGCAAACGGTATGGCCACGGCTGCAGATTGGATGTCAGCCGCCTCATTCATTTCCATGGCCGGTCTTATCGCATTTCTTGGTTATGACGGATCAGTCTATCTCATGGGGTGGACTGGCGGATACGTATTGCTAGCACTGTTACTGGCACCGTACCTACGCAAATTCGGAAAATTTACCGTACCTGAATTTATTGGTGAACGATACGACTCCCGTGCCGCCCGTATCGTTGCTGTAATTTGCCTAATTGTCATCTCCTTCACCTACGTCGCTGGACAGATGCGCGGTGTCGGCATCGTCTTCTCAAGATTCTTAGAGGTGCCAATAGGATTGGGGCTCTTATTCGGCATGGGTATTGTTTTTGTTTACGCCGTGCTCGGCGGCATGAAAGGCGTAACCTACACTCAGATTGCTCAGTACTGCGTGCTTATCTTTGCCTACACCGTCCCTGCAATCTTTATAGCACTTCAGATTACAGGCTCATCTATCCCGCAAATTGCATTTGGTAGCACAATTCAAGGTGACTCAATTTACTTTCTAGAGAAACTTGATCAAGTGGTGACTGCGCTTGGTTTTGCAGCGTATACCTCTGGCACCAAGAGTACGATTGACATCTTCTGTATTACTGCTGCACTCATGATTGGTACTGCTGGATTACCTCATGTCATCGTGCGATTTTTCACCGTGCCAAAGGTTCGTGATGCGCGGTACTCAGCCGGTTGGGCGCTTTTTTTCATTGGTCTGCTCTATCTTACGGCACCAGCAGTCGGCTCAATGGCCAGACTAAATCTTACCGAGACAATCCAGATTGGACCCGTTGGCGCTGAATCCGGAAACCTTGCATACGAGGATCGGCCAGACTGGTTCAGAACCTGGGAGGCAACGGGTCTTTTGGAGTTCGACGACAAAAACGAGGACGGTCGAATCCAATACTATGACGACCAGAATCCGGAGTTCGCCACGCGTGCACAAGCATTTGGATGGAATGGCAATGAGTTGCGAGTGGATCCCGATATCATGGTACTTGCTAACCCGGAGATTGCTTCTTTGCCGCAATGGGTTATCGCACTCGTTGCTGCCGGTGGTATTGCCGCAGCATTATCAACGGCGGCAGGCCTGCTGCTCGTTATATCTGCTGCGGTATCTCATGATCTACTGAAGGGCGTACTGATGCCTCATATCTCGGAGCGGAGAGAACTGCTCGCAGGAAGGATCTCTGCTGGCGTTGCCATCGTCATTGCAGGACTATTGGGGTATTACCCGCCCGCCTTTGTTGCCCAGGTTGTCGCCTTTGCTTTCGGGCTTGCTGCTGCGTCTTTATTTCCACCGATATTGCTTGGCATCTTCTCTAAGCGCATCAATAAAGAGGGAGCTATCGCAGGTATGGTTGTCGGATTGGTCTTTACCTACAGCTATATTGAGTACTTCAAGGGATTATTTCTACGTTGGGCGGGATCACCCTGGTCGGAAGATGTGGCCGAAAACTGGTTTATGGGGATTTCTCCTGAAGGCATCGGCACCATCGGAGTTCTGCTGAACTTTGCAGTAGCTATAACCGTCAGCCGTATGACAGCGGAACCCCCAGAGAAAATTCAGGAACTCGTTGAGTACATCCGTTATCCGCGGTAACTCTAAAATTGTATTTACCGCCCAACGCAAATCAAAGCATTCAGAACCTGGATCACAATCCACAGATACTGTGGATAACTCTGTGGAAAACTCATTGATTAAGTCCGTCTAAGCCTAGCTCTGTTTAGGGTTCTATCAAATTGCTCAAAAAAACATCAAATATTTTTATTAAATAAAAACAATTAGTTGAAACTGTTTTTAACAGCAATATAAAAAAACATGCCCTCAACTGACAACTTTGATGATAGATGAGCATAGAACTGCCACCCATGTGGACAGTACACCCAATAAAACCAGTTTTATTTGTCCACAGAAATTTCTCAAGCACTACTTTAGGTTCACGTTCCTAACCTTATGAATAACATAATCACGATTCCAAGCTGAAGGACTGCCCTAGATCGAAGCGGTCGTGTATTCTTCACATTGGAAGCTCATTTGGCCGAATCCAATATGAATAGTAGGGAGTCCAAGATGAAATTCGTATCACCCATCCTAATTTGCCTTGCAGGTCTCGCTCTTGCTGCATGCCAACCCGGCCAAGATATATCCCCTGGGGAAGACCCGGCCCAGGTTGCAGTAACGCCGACAGAAATGCCACTCCCGATACCGACGATTACTGATGCTGAAACTAC
>JAZAGZ010000123.1:0-58150 GCA_036231525.1 Pseudomonadota bacterium | reverse complement strand
GGAGCCCCTCATCCTTTTGAGCATTTATAAACCACTGCATTTCCCGGGGTACCCACTCATTTTCGTCTAGTTCCAGCCTCTTTAGTAAGCGGCGAACCATACGCAGTTGATCCTCCGAATCCATTATCTGAAACCCTTCTGCCAGACCTGCCTCGTGCCAGTGGATTCTCAGCAAGCGGTGAGCCAGACCGTGAAATGTTCCGATCCAAAAGTGTCTCGTAGGAAATCCCAAAAGGGCTTCAATTCTTCGGCGCATTTCCGAGGCTGCTTTATTCGTAAACGTGACCGCAAGAAGCTGTTGCGGTGAAAGGCCCTCAACGCAGATAAGCCACGCAATACGGTGTACGAGCACCCGAGTCTTGCCGCTGCCGGCACCTGCGAGCACTAGCGTGGGGCGCTTCGGAGCAGTTACTGCTTCCCTCTGCGCATCATTCAGTGGATCGACGATCGCGGTGACGTCCATGATGTAAGAAGGCTCTCTTGAGTCGAAAAACTACTCGGGCCAAAAAGTAGGAATATAGTGATCGGCTAACAAGAAGGTAAAGAGCGCGATCAGATAGCTGATTGAATATGCAAAGGTCCTCATGGCAATGTTTTCAGCCCTACCGTACTTCAGCAGGATCGCATAGTAGATAAACCCCACACCGAGGAGCAGTGCACCGAAAAAATAAAGAACTCCCGCCACACCCGTCAGATAGGGGAGTAACGAGACAAGAAGCAGGAGAATCGTATAGTACAAAACGAAAGATTTTGTGACCTCTAACCCATGGGTAACCGGTAGCATTGGCACACCAGCTTTTGCATAGTCATCTCTACGCGCTACCGCCAGCGCCCAGAAATGCGGTGGCGTCCAAGTAAATATAATCAGGAAAAGTAGTAATGCGTATCCTGTGACGTCATTAGTTACGGCTGTCCAACCCAAAACTGGGGGCGAGGCTCCTGCAGCACCACCAATAACAATGTTTTGAGGTGTCGCTCGCTTCAGGTACACGGTATAAACCACCGCATACCCGATGAGCGATAGAAAAGTCAGCATCGCCGTTAATAGATTCACCAACAGTGCCAGTATTGCTATCCCCACAAAGCCCAGGCATATCGCAAAGGTCAGGGCATCTTTTTCGTTAATCCGCCCTGTGGGTAAGGGCCGATCGCGCGTCCGCACCATCTCCGCATCTAGACGCTGATCTAGAATGTGGTTGACTGCAGCTCCAGATGCTGCTGAAAACCCGATGCCCAAACTACCAAACAAGAGAATGTCCCAAGGAACCATGCCGGGCACTGCGAGGAACATCCCTACGATCGCAGTAAAAACCAGTAACTGCACCACTCTAGGTTTCGTGAGAGAGTAGTAGTCTCGCCAGCGGGCGATTACAGGCTCATTTATTGTGTCGAATTCTTTGGTTAGCATTTAAAACCGTCAGTAACAATAAGGCTGCGCCCCCATTGTGGGCAACCGCAATAACTAGTGGAGCGCTGTACAGCACAATACTCACACCTATAATCAGCTGTAACGTAAGCGTCACGAGCAATACGACTCCATCCAGTCTGAATTGAATTCTCCTCGCCATCAGCCATCCTAGGAAACCTAAGATTGCTGTAGTCAAAATAGCGCCAAGTCTATGTGCAAAATGAATCGAGACGCGGGCTGGATTGTCTAGCACACCGCCTTCGTAGTCTACGCCTAGACCCCTCCAAATTACGAATCCCTCCTGAAAATCTGCCGTCGGTGGCCACCAACGCGTCTGGCAAGTTGGAAAATCCGGGCAGGCTAGTGCAGCATAGTTCGCGCTCGTCCATCCACCCAGAGAAATCTGCAGCGTTAACACAATCACGGCGATGGGAGCCAGTAGTTTTAGCAATGGTGCGGGTGTAATGCCCAATAAATCTTCACGGCGCCACTCGCCAAGCCAGAACAAAAGTCCCAATGTTGTCAGCCCCCCCAACAAATGAGCCACGACGATAACGGGCTTTAAAAGCAATGTTACCGTCCACATCCCTAGCAGCCCCTGAAAAATCACTACACCGAGCAGCACGGCGGGCATTCTCTTGGGCTGAGCCGGATCAAACCGATTCAACCATGCCAGTCCTGCCAGAACCATGCATATCAAACCAAGTCCAGTCGCGAGGTAGCGATGGATCATCTCGCGCCACGCTTTTCCAACGTCTAGAGGACGTTCAGGAAAAGCCGTAATCGCATCAGCCTGTTCAGACGCACTTCCAGGAACAACTAACTGCCCGTAGCAACCCGGCCAATCGGGGCATCCGAGTCCTGCGTCTGTCAGCCGAACCCAGGCACCAACAATTACAACCAAGAAGGCGAGGAAAAGCCCGACACGCGCTAACCGAAGAAAATAGGTTTTCAAGTCAACCGACCTTAGAATTTATCCGAAGTGCTTTCTCACGGTGGGAACGGCTACGCTGCCGCAAAAGAAATTGTAACAGAACTATCTTGTTACCTGATCCCATTCGCACTCGACTCGCCATCACCACGACGCAAACTTCGGGTCAACTCGTCAACGGACACCTTCACAGCGCCATCATCTGTCACGGCTGAGCGGGTCATTCCCCAAGCTTGACCGAATATCAATTCCACACTAATCGAAAGCGTTCCCTTGCTCCGGTAGGCTTCTAGCCTCTCGCAGAAAGCGCGCCAGCGGCGAGGACCAGTGAGCTGAACCCGTCTCCCAAAGGCCACATTCGTAGCCCCGCATGCCCTTAGGTCGGCCACGAGCTGCTCAAACTTTCCGTAATCAACCCGCAGGCGATCTATATCCATTACAGGTTCTATTAGCCCCGCTCTGGCCGCCAAATCACCTAAGTCATGCATATCAACGAAGCCGTGAACATGCACTTTCTCGTCCACGGCGGCCCAAGCTTTGCGTACCTCTTGTAGAGTATCTGGCCCAACAGTTGTAAAGAGAGCCAGACCACCATCGCAAAGAACTCTCGAGATTTCACCAAACATAGCTTGGGGATCGCACCAAGGTAGTAGAAGGTTTGCGAAAACCAAATCGATACTATTTTCTAGGAACGGGAGTTGCTCTGCGTTACCTACCACGGTATGCGTGAAATTAAGATCTACGCAACGTTTTTGCGTTTGTGCAGCCATTGGATGTGACAATTCGGCCGCTATGATCTGTGCTTCTGGATAGAGCGCTGCAAGTTCAATAGTACCCTTACCAGTTGCCGAGCCAAGATCGAGTACACGCCGGGGAGCTAACCTGAAAAATTTTAACCTCTCCAGCATCCGGTCCCGCACCTCCGTATGCACGGTATCCGAATCATCAAAGGTGGTACTAGCTTTTGCTAGACGTTTTAGTGCAGCACATCTCTCTGGAAAACCAATTCTTGGGACTGGATTGTTAGTCATGGATTGGATCGCGCCATGGGCGCCTCCTTCCTTCGAGAGGCTGCCATCAAGTAAGGTGTTGCACAGGTTCAGGTTTGAGTCCGAGTTTCGAAAACAACACTTGGTCCGCTTCTCGCTCCGGATTCTCGGTAGTTAACAACGTATCCCCATAAAAAATAGAATTTGCCCCTGCTGCAAAACACAATGCCTGTAACTCGTCAGTAAATTCTGTCCGGCCAGCAGACAAACGCACGTGGGCACAAGGCATTAATATACGCGCGACAGCCACGGTACGAGCAAATTCCAATCCATCAAGAGTTTTTTTGTCCCCTAGCGGCGTCCCTGGAACGGGCACCAGTTGATTGATCGGCACACTCTCAGGTTGGGGCTCAAGGGTAGCAAGTGCGTGCAAGAGATCTACCCAATCACTCCGACTTTCCCCCATTCCCATAATACCGCCACAACATACTTTCATTCCTGCAGCACGCACATGCTCTAGTGTATGAAGTCTATCTGCGTAGGTGCGCGTGGTAATTATTTTTGGGTAGAAGGACTCAGAAGTGTCCAAGTTATGGTTATAGTAATCGAGACCAGCCTGCGCCAGACTTTTTGCTTGAGATGCTGTAAGCAACCCTAGTGTCGCGCAAGTCTCCATCCCAAGCTCTCGAACCTCGCAAATCATCTCAGAAATTTGTTCGATTTGAGCATCTTTAGGCCCCCTGAAAGCAGCCCCCATACAGAATCGGGTGGCTCCTGCGTTTTTAGCCTCCTGGGCAGACCGTTTCACTGCCTCAAGCGACATAATCTCCTGAGCCTCAACACCTGTCTGGTACCGGATGCTCTGAGGGCAATACGCGCAATCCTCAGGGCAAGCGCCCGTTTTAATGGATAACAGTGTTGAAACTTGTACGGTATTGGACTCGAAATGTTGTCTATGCACCCATTGCGCAGCGTAAAGAAGGTCGTTAAACGGCAAATCAAATACAGCTGCGACTTCGCCTACCGTCCAGTCGGTCCGGACATCGGCGGTAACCAGAACCGGCCCAACTTTTAACCCCGTTGATCTCGTTTGCGCGGCTTCTAAAAACATACGAGACGCTCCTAATCTATTGCTCGCAAAAAATGACTCGCCTGAGAAAAGAATATTGAGAACGAATCTGGAGTCTGTCAACTTTTAATAACATAAGAGGTTTTCAAACAACTGCTACCAGTTTTACTGCTGAATCACCACCAGCCTCTAACTACCGCTAAAGATGTAATCCAAAAGGATACTGACGAATACGCACATACCCAAAGTGGTGTTGTTCCTGAATGCGGCAAAGCAGAGCTTAGAGTCACGACCTCGGATAAGATATTGCTGATACAGAAAGAAAATTGCAGCCAAAGCGATACCAACCATGGACCATGCCCCAAGCTCGGCGCTTCGGCATACTAGAATCAGTGCGCCAAGAAACATCAATTGCAGCACGCCAACAAATATCCGATCTAAATCACCAAAAAGTATTGCTGTCGATCTGACCCCAATCTTAAGGTCATCTTCTCGGTCTGCCATAGCATACTCAGTATCGTATATAACTCCCCAGATGATAGTTGTAATGAACAACAACCACCCTATCCTAGGTATGGCGCCCAACTGAGCCGCAAACGCCATAGGGACCCCCCAAGCAAAAGCAATCCCCAGTACAAATTGCGGGAAAGAAATAAACCTCTTACTGAACGGATAGATGATCGTAATAAGCGCGCCAATAATTGCCAAGACTTGAGTTAGCCTGTTCATCGTCAATACGAGACCAAACCCAATCAACATCAATCCCACAAATAGTATGGCCGCTTCTGAAATAGTAACCTCCCCGGTAGCCAAGGGACGGTCTCGCGTCCGCTTGATATGAAGGTCTATCTTCCGATCAGCGTAATCGTTAATGATGCAGCCAGCCGCACGCAGTACCACGGTTCCAAAAACGAATACAATGAATACTCGCTGGTCAGGGCGCCCTTCACCAGCAATCCACAGCGCCCACAGAGTTGGCCATAGCAAAAGCCATATCCCAACTGGTTGATGTAGTCGTACCAATCGTACGTAAGCCATATAGTGTTGGAGCACAATGCCTAGATGTTTGCTGAACCATCGTCCCCGTTGACTCAATCGACTGATGAATATGCGAAGTGTTTCTATGTCGAAGGAAGAATTCATCAGTATTGCATTTTATAGGCCCTTCTAAATTCGCCTAATTTATACCTTTGCATACTCAGTTGTCCCACTAGCCCAACGCCGAATCAAGGGCGGTACTCTCTGTGGATATTTCTCTAACAGCTCATCAGACAGCTTGATGACCTGTGGTAGTAAATCTGAATCTCTTACTAGATCAGCCACTTTCAAGTGCATAATCCCAGCCTGGCGAGTACCGAGAACCTCACCGGGACCCCGAAGCTCCAAGTCTTTTTGTGCAACGAGAAAACCATCAGACGTTTCTCTTATCACACGTAGACGTTGTTGAGCCACTTCGGATAGTGGAGATTTATAGAGCAACACGCAGCTAGAAGCCTCACTACCACGACCAACTCTCCCACGCAATTGATGTAACTGGGAAAGTCCCATCCGCTCGGAGTTTTCGATGATCATTAGGCTAGCGTTGGTGACGTCAACTCCCACTTCAATTACCGTCGTTGCGACGAGTAGGTCCAGACCTCCTTCCTTAAACCGACGCATAATAGCGTCCTTCTCTTGAGACCTCATCCGGCCGTGTATCAGCCCTACGGCCAATTCTGGCAAGGCTAGTTCAAGTTCCCGCCCAACTTCAGCGGCTGCCTGTGAATCCATAACTTCCGATTCTTCAATCAACGGGCACACCCAATACGCCTGTCGCCCAGCCCGACAGTGCGCTAACACCCGCTGAATCAACTGCGGACGCCGACTCTCGGGCACCACCGCAGTTTGAACGGGCTGGCGACCGGGAGGCAATTCATCGATGATTGAACAGTCGAGGTCAGCGTAAGCGGTCATTGCCAAGGTGCGTGGAATCGGCGTTGCGGTCATCACCAGTTGGTGCGGAGATAGAACTCCCTTTTGACCCTTTTGCTTGAGTTTTAGCCTCTGGTGCACGCCAAATCGATGCTGTTCGTCTACTATCATCAACGCAAGCTTCCTGAATTGGACCCCTTGTTGAAAGAGTGCATGGGTGCCAACGACAACCTGTGCCTGGCCTGCAGCAATGCTACTGAGTACCTTGGAGCGGGCTGGCCCCATAACAGTGCCTGTTAGACGCACTACTTCAATTCCCAGCGGACGAAGCCAATCACATAGATTGCCAAAGTGCTGCTCGACAAGTAGTTCAGTAGGTGCCATAAAACCAGTTTGGCTCCCCGCAGAAGCTGAAACTAGTGCAGCTATTGCTGCGACGATTGTTTTTCCTGAGCCAACATCACCCTGCAGAAGCCGGTGCATCGGCACCACGGTAGCAACATCAGAGAGAATATCGTCAAGAGCAGTTTCCTGAGCACTGGTGAGGACGAATGGCAATTGGGATCTAAGTTGCGGGACCAGTTTGTTGACATCTTTAAGTGGCATAGCACGCGTGTGCGTTCTGCGTATATTTAACTGGCGAAGGCTGAGGCGCTGTGCCACAAGCTCCTCCAATGCCATTCGTCTCTGGCATGGGTGCGTGCCGTGGAGTAGTAGGTCCAGCTCGCAACCCTGAGGTGGTCCATGCAGAAACCTCAGCGCCTGATTAAGCGTAGGCCAATCCTCAGGCAACTGTCCCCTTAAATAATCTGTCAGCGGAACGTGCTCGAGAATATCCACAGCTTGCTGCGTCAGTCTTCGCAATCGTTGCTGTTGAAGACCCTCAGTGGTTGGGTAAATAGGAGTCATCACATTAGTCAGGGGTTCCGAACCAGCCATCAAAATTTTATATTCTGGATGAATCATCTCTAACCCTGTTGGTCCAGCACGAACACTACCGAAGCATCGAAGTAGGACTCCACGAGAGAGGGTTTGCTGCTGCGCTTTCCTGAAGTGAAAGAAACGCAGTACGATCGCTCCGGTCCCATCAGAAATCCGACAAAGAAGCGAGCGACGATGGCGAAAAACAACTTCGGCAAGCTCTAGCTTCCCTTCCACTAACACTTTTTCCCCCGGCTTTAATCCCCCCAAAGGCCTGATTTCCGTGCGATCCTCGTAGCGAATTGGTAAGAGGCACAAAAGGTCGCCGATTCGTTCCACGCCCATCCGTAGAAGATGCTCTGCGAGCTTAGGCCCGACCCCTTTCATAGCAGTGGTTGGTCTTTCGAGTGCGTGGCTCGGGCTGGGGAGAGATTCAGGCAACCAGGATCGCGTCCATTTCAACCACCGCTGTCTTTGGAAGTGCAGAAACTCCAACAGCAGCACGAGCGGGGTAAGGTTTTTCGAAGTACTCTGACATTATTTCATTCACACGTGGAAAGTCTCCGATATCGACAAGATAAACGGTAAGCTTTACTACATCGAAAAGGCTCCCACCAGCAGCTCCCGCCACAGCGCTAAGGTTATCGAACACTTGACGTATTTGAGCGTCTATATCCCCATCAACCAATTCCATAGTCGACGGGTCTAACGGGATCTGCCCTGATAAATAAACCGTGTGGCCGGTGCGAACCGCCTGACTGTAGGTCCCTATAGCGGCTGGTGCAGCTTTCGTGTGAATGTATCGTTTCTCGGCCATCCCGATTGTTATCCCATAGCACGATTCACGCGAACCACACCAGGATTTGTTCGAATACTGCGAATAACCTGTGCAAGATGACGCCGGTCACGCACATTAAGCCTGAACAGCAGCGTTGATTCGTCATCATCAGTTTCAACATTCACGTGGTCTATATTACTCAGTGTTGCTGATATGCGCCCTGCAACCTCCGCGAGCAATCCAACCCGGTTTAATGTTTTAACTTGAATCTCCGACTGGAATTCCCCCTTAATACCACGACGCCAATCCACAGGAATCCACTTCGCAGGATGCTTACGGTACTCGGCAACGTGATGACAGTTACTTCTATGAATCACAACACCGCGACCACTCGACATAAAACCAACGATGTCATCGCCCGGTATTGGGCGACAACACCCAGCATATGACACCAATAGACTCTCAGTACCAGCAATATCGAGTGGCCGACGCTCAGCGGCAACGTCTCCTTCATCATCTACCTGTTGCGCAAGCATCCCAGCGATAACTGGGGCCAAGCGCTCTCCGAGTCCCAACTGCTCGTATAACTCACCCATATCCAGACCCCCAAGCTCTTTTAGCAAGCTGCCCATTTGTGTTTTTCGCAACCGGCGAAGATTAAGCGAATAGGGTCTAAGAGCCTGACTCAAAAGACGTTTCCCAAGCTCTCGAGCTTCGTCTTTTTTGAGACTTTTAAGAAACCCGCGTATTGCATTGCGTGCCTTCGCGGTTATAACAAAATTCACCCAGCTGGGATTAGGTTTTGCGGAACGGGCAGTAATAATCTCTACCGTATCCCCATTACTCAGGGTAGTTTTCAGCGGTACAGGCCGACGATCTATTTTTGCGGCGACACATCGATTCCCAACATCCGTGTGCACTGCATATGCAAAATCAACCGCGGTTGCACCACGCGGGAGACGCAGAATGTCCCCCTTTGGGGTGAACATATATACCTTGTCCGGAAACAGGTCTACCTTGACCGTCTCTAGAAACTCCTCAGAGTTGCCCGCCTGTTGCATCTCCATAAGTCCTTGCAACCAATCACGAGCCCTAGCCTCTGCACTATAGGTATGTTTTTCCACCGCTTTATATTGCCAAGGTGCAGCAATCCCACGCTCAGCTACTTGATCCATTTCCTCGGTCCTTATTTGTACCTCGAGCGGCATTCCTTTGGGACCAAATAACGTTGTATGCAAAGATTGATACCCATTTACCCGTGGAATAGATATGTAATCCTTGAAACGACCGGGCATTGGCTTGTAGATCTGATGTACTAAACCAAGCACGCGATAGCATGTGTCTATGTCGGGAACCACAATCCTAATACCAAAGACATCTACAATTTCTGACAGATGGATATGTTTCCTCTGCATCTTCGAGTAAATACTGTATAAGTGTTTCTCACGAGTAACTAGACGCCCATTGATTTGATGATCTCTGATATTCTTTTTCAGTTTCGTCTCAATCTTCCGCAAAAACTGTCGTTGACTACCGCTTGCTTTACTAAGAGCGCTCTCCATTACACGGTAACGAAACGGCAAGAACGCCTTGAAACCCAGATCTTCAAGTTCAACTTTCAAACTGTAGATCCCAAGTCGATTTGCAATCGGTGCGTAGATCTCCAGCGTCTCTTTCGCAATACGACGTCTTTTCTCAGCCGGCAGCGCATCGATGGTTCGCATGTTGTGCGTCCGATCCGCGAGCTTAACCAGGATAACTCGCAAGTCCTTAACCATGGCCAACAACATCTTGCGAAAGCTCTCTGCCTGAGCCTCCGCTGCGCTGTGAAAATGAAGCTTATCTAGCTTGCTAACACCATCTACCAATACGGCAACGTCCTCGCCAAAATTCTTCTGAATATCCTCCAATGTGCAGGATGTATCTTCCAGTACGTCGTGGAGCAGAGCAGCTTTTATTGTGCTTACATCAAGACGGAGTTCAGCAAGAATTTTGGCGACTGCAATGGGGTGTGAAATATAAGCCTGCCCGCTTAAACGCTGCTGTCCCTCATGAGCTTTTGCGCTAAGTTCGTAGGCATTGAAAATGCCTTCGAGTTCCTCTTCAGGTAGATAGCTCTCCAGAACAGCAACCAGCTGCCCAAAGTCATCCCCTCGCCAAGCTACAGGTAACCGTTCTCGGATGGCAGCAGCATAATCCATAGTGAGCTCCCAAACGTCGCCCGGATCGGCGTGCCGGGCGCGCAAGTCTCACTCGTCAGTCGCCGATAGAAATCGGTTGAGCATGAAGTAAATCATCCTTAAGACTGGATTCTTCCTGCTCTACCTCGAGCAAATCCTCGATGGGCTCATCCCGCTCTTCTAGGATACTCTCGGTAATATGGCCCTCTGCGACTTCACGGAGTGCGACGACCGTGGGTTTGTCGTTTTCCCAGTCCACCATGGGCTCGGCTCCATTAGCCAGCTGGCGAGCACGCTTTGCGGTCACTAGAACCAACTGAAACATATTCTCTACATTTTTGGCGCAATCTTCTACAGTTATTCGGGCCACGACGCGCCCTCCTTAAATTCGGGTCTTACCGCCAGTTTACTGCAATAGCCCTGACGATCGCCACAACGTTTCAACAACCAAAGATATAAGCGAAGCGCGCCGGCACAAACTTACGTATCAGAATCTAGAATCTGTGCGACTCTCTCTTGGGTGTCCCGCGAATTCACTCTATTCAACTCACCCTGACCATCGAGTATGCCTTCAAATGCATCAGCACACTTCCCAACATCGTCGCTAACTAGGACGTAATCAAACTCTTTCCAGTGCAACATATCTGTGAACGCGTCCCGCAGTCGCCTGCTTATAACAACATCTGAATCCGTGCCTCGACCTTTAAGCCGTCGCTCTAGCTCTTGTCGGTTGGGAGGTAGGATGAATATCTCTATCGCTTCTGGCATGCGCAAGCGAACCTGGTTAGCGCCCTGCCAGTCTATTTCAAGTAAGACTGTATTACCTTGTTTCAGCAGTCCACTCACGTACTCCCAACTGGTACCGTACCAGTGACCAAATACGCGAGCTGCCTCCAAAAAAACATCGCGCAAAAGCATAGTTTGAAATTTATTCTCGTCTACGAAAAAGTAATCCCTACCATTTGTTTCTGATTTCCTAGGGGGTCTGGTTGTGTAGGAAATTGAAAACCTAATTTCTGGACGGCGGCGAATCATCTCGTGAACGAGTGTGGTTTTCCCCGCGCCAGATGGTGCCGAAACAACGACTAACTGACCATGCTTACCGGAAGGCACTCGATTACTCCAGATTTTGCGTTTGTTCACGCATTTGTTCGATCAGAACCTTTAACTCTACGGCGTCACGCGTTAAATCCACATCTTGTGCTTTCGAAGCCAATGTGTTGGCCTCACGGTTGAGTTCCTGAATAAGAAAATCCAGCCGTCTTCCTATAGGGTCTTCTCGAACCAATACAATGAGCGCCTCTTTGACGTGCCCCTCGAGACGATCTATCTCCTCGGAAATATCTAAACGTTGCGCAAGCAATGCTATTTCCTGCTCTAGTCTCTCGGGATTCGCCTCAACACCCAATCGATCACACCGTTCCTGGAGCTTCTCACGATAGCGCTTCTCGGCACGCCCGATACGGGGCCGAATCTGCGAAATGATGCGCAATATTTTATTACACCGCAGTTCCAACAGCGTGTATATATGCTTCCCCTCTCGCTGTCGGGCAACCCCCAATGACTGGAGAGCACTATCAAGTGCACGCATTATAGGAACCTCTAAAGACGCCGGTTCATAAGTCGTTTCCTCAAGTACGCCCGGCCAACGAAGAAGTTCACCAACCGTCAGCGATTGAGCGCCAGGAAGGTTCTCTTGCACCCCATCCTGCAACGCTTGCAAACGTAAAAGGACGTCATGTTGCAACCTAATCTCCTGGGCATGGCCTTCGGTCAGCTTAACCCTCAAGGTGCAATCCACTTTGCCGCGCCCGAGCGCCTCATTTATACGCTCCCGGCAAGTGTGCTCCAATCGCCGCAAGTCCTCGGGCAAGCGAATGCCAATCTCTAAAAAGCGATGATTAACACTACGAAGCTCCCAGATAAGCTGGAATGACTCCACCGTCACTTCGACATTAGCAAAACCTGTCATGCTGTTCGGCATGGTGAACACCACCTTTATTGTCTATGAATCATAGCTATAGATCAGTTAAGAACTAAGTTTCAAATAAATCGAGGCACACAAGGTCCTTAAAGTCTAAGATATGTGTAAGACTGGCACGAGCCTCAACATGAAAGTAGACCCCGCAGAGCAAAGTTTGGCGGATAACCACCAAAAACCCCAGAGTCAGGTGCATATCATTACGGACCCAAAGAGTTCACTGCTCGTAGCAATCGAAGTAATGAGGAATTGTGCCAAGAAACACCGCGAAAACCTTGGGAAAGAACCTCTTATCCCTCCCGCAAGCATCGCGGTACTACTTTGACTGCATTGAGGAGTTGACCATGCGCCTAAGTGGACGCAGCACAGAGGAAATGCGGCCCGTTCAATTCTCTACGAATTTCGCGAGCTACGCCGAAGGATCAGTGTTGACAGAGTTTGGAAAGACGAGGGTGCTGGCTACCGCGAGTCTTGAACATAAGGTCCCACATTTCCTCAAAGGTCGGGGTGAGGGGTGGATCACAGCAGAATACGGCATGTTGCCCCGCGCCACCCATACTCGAAATCCTCGCGAAGCTGTAAGGGGCAAACAGGGCGGGCGGACATTGGAGATTCAACGGCTCATCGGTCGTAGTTTAAGGGCAGCTGTGGATCGTGTGGCACTCGGAGAACGGACAATCACTATTGACTGCGATGTCCTACAAGCTGATGGCGGCACACGCACCGCTGCAATTACCGGCGGCTACGTAGCTCTTGCCCTCGCAATCGCCAAATTGATGAAAGAAGGCAAGCTTGAAAGCAATCCTCTGCATGGCCAGATAGCCGCTGTATCCGTTGGCATTTACAAAGGCACGCCAATACTTGATCTCGACTATGCCGAGGATGCTGAAGCGGAAACAGATATGAACATTGTGATGAATGAGGCGGGCGGATTCGTTGAGGTGCAAGGGACGGCCGAGGGACATGCTTTCCAACGAGGGGAACTAGATCAGTTACTGAATCTCGCAACAAAAGGCATACGGCTACTATTGGCAAAACAGGCCGAGGCTCTGGATCTGTGACCAACACGCCGCGTCGCTGGATTCTCGCTAGTGGAAATTCTGGCAAACTCTCGGAAATTCAGGCGTTGCTTGCCCTCTCCGGTATAGAGGTGTTACCCCAAAGCGAATTCGGTGTGGAGTCAATAGAGGAAACTGGCAACACCTTCGTAGAGAACGCGCTTCTGAAGGCTCGCCATGTGGTCACAGTAACTGGCCTCCCAACAATCGCCGATGATTCTGGTCTCGTAGTAGACGCACTCGCAGGTGCGCCAGGCATTAATTCTGCTCGTTTCGCTGGCCCGGATAGCCAAGATTACGACAACGTCGCGAAGTTGCTGGCACTTATGGAGGACGTAGCGGATGAAAAACGGAGCGCACAATTCTATTGTGTCGTAGTAGCTTTAGCAGCCCCGCAGGACCCCTTTCCTTTAATTGGTTCAGGTATTTGGCCAGGTCTTATCACCCGTAAGCCCCGTGGGAAGTTAGGTTTCGGTTATGACCCAGTATTCTTCGATCCCGAACTCAAGGTCACGGCGGCCGAGCTTCCCCCTGAAGTTAAAAATCGGATCAGTCATCGAGGTCGCGCGCTATCCGAGATTCAGTTCACCTTAGCTCCCTCCTCAAAAAAACCATAGTTGGTAAGACTGGCACGGCTTTTTATACACAATTTTGGGAGTGGGCTTCATAAACAAGCTTGTTGCGAGCTTATTCTCCAAAAAAGATTTATTTTATGCGTACAACTTATTGTTTTTTAAAAAAATATAAATAATGATCGTTTTTTCACCAATCTACGAAAAATGCCGCAAGTAACAGAGTTCAGACAAAATGTTTGATGTCCTCCACAGAGTTATTCACAGGATCTGTGGATAAGGATTCTTTTTTGTTTCAGATCTGAATCTTAGACGTGTTTTCAATAATCTACTCTGATCTTGTTTCCTCTTATCTTGTCTTCTAGCGATCAGGGCAGTATGCTCACGCGCCCTTTTTAGAAGACCGTGGCATGAAACCCGATATTCATCCAGAGTATGGTGAGACCAAGGTGGCCTGTAGCTGTGGCAACGAATTCACTACTCGGTCGACCCTTAGGAAAGACTTGCAGGTGGAGGTCTGTTCTGCTTGTCATCCGTTCTATACCGGAAAACAAAAAATCCTTGACAGCGGTGGACGAGTCGACAAATTTCGCCGTCGTTACGGGCTCTCGTCTGACTCAAAGAAAGAAAATTAGATCTGCCCAGTGCAACCACCTATTGCGTAACCGAGCTTACGCCCCCTCTGCTATAATAGGCGTCTATGTCGTGATTGATGGCCTCAAGCCGGTCTGAAACCGCGCACCGTATTCTTTTAGCCTGTCCTTGGGCAAGAACGGTTATAAAAATTCTGAAGGAACTAGGTGCGCGTAATGAGCGACAGGCCTTATAGCCTAAAAAATACAGAATCCGGAACGGAGTTTGAGCTCCAGCGTCGTGCAGGAACCATTGGTCCCAGTGTGCTTGACATCTCAGCGTTGTACGGCAAGCAAGGCATTTTCACCTACGATCTCGGCTTCGGCTCCACAGCCT
Organism: Pseudomonadota bacterium; assembly: GCA_036231525.1. Taxonomy (GTDB): domain Bacteria; phylum Pseudomonadota; class Gammaproteobacteria; order Steroidobacterales; family Rariloculaceae; genus UBA6522. The sequence goes on along the minus strand of JAZAGZ010000123.1, from coordinate 43,383 downwards.
GCTGTTCCAGTTCAATTACCTACATTGATGGTGAGCAGGGTGTGCTCATGTACAGAGGTTACCCTATCGAACAACTGGCTGAGCAATCCACCTTCATTGAGGTAGCTTTCCTATTGCTATATGGCGAGCTTCCGACTGAAAGCGAGCTTAATGCCTTTGATGAATCGATCCGAACTCATACCATGTTAAATGAATCGTTCCTGCGATTCTTCAATGGTTTTCACCATGATGCGCACCCAATGGCTATGGTTTCCGGTGTTGTCGCATGTATGTCCGCGTTTTACCACGATACAACCGATATTCAGGATTCGTCGGATCGTGATGTATTTTCACACCGCATCATGGCTAAGATCCCCACAATTGCAGCTGCTGCCTACAAGCACTCACTTGGACAACCGTTCGTTTACCCACAGAACGAGCTCGATTACTGCAGCAATCTATTGAACATGTTTTTTTCTGTTCCAGCGCAATCAGAATCTTACAAGGTTGATCCCGTCGCGGCAGAGGCTCTTGATCTTTTATTCATCCTACATGCCGATCATGAGCAAAACTGCAGTACTTCGACCGTTAGGCTAGCTGGCAGTTCGGGCACGAATCCTTACTCAGCTATTTCAGCAGGCATTTCAGCTCTTTGGGGACCTGCTCACGGTGGTGCCAACGAGGCGGTCATCAATATGCTTGAAGAGGTTGGCAACGCCAAGAACATAAAAAAATACGTTGCAAAAGCCAAAGACAGAAATGATTCTTTCAGGTTGATGGGATTTGGACATAGGGTCTACAAGAATCATGACCCACGTGCGACGATCATTCGGCAGATGTGTCACCGTGTATTGGAAAAACTCGGTCAAGGAGAGGACACTCCACTATTCGAGCTGGCACTGGAGCTGGAACAAATCGCCTTGAAGGACCCATACTTCATAGAAAAGAATCTTTACCCTAATGTTGATTTTTATTCGGGCATCATCTACCAAGCCTTGGGCATCCCGAAATCCATGTTCACCGTAATGTTTTCCATTGCTCGAACCGTCGGATGGGTGGCTCAGTGGAGAGAAATGGTCAGAGATCCCGAATCACGCATTGGCCGACCACGGCAGCTCTATATCGGTCCGACCCAAAGAGACTATCAACCCATTACCGATCGCTAGGCGTTCTGACAGCATGCGATCAAACCGTATCTTCTAATATAGCCATTACCCGAGCCGTGTGTGCGCGCGACATGGGGCGTCGGTCGACCGGACTCATGGGCGCCTGCCTCAGTCCCTTCTCGGGAAAAACTAATGCGTCGACCCGCTCACCCCGAAACGTGAACCGATAGCCTGGAATAATCGAGATACGTTGACCACTGTATCGGTGGCGCCGTTCACAATTCCTATAGTGAATACCACTTTCCTCAAGCTTCAAGATAACCTCCTCCGGCGCATCCGTAAAAAGATGTATCTCAATTAGGGAATTCGCCGTGATGGCTCCGGTCAGGACCGATCCCGTCAACCTTGGTTCAAATGGAGATAAAAACGTCATTATATCGACGGCCAAGCACCGCAATTCTTTGAGTCGATTCCGGTAGCCTTCAGGTTCGAAAATCCGCTGCCACTCCGTCACGCATGTCTCTATTTCTGAGTTACTGGGAAGTGCGCTTGCTTCTCGGACCCCTAGACGTCGGGCAGCCTTACGTTTAGCAAGACCATAGTCCCGTATACCTTGTTCACTAATGATCCGAGCCGCCTCTCGTGCTAAGCGCCCCCGCAGTTCAGCACTACCAAGCCCACGCCAAGCCATAGCAGCACTTCTCCTCATGAAGACTCGCCCGCGGCGGGGGCTTAGTCTTTAAAAGATTGATCCTGACCCCACCGTCTCTGGCCCATCAGACTCCGAAGAGTCGCCCGTGATCACCCCTTGTAACAATTCAGGGCGCGCCTGTTCTGACTTTGGAACATGTTCCATTCTAAATTTTTCAAAAATACTCTCGCCACGGGTACTTGTGGCAAGACCATTCTCCGGATTGATCCGCACATCTACGATTCCAAGTGGCCGCTCCATCGCATGGGAAGGCATACCATCAAGAGCCTCGCGCATAAAACTAATCCACATTGGTAGAGCAGTACGCGCGCCCTGTTCAATGTTTCCTAACGAGTTATCCTGATCAAACCCAACCCACGTTGCTGCAACTACATCACCGTTAAAGCCAGCAAACCATGCATCGCGCCGATCATTAGTTGTCCCTGTCTTCCCCCTGAGATCAGTGCGCCCAAGCTCGCGATATGCTCTCTGCCCTGTCCCCCGTCGTACTACATCTTGCATCATATCGTTCATGAGATAGGCATTTTGGGCATTGATGGCGCGGGGAGCGTAACTCTCACCAGCGTAGATATCCGAAAATCCCTGTATCAGCAGTGGCTCACTCTCCTCAGGTTCATCGCAATTCATACAGGCAAGTTTTGGAGAAGCCGCGTACAGTTCGGTGCCGTCCACATCTTCGATTTTCTCTATGATGTACGGCTCAACAAGAAAACCTCCATTAGCAAATGCTGCGTAGCCGCGAACAAGGTCTAGTGGAGCTACCCCACCAGCTCCCAGCGCCAAGGCTAAGTTTCTTGGCGATGCCGTGTCATCAAACCCAAACCCCTTCACATGCTGAACTGTATGGCGGATACCTGCCCGCCGTACGACCCTGATTGAGACAAGATTCAAAGAATCAATCAGAGCTTCCCTGAGACGAGTCGGACCGTTAACCCGACCCGAATAATTCTCCGGACGCCAATCACCTTCGAGTTCCTGGCTAGGCAGTACGATGGGCGCATCATTAAAAATGCTAGCCGCGGTAATCCCTCTCTCCAAAGCGGCAGAATAAATAAACGGCTTGAAGGCGGAGCCCGGTTGACGCCGAGATTGAGTTGCTCGGTTGTAGTTGCTCAATGAGAAATCGAACCCGCCAGACAGTGCAGAGATCGCGCCGTCAAGCGGATCCAGAGAAGCTAGAGCTCCCTGTACTTCTGGCACCTGCCCAAGACGTAATTCCCCAGATTCAGATAACCGAAATCGGACAATATCCCCTGGACGCAGGACGTCTGCTACAGTTTTCGGAGCAGCTCCTCTGCGATTTTCATTAACGTAAGAGGCCGCCCACGCAACGGCATCAATATCTACCAGCACAATTTCAAGGTCACCAAAATAGACTTGCGCCTGAAAAACTGGCACTGGCTCTTCTATCTCTGTAGTTTCCTCTTCTGCTACGACTCCATCAAAGAACTCCGTCCGCTCTGTCTCGATAGCCAGCATATCCAGTTGTTTTTCAATGGACAGTATTTCCTGAACATCAACTACTAATCCAGTTCGGAAACCTGACACCACCGCGTATTCTTCCAGCAAAGCTCTCCATTCAACCTTCAGGGGTTCTGGATAACTTGAGTTGATTATTTCCCTTTGTTGGTCCTCCGTAAGAGCCGCACTGACCTCATCCACATCATGATCTGCAGACCTGGGCTCAGGGAGGGTGATGCGGGTCACGACCTCGGGAAGGGCGATGCGTGCCAAGGGACCGCGATAGCCATGACGCTCATCATAATTAATCAGCGACTGCCGCAGTGCCGCATCCGCAGCTTTCTGCAAACGGGAATCAATAGTTGTTGTCACTTTTAGACCTGTTGTGGCGTAAGCATCCGGTCCAAACCGGTCGAGGACCTCAGCGCGCACCATTTCTGCAACATAAGGCGCTTCGAGTTCTTGCTCGGGTCCAAAACGCTTTCCTTCGATCGGCGTGGCTAGCGCCGCCCTAGACTCATCGTCAGAAATAAAATTGAGCTCACGCATGCGACGTAAAACATAGGCGCGCTGTTGTGTGGCGTTGACTGGAGAATTGAACGGGTTATTGATTGACGGCCCCCGAGGTATTCCAGCAATAACCGCGGCGTCCGAAAGACTAATCTCGCTCAGATCCTTATCAAAGTAGGTCTGTGCTGCCGCTGCTACACCCCAGGAACGCTGCCCAAGAAACGTCGTATTGAGGTAAATATCCAGAATCTCATCTTTACTGAACTCCCTCTCGATGCGAATAGCGAGTATCCACTCCTTGAACTTTCGCACCAGAGTTCTATCGCGCGTGAGGAATTCCTGCCGGGCAATCTGCTGCGTAATAGTGCTACCACCTTGGGCACTATCTCCCGCATTGAGCACGAAATACCACAGTGCCCGCAGGATCCCCTGATAATCGATGCCCGGATGCTCAAAGAATCGATCATCCTCTGCGGCGAGAACCGCCTGTATCATTATCGGTGGGATGTCTTCGTAAGGAACTGGCGAACGCCTATTGCCGAACTGCGCAATTAGCCGACCGTCTCGGCTGTAGATGGATAAGGGAATTTGCGGACGCACGTCCCGCAGTTCCTCAGCGGGGGGTAGATCTGGCGCCACGTAGTAATACCCTCCTGAAATTAGGGCGCCGATACAAATGCAGCCAATGACTGCCCATGTACCGAAAATTATAAAAATTCTGGCGTACTTACTCATTACTACAGGCGTATTGTACTTCCTTGTCTTGGTTGAGACCTTCTGGGCATACCATTAGTTCCCAGTGAAGTGAAGCTCATCACAGCGACATGATTGGCAAGTGCCACATTTAAATTGGGTATTCACGCTAATTACAAGATTCTAACCCAACCTGTGGAATTGGAAAGGAAAATTTATATTTCTACGCTGGCAAAAAAACCCTGTCAGCGGTGAAACCTGCTCGATCCAGCTATTATCCTTACGAACAGCAAAAATTGGACTAAAATTTGGTTGCCGTAACTATCTTTTGGACTGGTCTTTTCTTTTGCGTCAACTAGACTCCCAGTCTAGAAATCCATTCGGTTCATTTTAATGAGTAAGCTAGACAATGTATTTCTTATTGGTCCGATGGGGTCTGGAAAAACGGCTGTAGGACGTCATCTCGCCAAAGACCTAGAAATAGAGTTCGTAGATAGCGACGCTGAGATTGAGCAGCGAGCTGGCGTGGACATCGCTTTCATATTTGATAAAGAGGGCGAGCCTCAATTTCGAGAACGGGAGAAGGTAGTAATTGCTGATCTTACGCAGCGGAAAAACGTAGTGCTCGCAACAGGGGGCGGCACTATTTTAGAGGCTGAAAACCGTGAGCTACTAAGTGCTAACGGTATCGTTGTATATCTCAGGACCAGCGTAAAACAGCAGCTCGAACGCACTCAGCATACGAAGAAACGCCCGCTTCTTCTGACGGATACCCCCATTGATGTTCTGACACGATTAATGGAAATTCGCAAACCATATTACGAAGAAATAGCGAATATCATCGTAGATACCGAGGGGCAACGAGTAAAAAGTACTGTCGCAAACATCAAAAACCGGTTGCTAGAATACGACTTCTCATCGTTGAAAAAATAACGATGCCCTGCGACCCTACACACATGGAAAAACTTCAAGTATCACTTGGCGAAAGAAGCTATCCGATTCTTATCGGTCCGGGGCTCCTCGGCGATAGTGATCTACTTGTAAATTCTATTCCAGCAGCTCAAGTATTGATCGTATCAAATGAAACAGTCGCCCCACTGTATCTCAGCAAACTAGAGCAAGCACTGGCTTCAAAGCAAAAACACATACTAATTCTGCCGGACGGAGAAGAGGAAAAAAATCTAAGCACTTTGTCAAAGATTATTGACGAGCTGGTTGCAACAGGATTTCACCGCGATGCTTGTCTAGTAGCCCTCGGCGGCGGGGTGATTGGTGACCTCACGGGCTTTGCCGCAGCATGCTATCAGCGCGGCGTTGATTACGTGCAGGTTCCCACCACGCTGCTCGCACAGGTTGATTCCTCTGTTGGTGGGAAAACTGCTGTCAACCATCCGAAAGCTAAAAATATGATTGGGGCTTTCCATCAGCCGCTTTGTGTGCTCGCCGATACAGATACATTAGCGACATTGCCGGAACGCGAGTTCTCAGCCGGATTAGCCGAAGTCATCAAACACGGCCTCATCCTGGAAGACGCTTTCTTTTGCTGGCTTGAGGACCACATAGCAGATGTCCTGGCGCAAAACCCCGATGCTTTAACGTACCTAGTTCGCCGAAGCTGCGAGATAAAAGCGGCTATCGTCGCGGAGGATGAATTCGAGCAAGGTCGTCGTGCGCTGTTAAATCTCGGTCACACTTTTGGTCATGCCCTCGAGTCACTAAGCGGCTATGGGAAGTGGTTGCATGGCGAAGCCGTTGCTATAGGCATTGCAATGGCAGCGAGAACTTCCATGGAACTCGGATTGATCAAACCCGCTGACTGCAATCGAATTCAATCACTGCTCGTACAGGCTGGACTACCGGTAACCGCATCTGGAATAGAACCGGATGCTCTTATAGGACTCATGCATTTAGACAAAAAAGCGAGAACTCAAGGGCTGAAGATGGTGCTCCTTGAGGGCGTAGGCAGGGGCATCCTGCATAACGCCCCGGATGAATTAATACTTAAAAGTGCCATCCAGGCTCAACTCACAGTTTGATCGGATGTTGTCATGCCGGAAGAGTTAGCTCTTTACGCCGCGACTCCCAACAACTCTCGCGGGCGCATCTATCTGGAGGCTCCGCCAAACTATCGGACTGAATTTCAGCGTGACCGCGATCGCATTATTCATTCAAGTGCATTTCGGCGTCTGGTATACAAAACTCAAGTTTTCGTTAACCATGAAGGGGACCTTTACCGAACCCGGCTGACTCACTCGCTTGAGGTCGCGCAGATTGCCCGCACGGTAGCTAGAGCCATGCGACTCAACGAAGACTTGGTGGAAGCGATCAGTCTTGCTCATGATTTAGGGCACACGCCTTTCGGACATGCTGGCCAAGATGCTCTAAATAAATGTATGAAGGAGTTTGGGGGTTTCGAGCACAACTTGCAGTCACTGCGCGTCGTGGATCAACTTGAGAAACGTTATGCAGGTTTTTCCGGCCTCAATCTGACCTTTGAAACACGTGAGGGCATATTGAAACACTGTTCTCTTACTAACGCTCACAAACTCGGTGAACTCGGGAAACGCTTCATTAAACGACAACAGCCTGGACTAGAGGCTCAACTCGCCAATGTTGCCGATGAAATTGCCTACAATAACCACGATGTCGATGACGGCCTAAGATCCGGCTTGATTGAACTACGTGACCTGACTGATATTAGCTTCTTTACCCAACAACTCAATGTCGTCGAACGTATTTATCCCGGTATTGATGATCGTCAGAGAATTCATGAAGTCGTGCGAGCAATGATCGGTGAACTGGTCGCGGACTTGATAAATACAAGCCAACGCCGCATCGTAAATCTCGCACCGGACAGTATTGATGCGATCCGCGATCACAATAAACCACTGATCGGTTTCAGCAACACCTTTCTGGAAACCCAAAAAATACTGAAGCAATTCTTGAGAGAACAACTTTATCGACACCCAAAAGTACGCAGCATGACCGAGCAAGCTCACGAGATCATATCGGTACTGTTCGAAACTTTTCAGGGCGACTACGAATGCATGCCTCCAGAATATGCGCAGCGCGCCCAACAAGCTTGTGACAAATTCGGCACGGCTGCAGCAGCACGTATAGTATCGGACTACATCGCGGGAATGACCGATCGTTTTGCATTGCAAGCTCACGAGGCATTGGAAAAGAACGTAACTACAGGATCGTAACTGCAACACGTCATCCGCTATGACTAGTCCTCTGCTAGAATACATGGCGTGTCAATAGAGTCTGTCCCCCGTTCCGATATCCCGCCGAGCCAGCGTCTAATAGTTGCACTGGACGTGCCCAATGCTGATGAGGCACGAACCTTGGTTGAGGAACTAGGAAACGTTGTAGAATTTTATAAGATCGGCCTAGAACTCTCCGCATCGGGGAACTACTTTGAACTTCTAGACTGGTTAATAAACCGAGATAAACGCGTCTTCGCCGACCTAAAATTTTACGATGTGCCTGCCACAGTAGCCGCAGCCGTTCGTCAAATCAGCGGTCGAGGGGCTTCTTTTCTAACAGTACATGGCGACAAATCCATTATGGAAGCAGCTGCTTCTGAAAAGGGTCGTTTGCAGATTCTTGCGGTGACAGTACTAACCAGCATGGACAACGACGATCTAAGACAAATGGGTATTGAGTTAGATGTACAGAGTCTGGTGCTGGAGAGAGCAAAGCTTGCAATGGCCGTGGGCTGCGACGGTGTAATCGCGTCTGGCCTGGAAGCCGCTTCGCTTCGGGAAACGCTGGGACTGGGCCCGGTCATCGTGACGCCAGGGATTCGTCCTGCCAGCAAAAGCTCAAGAGACGACCAGAAACGTGTTGTCACTCCGAGCCAAGCTTTTGAAAATGGAGCAAGCTATATTGTCGTCGGCCGACCAATACGCAACGCACCAAATCCCCGCCAGATAGCTGAAACTATCCAGGCGGAAATTGCCTCCGCCTTTCAATAAACCCATCAGAACAGTTCAGCGACATTGCGATCTATTGGGTTGGGTTAGTTAAGATCGGCCGCATGTTCCTTTAAAAGATCCAGCGGTACAATTTCTAAAGCTCCTGAGTGGGTCCCCCTCAACATCACACGAGGGGCCATCCCGTGTTGTTGCGCCTCCAACCAGCGCGCCGCGCAAAGACACCATTGATCTCCCGATTTAAGTCCGGGAAATCCAAATTCCGGGAGGGGAGTTGACAAATCGTTGCCTTTAAATCGAGAGAACTCCAGAAATTCCTTGGTCACCTTCACACATACCGTGTGAGAACCCACATCGTCCTCACTAGTGTTACAACACCCGTCGCGAAAAAACCCTGTCATAGGATTTTCACTGCAGCTTTCCAGAGGTTCTCCTAATACGTTAACTGATCTATCCATTACTCTCTGAGCGCTCGCCTAAGCACCTTCCCAACATTCGTCTTTGGTAATTCATCTCGAAAAATCACCTCCCGCGGTATTTTATAGCCCGTCAGATTTTCACGACAATGTTCAATGAGTTGCGCCTCCGTCAGCACAGGATTTTTTTTGACAGCAAACAATTTTACGGCTTCTCCCGTCTGCTGATCCGGAACCCCTATAACGGCAGCTTCCAGCACATCTGGATGGCTAACAACAACATTTTCGATCTCGTTAGGATAAACATTAAACCCAGACACCAGTATGAGATCTTTTTTACGATCCTCAATGTAAATGAATCCTTGGGCATCCATCCGACCGATATCCCCTGTCTTGAGCCAACCATCGTCAGAGAGAATCTCCACGGTCGCCTCCGGCTGATTCCAATACCCTTTCATCACCTGAGGGCCACGGACACAAATCTCTCCGACCTCGTTTGACGCCAGCATCGCCCCATCATCACAGATTATTACTTCAGTCGAAGGCAGCGGAAGCCCTACGGAACCATTAAATGCTCTGTTGTCCAAAGGATTGGCGCAGACGATAGGTGATGTTTCGGTAAGGCCGTAACCTTGGGTAAGTGATTGCCCCGTCAGTGCTTTCCATTCATCCGAAACGCTACTTTGAACGGCCATTCCACCACCCATGCTCACTCTCAATTGACTAAAATCGATGCTTGCAAACGCTGGTGAATTCAATAGTGCAGCAAACAACGTATTGACGCCGGTGATGTAGGTGAACGGCCCTCGTTTGAGTTCCTTAATGAGACTAGGTAAGTCCCTAGGATTAGTTATCAGGATGTTGTGTCCGCCAAGCTCTACAAAACAAAATAAATTGGCTGTTAAGGAAAATATATGATAGAGCGGAAGTGGGGTAACAACGATGCCTTCGCGTTCGGCAATGAAAGGTCTCGCCCACGCAGCAGCCTGCAAAACATTGCTAACTATGTTTCGATGCGTGAGCATCGCTCCCTTTGCAATACCCGTCGTGCCGCCCGTGTATTGTAAGAATGCGATGTCCTCAGATCCCAACACAACTTCTCGGTATGGGAGGTCCTTTCCAGCAACAAGTGCATGTAGATAACTCACCGCTGTTTGGATAGCCCAAGGGGGTACAATCTTTTTTATGCGCTTGACGACAAAATTAGTGGCGACGCGCTTCAAGAATGGAAAGTGATCTCCAACTTTCGTCACAATCACCGTTTCAATCGCCGTTGCGGGCAACACGGGCTGCAGAGTACTCGCAAAATTCTCCAAAACGACTATTGAACGCGCACCACTATCGTTTAGCTGATGTTCTAACTCTCGCGCCGTGTAGAGCGGGTTCACGTTCACCGCTATCATCCCTGCCCGCAAAATCCCGAACAGAACCACAGGATATTGAAGAAGGTTAGGCATCATAATGGCGACGCGGTCCCCAGATTCTAGACCTGTCGCTGATTGAAGGTAAGCAGCGAAGTAACGACTGAACTGCTCTACCTGTGCGAAATTCAGCGTCGTACCTAGATTGGAAAATGCAGGGAGCTCCGCGAATTCCCGAAAACTATGTTCTAGTAGTTCCTTTAAGGATGGATACTGACTAGGGTTTATTTCAGTAGGCACTCCTTCCGGGTACGAACTCAGCCAAGGCCGCATCTTATCCATGAAGACCATCGTTACTCTCGTGCAGAGTAATCAAAATTGAACCCCTATCGAAGATACTCCAACAACTCACAAGAGTTCCGCCAGCACCATCCAGACATTCTCTAGCATGACTGCATTACCGTCAGCATTTGGATGAATCCCGTCAGGTTGCATCAGATTTTCGTCTAAGGCTACACCTTCCATCAGGAACGCAACCAACGGCACGCCAAGTTGTCGGGAGAGTTCCGGATATGTGCCAGCTAGCGCCTCAGCGTACATCGAACCGTAATTGGGTGGGATTCTGATCCCTGTGAGAATAGGCGTTGCCCCACTCTCCTGAGTCAGCTCGATCATGGTTCGCAGGTTTTCGCGAAGCCTCTCTATAGACTGTCCCCGTAACCCATCATTTCCACCAAGCTCAATGATCACTAGGGTTGGCTGGTGTGCCTCTAAAAGCCTTGGCAACCGCGCCAGTCCTCCCGAACTCGTATCGCCTGGAACACTGGCATTGATAATTTCATAACCGTAACCTTCTGAGTGCAGTCGATCCTGTAGCATTGCAACCCAGGATTGTTCGATACGCAGCCCGTAACCGCTGCTGAGTGAATCGCCTACTACGACTATGGTCTGTCCGGCTGGATTAGCGGGCATGGTCCACAGGAAGGCAACCACTGCCGCGGTGATAGCAGTAACAAAAAAACGAGTGGAGATGATGCCTCTGGATAACATAACTAAACCTGACTCTTTACTTGTGGCGCGTGCCTTAACTAAAAAGGTTACCAGCCCAGAAGGGGAGCTGACCATCCTGGATGACGCCAGCCTTATTGTAAATAGTGGAGAAACAGCTGCAGTTGTTGGACCTTCCGGAGCAGGGAAATCAACGCTATTGGCGCTGTTGGCAGGTCTAGACGGGGCAACATCCGGCGAGGTCTGGTTGGCCGGTGTAGAACTCACGGCGCTAGACGAAGATGGTAGAGCGCAGCTACGAAATCAACAAGTTGGATTTGTCTTTCAGTCGTTTCATCTCCTTCCCTCTCTGACTGCGCTTGAAAATGTACTCCTGCCCCTGGAGTTGAGTGGTGTTGCCGACTCCACCGATGATGCCCGAGAAGCATTGAACCGGGTTGGCCTTCACTCCCGCTTACATCATTATCCCCGACAGCTTTCTGGCGGCGAGAAACAACGGGTTGCCATCGCGCGAGCCTTTGTAACAAGCCCTTCGCTTCTGTTTGCCGATGAACCCACTGGAAATTTGGATAATAAAACGGGTGAACGGATTCTAAATCTACTCTTTGAGCTCAATGCAGCGGCCAATACAACACTGGTGTTGGTCACCCACGACCTTACAGCTGCTGATCGCTGTGATCTAATGTTCGAGATGGCTGCCGGTCGTATCATCAAATCAAGATCGCATAGCGCTGACTAATTGCTCTCGGTCCGTAGACTTTCAAGTATCTAGCGCACCCGCCCCTTAAACGATTCTTCTGAGTCGCCCACCACCTAAGAAATCCGTTATATTTTCTGTCACCTGATCCAACGCGCGCTGCCGAGATTCCTTTGCAGCCCAAGCGATATGCGGTGTCAGTATCAAATTCGGAATGCCGGGTCTAAGTAGCGGCTCGTCATCCGTTGGCGGCTCCTTCGACAACACGTCAATCCCAGCTCCGGCAATGATCCCCGCATCAAGCGCCTCCACCAACGCCCGGCTGTTGATCAAAGCTCCGCGCGCCGTGTTAATTAACAAGGAGTCTTTTTTCATGAGACGAAGCTCTCTGGTGCTTATCATGTGATGATTCGAGTCCGTAAGTGGGCAATGGAGACTAACTACATCTGCCCGTTGAAGCAGACTGTGGAGAGGAACACGGTCTTCTCTAATGGTGTCTTTTCCCGCATCAATACGCCCGGCAATCAATACCTCCATACCGAAGCAACGACCGGCCTTTGCCACAGCACGCCCTAAGGTCCCATAGCCTACAATTCCGAGGGTCTTACCCGTTAGTTCCCTAATCGGATATTCAAATAGAGCAAATGCCTCGCTGCGCTGCCAGGCCCCGGCCGAGACGAGAGCTCGGCAACCTCCAACCTGTCGAGTGAGTCCCAGAATCAGGGCCATGACATGTTGCGCTACAGCATCTGTACAGTAGTCGCGAATATTTGAAACAGCGATTCCACGTTTCTTGGCCGCTGCCAAATCAACATTATCTGTCCCGGTCGCCGCCAGCACGATAAGTTTTAGCTCTCCGCTTGTTGTAATGATGTCCCGATCGAGAGCCGCTTTGTTAAGCAGCGCAACTTCCTTGTCGTGAAGTCTCTCGAGTATCTCGGCATGATTAGAGCTCGTGTGGTAACTCACCTGGAGCAGGTTATCCAAGGAAGCAGTATTTATTCCCGGTCCTAGGGTTGCAAAATCAAGAAACGCGGCTTTCATCTTACTCGACACGACCGAGGAGCTTACACTATTCATCTGTGGCTAAATTACCCCGCAAGCCAACACATTTAATAGCTCGTCTAGCCAGTGTTCTGCATGCCATGCGCTATACCATTGATGCTCACCATAAGCGCTTGCAAAACAGAATCGTCAGTGCGACCACCCTCACGCCAGCGTTTTAGAAGATCCACCTGAAGCAAACTCATTGGATCAACGTAGGGATTTCGAAGTCGAATCGCCCTTCGCAAGGTATCATCTTTCTCGAGCAGTTTTGTCTGGCCTGTTATTTGCAGCACCAACTCGACGCAGCGGTCGTGCTCGGAACGTATCGCTGGAAAGAAAATATCGTGAAGAGGGCCCGCAAGTTTTGAATATAACTCCGCAATTTCCACATCAGCCTTCCCCAACACCACCTCCACATCCGAAAGTAGCACCCTGAAAAAATACCATTCTGCTAGCATGCCCCGAAGGGTCTCTTCGCCAAACTTCGCCAGCGCGTGTTCGAGTCCCGTCCCCAGTCCAAACCACCCCGGCAATATGAGTCGGCTTTGAGTCCAAGCAAATACCCATGGAATAGCACGTAGTTGTTCCAAACTACCGAGATCGCCGCGCGAATTTGGTCGAGATCCTATGCCCAGTCGTTCGATAACATCGATAGGTGTTGCATCACGAAAATAAGCCGGGAATTCGGGCCGATCGTAAATCATGTCCTCATAGGCTGCGCGACTTGCAGCTGCAATCTCACTCATAATTTTCCGCCAACTTGATGCTATTTTTGGAGGCTCATGGGGTTTAGCCGTTACGGCTAACATCGAACTCACCGTCTGCTCAAGCGAGCGCAAAGCAATAGTGTGTAGCCCATACTTCGCATTTATCATCTCGCCCTGTTCCGTCATGCGGAGCCGCCCTGTTACAACCCCGGTGGGCGCAGCGAGAATTGCCTCATGTAACCGTCCACCACCCCGACTCACTGTGCCGCCGCGGCCGTGGAACAGTGTTAGCTTCACATCAAATTTTTCAACCGCGTCTACCAAATTGCGCTGCGCATTGTGTAGAGTCCAGCGAGCAGCAGCCAAACCACCATCTTTATTACTGTCGGAATAGCCAATCATGATCATTTGGTGTGAATCTCGATGATCAAGATGCGAACGATAAATTTCGTCCGTAAGCAGCCCTTCCATGATGGTAGGAGAATTCTCCAAGTCTTCCACCGTCTCGAACAGAGGTACCACATCCAAAGGAACAGGAGCACCTTTGGATCCCAGGTCTCCCCACTTTGCTAACAGTAGTGCTGAAAGCACATCGTCGGGACCGTGAGTCATACTGACGATATACGGTCCGATCGCGTTGATGCCATATTTTCGTCGGCAGTAGGCAATCGCCTGAAACACAGAGAGTGTTCGTCGCCCCTCAGATGATAAAGAGGATACAGGTGACTCTCGACGTTCGAGCGCCTCCTTCAATCGAATTGTACGGGCTTCGGAAGTTCGGTCGAGCCATCCCTCCTCCTGAAGACCTTCTCCGATAACTCGCCGGTGAACTAGAGCATTCTGACGAACGTCAAGGGTTGCAATGTGGAATCCAAAAGTTTCTGCTCGCGTACGCAGTCTATGAAGGGAAAATAATCCTGCGTTACGTCCCTTGTTAGCCCGCAAACTATCCTCAATGATCTCAATATCCTGGATAAAGTCATCTGGCGACTCGTACGGGAAGGCGCTATCGTCATATGTTGCCTGCAAACGGGCTGCCATCAGACGCAGAAAGACTCGATAAGGCATTTCCCGGTGCCTGGCTGGAATGGAGTGTGCGGCCTTCGGAAAATGCCCTGCGTAGACTTCGCTTTGCTTCTCAAGCTCTGAGCTAACATCTACGCGGCTCTCACTCTGACTCAGTTGCCTAGCGAGGATCAAGCATTCTTTATAGTAGAGATCCAGTATCAGCGCCCTTTGGCGTGCAAGAGTTTCACGAATGTTTTTAGCGGTTACATTCGGATTACCGTCCATATCTCCACCCACCCACGATGCAAATTTGACCAACGTCCCCAAGCGAATCTGTCCAGCATGATTGGGGAAAACAGTACCAGTAGCCTCCTCGAGAGCTTCGTAAAATAAGGGGATCATCTGATATAAAACGTCGGTCAAGAAAAACAACGCGTGTTCGGCTTCATCTGCAACGCGCATATGTGCTTGAGGGTGTTCTTCGGTCTGCCACCCAGATGTCATCTCCTGGCGTATCCTGTCCAGAGTGGCCCGCACTTCTTGGGGGGTTAGATAAGGATCAAGCATCTCCACAAGGTGGTGGGCGATATTCTGCTGCTTTCTCAGGAGAGTCCTGCGACTCGCCTCGGTTGGGTGGGCAGTAAAAACGGGTTCCACAGAAATCTTGCGGAACGCTTCCTCAACCTCCGAAACTCCCACACCAGCATCTTTCAGCTTGTTTAGAGTATCAATGAAGCCCAGAGGTTGGGGAGTTTTAGCGTCTATGAGATAAGCGCGACGACGCCGAATACGGTGTACCTTCTCGGCCATGTTGACCATTTGAAAATAGGTCGAGAAGGCGCGGATAAAATCTCTCGCGATACTTGGCGCCAAAGCAGAAAGCAGAGTTTGCAGCTCCTCAAGCGCATCCGTGTTCCCTTCCCTGTGTGCGATTGAAGCCCTGCGCGCTGCTTCAACTAAATCAAACAGAGCTTCGCCTCCCTGCTCCTTGACCAATTCGCCGACCAGTTCCCCTAGACGTCGAACGTCTCTTTTCAGTGCTTGGTCCTTTTCCGCGAAAAAGATATCAGCGCGACGGACAGTTTCTGATGGGGGTATAGACATGAGGGCCTCGTTGAAGCGGCGAATTGTACCCTAGGACCCTACCTATAACCTCGTGCTTGGAGCTCAAAGAGTCGAGCGTATTGTCCCTCCAGCATCAGCAGCTCTTCGTGGCTGCCTCGCTCGATAATCTCACCCTCGTCCATGACTAAAATTAACTCTGCTCTACGAACGGTCGAAAATCGATGAGAAATCAGGATCGCAATCTTATCCGCGGTCAGAGACTGGAAGTGATCAAAGATTTCTGCCTCTGTCTGGGAGTCCATGGACGCGGTAGGCTCATCAAGAACGAGTATGTCCGCTCCGGTACGCATGAAAGCCCGAGACAACGCGACTCTCTGCCATTCGCCACCAGAAAGCTCCTGACCTTTATTAAACCAACGACCCAACTGCGTGTGATATTGCTCTGGTAGTTTGTTGATAAAGTTCGCTGCTTTGCCTTTCGTTGCAGCATCGGCCCAACGTTCATCCTCCCACATATGCCGAACGTCACCGGCCCCTATATTTTCACCTACCTGAAGCTGGTACCGATTAAAGTCCTGGAAAATAATTCCAATGGAATTTCGTAGTTTTAGCGAATCCCAGTCGGCGAGGTCCGTGCCCCGATAATGAATGGTGCCGGTATCTGGGGCATAGAGCCCCGCCATGAGCTTGATGAGCGTAGTCTTCCCCGAGCCATTCAAACCAACAATCGCCACGCTCTGACCAGGACGTATTTTGAGATTCACACTCCGGACAGCCGGATAGTCTGCCCCGGGATAAGTGAAGGTCACATCCTCAAACACGAGGCCAGCCTCAGGGTCAGAACCGATGCCGACTGTTCCACCTAATTTAGGAGTGGCCTGTTCTAGGTACTCATAAAGATTGGATAAGTACAGATTGTCTTCGTACATACCGCCGATAGAAGTCAACATCGAAGAAACTGCCGCCTGACCCTGTTTGAAAACCAACAGGTACATCGTCATTTCTCCAATGGATATTGCACCCTCAATGGTCGAGATAGCGATCCAGGCATAGGTGCCGTAGAAAGCAACATTGCCGAAGAGTCCCAATGCAAATCCCCATCCGTCGCGCCGGATGGCAAGCTTCCGGTCCTCTTCGTAGAGGCGGTTGAAAATCTTCCGGTATCGACTCAAGAGTTCGCGCCCAAGCGTGAATAACTTAACCTCCTTCGCGTGATCCTCACGTGCCAATACCATTTCCAAATACATCAGCATTCGGCGCTCCGTGGAGCGGCGCTTGAAAACACGAAATCGTTCACCAGAAAAAGTTGTTTCCGCAGCAAATGCAGGAAGGCCCGCGGCAACGAGTATTAACACCGCCCAGGGGGAAAACTGCAGTAGCAACCCTCCGTAACTCACCAGTGATATACCGTGTTGTGCAAGACCGAAGGTTCGATTAACCAGACTGAGCGGTCGGCTGGAAGCCTCTTGCCGAGCTCTGTTTAGCTTGTCATAGAACTCGGAATCCTCGAACTGAGCCAACTCCAGTGTCAATGCCTTTTCCAGAATGAGAACATTGACCCGTTGACTGAGCAAAACTCGAAGTAGCGCTTGACAGAACCCAATAGCGCGTTGAACACCAACCAATCCCGCAACAAGAATGCCTTCCACAACGACCCAGAAGAGGGCTGTGGAGTATTCCGCCTCACCTCCAATATTAACGACACCGATCTGAGCGACAACGGCATCAACTATGAGCTTCCCCACATAGGCAACACATGCCGGAAGTACGCCAGCGGTTAATGTGAATATCGCAAGAGCTATTGTGAGCCCTTTGTGAGTAGACCAGACCAGTCGTACAGCTCTCTGGCTGTATTGAAAGACCCCTAAATAGCTCTCAAACGAGATATCCTGATTTGCGGGATCTCTCAGCATTCGCGGGTCATTTTGGGAACGTTGGACAAAGCCGCGCTAGCCTCTAGGCTCGGTTGCTGAGTGTCAAGTGTGGCCATGATCTTTAAGCCGTATCATTAAGGGAAATAGGCAAGTAAAAAAGATCAGCTAGTGCCCAACCTCCCCGACAACCATGGCATCTTCGTACTGCTACTGACTGGATTTGCGCTGTATCTATTCACCCGGGACCGGCTTCCTCTGGAGGCATCAGGCCTAGCGATACTCGTCATCCTGATCACGAGCTTCCAACTGTACCCATACGAAGCTGATGGTGAAGCGCTGGCACCGACCACGTTTCTTACTGGATTCGGTCATGAAGCACTCATTGCTGTCTGCGCGCTGATGATCATGGGTAAGGGACTCGAAACCACCGGGGCATTGCAACCTCTAGCAATTTTTCTTGCCAAAGCCTGGATGGTGCGCCCTCGTTTAGCAAGCCTTGGCACAATAGTCATTAGCGCTGTTTTAAGTGCATTTTTAAATAACACACCTATCGTCATTATGTTGTTGCCGATGCTTGTCGGCGTTGCGGTGCGAAACCAGCTTTCACCGTCTTCCATACTAATGCCCGTCGGACTAGCGACCCTGGTGGGAGGCATGGCTACCACCATTGGCACTTCAACGAATCTGATCGTTGTCTCCATTGCCGCAGACCAAGGCGTTACACAACTGGGGATGTTCGATTTTGCTCTCCCCGTTCTGATCGTCGGTAGCTTTGGCTTAGCATACCTCTGGCTGGTGGCACCCCGGCTTCTGCCTGAACGGAAGGCCCCACTATCTGACACCGCACCAAGAGTTTTCAGTGCGCTTTTTTACGTCGACGCAGATAGTGCGATTTGTGGAAAAAGCTTTGCCGAGTGTTTAGCGCTCACCGATAACGAGATGCGTGTTGATCGGATCGATCGAGGCGAAGACCTGTCGGTTACCAGACTCCCATCAGTAACGATACGCGAAGGTGACCGGCTTGCAGTTCGGGATATGCCAGAGCGCCTCAAGCGTTTCGAAAAGCAAATAGGAGCCACTTTGCACAGCGGGTACAGAACGGAACAGGAAGATGAAGAACCTCAACACTTAGCAGAAATTGTTGTTACACGTGATTCCATGCTGTACCGCGCAAGTCTTTTAGGCAGCAGATTCGCACAGCGAACGGGGCTCTTACCACTGGCACTTCATCGCGCCTATGGCTCCGACCTAGAGGAAATCTCCAGCGATATTGGCGCAACTTCCCTACGCGCTGGTGATATTGTGCTGGTACAGGGAACTACCCACCAGCTAGAACAACTAAAACGCTCAAACACTGCTCTAGTACTTGACGGTACTACTAACCTCCCCTACACCCATCGCGCGCCACGTGCCGTAGTGATCATGACAATCGTGGTTCTAGCGGTTGCGCTGGGCATCATGCCGATTTCTGCTGCTGCGGTGACGGGCGTCGGTTTGATGTTGGTAACTCACTGCCTCCGCTGGAGTGACGCATCAGGCGCTTTGTCACCACAGGTAATTATGGTCATCGTTGCAAGCTTGGCGTTGGGCATAGCGATGACCGAGACAGGTGGTGCACTTTATCTCGCCCAATTGCTGGTTGCCGGCGTGGAGGGATTACCAATACCAGTGATTCTCAGTGTTTTGATGTTAGTCATGGCAATTTTTACCAATATCGTCTCTAACAACGCCACTGGCGTGATTGGCGCACCAGTTGCTATACAGATTGCAGATCAACTCGGAGTCTCGCCGGAGCCGTTCATCCTTGCGGTAATCTTTGGGGCCAACATGAGTTACGCAACTCCTTTTGGCTATCAGACTAACTTGCTCCTACTATCGGCAGGCGGCTACAAATCCACCGATTTTCTCAGGGCTGGTTTGCCTTTAGCTCTCATCATGTGGCTTGGTTTCTCGGTCGTTCTGCCCCTCCTGTATGGGCTATAGGGCGTAACAGAGCCTCTGCAAGCTTGACCCTCAAGAGCGCCTGGGGACATACTCCCCGCCATGAGCGGACCTGCAAGCAGTCATTCCCGGGTACAGCGCTGGTGGCGAGGCTCACCAGCGGAGAGGGTACTGCGCGCGTAATCTGGCCTAAGAGTCCGTTTCGACCATGCAAACCCGTCTCCGTACCTCCGGAGATGGGTTTTTTATTTATAGAGGCTAGAGAATCACTTTGATGCAAGCACCATTTGACATCGCTGCAGATCTAGATACACCAGTATCGGCATATCTAAAGCTTAAACAAGAGGCCCACCACGTTTCTGCTCTTGAACCACGGTTCCTTCTGGAAAGTGTTGAGGGCGGTGAACGCCTAGCGCGTTATTCGTTCCTTGGATTAGGCCCCGGACCAACCTTGGAACTTTACGCGGACCGACTCGTGGTGGATGGACAGAAATCACAACGGCCGGAAAGTGGGTCAGAGTGGCTCTCGGTGTTACGCGAAACGCTGGATCGATCCCCCGAGTTATACCCTAAGATCGATAGCGTTCCCTTCTCTGGCGGTCTGGTCGGGGCTTATGGTTATGACGTCGTACGTTATTTCGAGAGGCTCCCCCCAAACCAGGCAGAGCTCAGTGGATTACAGCAAGCAGCGCTGGTAGCACCAACATCTTTACTCGTATTCGACCATCTCACGCGTAGAGTGGCGCTACTCCACTCGGGAACCGAAAACGAACGGCAACAGTTACGCGCTCAGATTGTCCACGCATTGCACCAAAGTATTGATCGCCGTACTCATTCTCGTCGCTCGGATCAGCCAAAAAAACGAGGCTTTTCGAAAGCGACGGATAGCTTGAATAAAGCAGAGTACATGGCTGGAGTAGAGCGCTGCAAAGCTCACATCACCGCCGGAGACATCTACCAAATTGTTCTTTCCATCCGTTTTTCAGGGGTGACGGATGTAGACCCCTTCCAGTGTTACCGAGCGATGCGTCTCCTGAACCCATCGCCTTACATGTATTTTTTTGAACTTGGTGATCTTAAGGTCGCAGGGTCCTCTCCCGAAGCGCTAGTACGATTAGACCAGCAGGAAGCCTCGCTCAGGCCAATCGCTGGAACTCGGCCCCGGGGAGAAACCTCAAAATTGGATGCTATGCTCGAAACCGAATTGCTCGCAGATCCAAAGGAAAATGCTGAACATGTCATGCTGGTCGACCTGGCAAGAAATGATTTAGGCAGGGTTGCCAAAGCAGGTTCTGTTCACGTCGAACCTTATAAGAAAATCGAGCGTTATAGCCATGTCATGCACATCGTGAGCGGCGTGCGAGGCAAACTGTCGGAAGAGCATGACGCTCTAGATTTGTTCGCAGCAGCTTTTCCTGCCGGAACCCTAGTCGGTGCACCAAAGGTCCGAGCAATGGAATTGATCTCGGAGATGGAACCGATTAGTAGAGGTCTTTACGGCGGCACTGTTGGCTACCTGTCAAAGAACGGCAATATGGACCAGGCCATTACCATCCGCACAATGGTCTTCAATGGTAACGAATATAGCTTCCAAGCAGGTGCCGGCATCGTTGCCGACAGCGACCCAGAACGTGAGTACCAGGAGGTGCTCTCAAAAAGCGCCATTCTGAAGCGGGCGCTGGAAATTGTGGAGAAGGGACTGTGAGCGCACGGCTTCTTTTGATAGATAACTATGACTCCTTCACCTACAACCTGGTGCAGGCTTTTCTGATTCTTGAAGCAGGAGTATCAGTACACCGTAACGATGCGATAGACATAACTGCAGCCACAAAAATAGACCCAACCCACTTAGTGATCTCCCCTGGTCCGGGCCGCCCATCCGATGCTGGGGTGTCGCTCGCGATGATTGACAACTTTGCAGGGAAAATTCCCGTGCTTGGTGTCTGCCTTGGTCACCAATGTATAGTCGAGCACTTCGGCGGGGAGATTGTGGCAGCAGGCATGCTGATGCATGGAAAAACCTCCCGGATAGACCACGATGGCGAAACCTTATATAGAGCGCTTCCCAATCCTTTCGATGCCGGACGCTATCACTCCCTTGCGGCACACCGAGAACAAATACCTGACGTTTTGCAAGTAACCGCCAGAACGGAGGAGGGCGAGATCATGGGCGTCCGCCATAAAGTGTTGCCAGTGGAGGGCGTACAGTTCCATCCGGAGAGTATCCTGACGCCGGACGGACCAACATTACTTGAAAATTTTCTCTACCCGGAACAGAACGCGGCGAAAGTCGGTAGGGAGCAAAAATGAGTTCACACGCTGTCAAAATGCTTGAGAAAATTTTAGCGGGAACCAACCTCACCGAGGAGGAGTCCGCTTCCATATTGCGCGAGATGGCTAGCGGGGATTTGCCCGCTCCGTTAGCTGGCGGACTACTCATTGCGTTGCGCTCAAAAGGGGAAGTAGCCGCTGAAATTAGAGGATTTGCTCTAGCCATGCGAGAACTGGCAGTTCAACCCTCTATCCCCGAGGGTGAATCTTATGTGGATATTGTTGGCACCGGAGGAGATGGTTCAGGGAGTCTGAACCTCTCAACGGGCAGCGCCCTGTTAGCAGCCGCCTGCGGTGTAAAGGTACTGAAACATGGAAATCGTTCGATCTCGAGTCGCTCCGGCAGCGCTGACGTGCTAAAAGCGCTAGGGCTACCCATACCGTTAGACAATCAACAAACCGCAGCTTGCTTGAAAACGTTGGGCTTCACATTCCTTTTCGCACCTTACTATCACCCCGCAATGAAGACTATTGCACCAGTACGTGTGGCATTAGGTGTTCGGACAATCTTCAACATCCTGGGACCATTAGCAAACCCGGCGCAACCTGCTTTTCATGTTATTGGAGCTTTTAGCGAATCGATGGCGGAGCTAATGGCACACACACTATCCGGTATGAATGCTGAGCGCAGCCTAGTAATCCACGGGGCACCGGGGTGGGATGAGCCAACGCCAGTTGGCCCTTTTCTGTGTTTCGATGTTCGCCCCGGTTCAGTCGAGAGAACAGTCCGCGATCCAGCAGACTATGGGCTCTCCCGCTGCTCAGCCGAAGACCTCGAAGGTGGTGAACCAGAGGAGAACGCTGTTCGGTTACGCGACGCCTTGTGCGGCGAAGATACCCTCGCTCATCGTGAAGCGTTGATTCTCGGAGCAGCGCTCGCATTGGAGGTTACTGGAGAAGTTACAGACCCACAGAGTGGTGTAACCCGCGCGCGCGAGATATTGAATGATGGCGTAGGTGCACAGTTCGTTAAACAGCTCGAGTCTGTCGGGATAGGACTGGCGTGATGAAGCATGGTGGTACGAACAAAACGAGTACCAGCTATTTCCTAGATCGAATGGCCCAGGCCAGCCGCAAGCGCGTCAAGGAAGCACGTGCCCGGAATTCGGAGGGCCAACTCGCGCAACGAGCGTTGGCAGCTCCAACTCCACCACCGCTTGCTCTGGATGACTTCAACATTATTGCGGAGCTTAAGATGCGCTCGCCAGCTGGAGGTGCGCTGACGGGGAAACAGTTTGACCGCGACACTCAAATCGCCGCATATGCATCAGGTGGCGCTAACGCGGTTTCTGTGTTGACGGAGCCGGACGAATTCAACGGTAGTCTACAGGACCTGGGTGAAGTAACCGCTTCTCTCGTAGACCACAGAATTCCAGTAATGCGCAAAGATTTTTTGACTGATCCTTACCAAGTCCTTGAGGCACGAATAGCGGGCGCCAGCGGGGTTCTGGTAATCATCACCATGTTAAGTGACTCTCAAATTACCGCACTGCTTGACAGCGCTATGGAATATGGAATGTTCGTTCTACTGGAGGGATTTGATGAGAGAGATTTAGAGCGAATATGCTCACTCAAAATACCAGATCATTCTCCCGCTCCAGTCTTGTGCGGCGTTAACTGCAGAGATCTGAGGAGTCTCGAAATCAACTTTGATCGTTTCCAAAAGCTTGCAACCCACTTGCCGCCGGGGCTCCCAGCAGTTGCGGAAAGCGGTATAAAAGAACCATCTGACGTAGTAACCGTTGCAAAGTTGGGTTACCGCGCCGCCTTAATCGGATCAGCACTGATGCGCTCAACCGATGCAGCTCGCGAACTAGTTTCCCTGAAGAACGCCGGTGTAAAGACGGTGAGGGAAGTATCGTGTTCGTAAAGATTTGTGGTCTAAGCACCTCGGAAGCAGTAGAGACATCCGTTGCAGCTGGCGCCAACGCGTTGGGTTTTGTGTTCGCACCCTCGCCGAGACAGGTGAGCCCGGACTTGGCATACGCCCTTTGTCGCAATTTGCGAGATGACGTTATTAGGGTTGCCGTTATGCATCATCCAACCGTGGAGGAATGGACCAAGGTCAGAACCCTGTTTGCGCCTGATTGGTTGCAGACCGATACCGAGGATTTCAACAAACTTGATCTGGAAGATTGCAAACCCTTACCAGTGTTTCGAACACGCTTGAACCTTAGTGAAGACAGGTGGCCAGCACGTATGCTATTCGAAAGCTCTCATAGTGGAAGTGGTGAGAAAGCCGACTGGCAGGAAGCCGCATGGATGGCAACGAAAACGCGAGTAATCCTCGCGGGCGGTCTGAATAGCAGCAACATAGTGAAAGCGGTTCAATCCGTGAAACCTTGGGGCGTTGATGTATCCAGTGGCGTGGAGTCCGCCAGAGGCATCAAAGATCAAAAGAAAATCAGAGGATTTATTGCCCAAGTCCGGTCAATGGAGAATAACGATGGCGCCAGATGACGCAACCCAGCATGGAACACTCCTCCAAGCACTTCTGGACGGCAAACTTCCTGATGCCGAGGGGCGATTTGGGCCTTTTGGAGGACGCTATGTTCCAGAAACATTGATGCCGGCAATCGATCGTCTCACCGAAGGGGTGTATCGACTACTTCCTGAAAAGGCGTTCAAAACCCGCCTGGGATCGGAGTTGAGGGACTGGGTTGGACGACCAACTGCCCTGACACCAGCACCCAGACTTTCCAAAGAGTGGGGTGCTGAAGTCTGGTTCAAGCGCGAGGACCTAGCCCATACTGGTGCTCATAAAATCAACAACGCCATTGGTCAGGCCCTGCTAGCTGAATCTCTCGGAGCAACTCGAATAGTCGCCGAGACAGGTGCAGGTCAACATGGTGTTGCGTCCGCTGCAGCATGCGCGCGAGTGGGCCTACCATGTGTTGTCTATATGGGTGAAATTGATGTCGCTCGCCAATCACCGAATGTCGATCGTATGAAGCGGTTGGGAGCCACTGTGGTACCCGTAACCTCTGGCGACTGTACGCTGCGAGCAGCCATTGATGAAGCTATCCGGGATTGGGTCTCCGACCCGATCGAAACTTACTATCTATTGGGCTCCGCCGTTGGCCCTCATCCTTATCCTTATTTGGTTCGTGAGCTTCAAGCGGTGATCGGTCACGAGGCGAGAACACAGATCAGAAAATATGCTGATCTCCCAGACGCAGCTTTCGCATGCGTTGGTGGCGGATCAAACGCTATCGGCTTATTTCATGCGTTTCTGGCAGATGAAGCCGTACAGCTTTTCGGTGTCGAGGCTGGTGGTCGAGGAGAGACGCTGGGGGATCATTCCGCCACCTTGAGCGCGGGGCGTCCTGGTGTGTTACATGGTGCACATAGCATGTTGCTCTACGATGATGACGGCCAGATACAGGAGACACACTCAGTCTCCGCAGGACTGGATTACCCAGGGGTCGGTCCTGAGCATTCTTTGTTAAAAATGATAGGCAGAGTCGAGTATGTCACTGCCAGCGACTCGGAAGCGTTGGACGCTCTGGCTGAGTGCTGCGCATTGGAAGGCATTTTGCCCGCACTCGAAACCGCTCACGCTATTGCTGGGGCGCGTCGCTGGGCTACATCAAATCAGGGTACCAGGATTCTCATAGGGCTTTCTGGCCGTGGCGACAAGGACATGCCAATCCTGAGCCAATACCCCGTTGAAACCCGCGGAGATGGTGAGGAGGCTGTTAATGCGGCCGCATGAAGCACTTAGCCACGCCTTGAAGCAAGCAGACGGATCAGCACTCGTAGCATTTTTAACTGCGGGTTATCCAGAACCCGAACACTTTCTTCAGATCCTCGGAGAGATTGAGAATGTCGCTGATGCGGTAGAAATAGGCGTTCCTTTCACAGATCCCATGGCGGATGGAGTAACGATCCAGCGTTCAAGCCAAGCAGCGATCGAGAAAGGTATCAGCTTGCGCTGGATACTGGATCAGCTTGCTGCCAGAAAGACCAAACCCGTGGCACCGATTTTGTTGATGAGTTATTTGAACCCATTGCTTGCGTTTGGCTTTGATAAATTAGCAGCACGGGCAAACGAGGCCCACGTGAGCGGTTTCATCGTTCCCGACTTGCCCTACGAGGAAAGTGCTCCTTTGAAAGATTGTCTGGATACGCATGGTTTGGCTCTCGTGCAGCTCGTTACACCAGCAACACCGTCTGAACGCCTTATACAACTGTGTAAAGTGAGCCAAGGATTTGTATACGCCGTAACACGCACCGGCATTACCGGTGGGGAAGCTGGGCTGCCTATTGGGCTGGCAGAATATTTGGGCGCTGTAAAAGCAGCGGCCCAAGTACCAGTATGTGCTGGCTTCGGGGTTAGAGAACGCGAACAGGTTAAACTGATCAACCAGTACACCGACGGCGTTATCGTTGGCTCAGCATTGGTCGAAGCCTTAGAGAGGGGCGAGAGTGCGGCAGCTTTTCTTAAAGCATTGCGTCTGTGAGACGAGCAACTCCCTATGAAGAGGCTAATCACCCATGAGTCACTGGCTTATGTTGGACATTTAAAAAATCTTCTTGAGCAATCCGGGATTACTTGTTTGATAAGAAATGATCAGCTTTCTGGAGGATTGGGTGAAATCCCCTTTCTCGACTGCCTACCAGAACTATGGGTGACACGAGATGAAGATCTAGCGCGCGCCGAGGCTGTGCTAGAGGCTACAAAAAATACTTCAGTAGAAGGTGAAGAATGGCAGTGTACTCTGTGTGGAGAAAGTAATGAGGGACAGTTTGCACTCTGCTGGCAGTGCGGTAGTACCGACATCCCGGTCGGGTGAGAATGCCTTTTTCAACAGACAACAAATGAATTCATATGAGTAATGATTCGCCAAATACAGCGTGTGTTCTAATCATCGGCAATGAAATATTGTCCGGTAAGACGCAAGATACAAACCTTGGATTTCTTGGCTCTGAACTCGCACAGCGTGGCGTTCGCTTGGCAGAAGCACGCGTATTGCCCGATGATAAAGCCGAGATTATTAGCGCACTCAATGAATGCAGGGCGAAATATACCTACGTGATCACTACGGGCGGCATTGGTCCCACTCATGATGACATCACGGCGGAGTGCATCGCCGCAGCCTTTAATCGCCATCTGGTACTAGACAAGGATGCGGTCACGTGTCTGAGTCGCAGTGGACGCGAACTCAACCCGGCAAGACTTAAGATGGCTCATGTACCGGAGGGAGCCAGTCTAATCGATAACTCTTTAAGTAATGCCCCAGGATTTAGGGTTGAAAATGTGTTCGTCCTAGCCGGAGTCCCAAGCGTAGCACGAGCCATGTTCTCTACCTTTGCAGACGATCTAGGGGTTGGCGGATCCATTCACTCCAGAAGCGTCGACGTATTCTTGCCCGAAGGGGATATCGCCCAACCCTTAGAAGACCTTGCCCTGAAACACCCGGCAATCGAAATAGGCAGCTATCCTTTCTTTCGAGATGGCTGCTACGGAGCCAATCTAGTCGTGCGCGGTATGGACGAGTCTGTTGTCGAAAAAGTGATTAGGCTTGTTGTAGCTACCATGAGAAATTTGGGCGATGAGTCGAGTGTTGGCGAACCCAGCTAACGTCCTTGAGGAACCAATTCAGTCCAGTACATAGCACCAAGCGCCCCTGCCCCAAGGACAGCGAACCCTCCAATCAGCGGTAGTACTGTGCCATCGTACAGCTGACCAATAAGCCCTCCGAGCGCACCCGCAGTAAGGGTCGTAAACGATCCAATGATAGCGGCGGCTAGCCCCGTCCGTTGACCGAACGGCTCCATAGCCATCGCGTTGAAGTTCCCAAAGACCATACCTAGACAGAAAAAAGTGGTGGCGCCCCATAACATCACTGTCCAAAGCGGTGGTTGACCTTGGATCATTACTGAAAATGTAAAAAAGACCGCAGACAGAACGCACAGCGCTTGCAGACTTCGCCACGAAAGAGTACGCATACCATATCGCATGACCAAGCGTGCATTTGTATAGGAGGCAGCTCCAAAAGAGGCTGAAAGTACACCAAAATAAATGGGGAACAGCCCTCCTAGATCGAACTGGATCTGAAATATCTGCTGCGCCGAATTCAAGTAGCCCAGGAATGCCCCGAAGACGAGCCCGGCAGCCAAGGCGTATCCCAAAGCAGTGCGGTTAAAACACACCTCCTTTACAGCCTTAGTCATTGTCCCTAGTGCGAGTGGGGTGCGACGACTAGGTGGCAGGCTCTCAGGTTGACGTATGCCGAACCAAACGAATGTAATTATCGAAAGCGCAAGCAGGAGCCCAAAAATCATCCGCCAGTGCGCAACCAACAAAACTGCTTGTCCCAAGGCCGGCGCAACTGTTGGAACAATCACAAAAATGGTAACTACGAATGACGTAATTCTAGCCATCGCGCGCCCTTTGCAACGATCTCGTATCAAAGCCATAGTTATGATACGAGGCCCAGCAGCACCGAATCCCTGAAGAAAACGACCACAGAGCATGACAGAATAATTCCAGGAGATACTCGAGAGAAGGCACCCTAGGATAAATAGGGTGAGACCCGCATAGATCCCAGGTTTGCGGCCAATTCGATCAGATAACGGACCATAAACTAATTGCCCTAATGCGACACCCAGAAACAATGCGGAGATGATTAACTGGTTGTCATTCTGTCGCTGTACACCAAGTTCCCTACCAATATCGGACAATGCTGGAAGCATGGCATCGATTGACAGCGCAACTAGAGACGTAAGCATAGCCATAAGCGAGACGAACTCGCCTAAAGGCAATTCTTTGTGATCGCTCACTGAATTCCGCGTCAGCGACTAGCTCGAAACGTAAAAATTAGGCCCGCCGCGACAGGGAGCCACCCAAACCAGGCAGGTGTTGCTTCAAGCCCAATCCACAACACTCCAGCTAGTAGAAGCACAGCTCCCACTACGAGTTCACTACTCACAACAGGAGCTTGTCGAACTGGCAATTTTTTAAGTTCAGGCTTTGGAGAATTCTCCTCGTCCGCTGCCTCCAGTACCTTACGCACGAACTGGTAGAGCGCATCTGGTAACAACATTAGATCCTCACTTATCTGAGGCCAGTTATTTAGCAGGCGCTTCAAATGCTCTCGTGGGTCGGTCCGTTGCTGCATCCACTCCTGTAAAACGGGCTGCGCCGTTGCCCATAGATCAAGCTCTGGGTACAGCTGCCTCCCGAGCCCCTCGATATTTAGCAGGGTTTTCTGTAGTAACACGAGTTGTGGCTGTACCTCCATGTCAAACTGACGAGCCGTATCAAAGAGCCTCAGCAACACCATACCAAATGAAATATCTTTCAACGGCTTGTTGAAGATAGGCTCACACACAGCGCGAATCGCGGCTTCCAGTTCTATTATCTGCGTATCTGCGGGGACCCAGCCAGAGTCCAAATGAAGCCGTGCGACACGCTGATAGTCTCGTTTGAAAAATGCGAGAAAATTTCCAGCGAGATAATGCTGATCTCGCGAACTTAGGCTGCCTACAATTCCAAAATCCACTGCTACATATCGAGGTTGTTCTGGATTCGACACGTCGACGAAAATATTTCCGGGATGCATATCAGCATGAAAAAGGTTGTGTCGAAAAACCTGCGTAAAGAAAATTACAACTCCATTCTCAGCAAGACGCCGGATGTTGGTCCCAGCAGACTTCAGCCCTTCGATATCACTGATGGGGATTGCAGATATGCGTTCCATGGTAAGGACGTTGGATCGACAGTAATCCCAATAAACCTCGGGTACGTAGAGCATGTCCGAGCCTTCAAAATTACGTTTTAGCTGAGCAGCGTTAGCGGCTTCACGTGTCAGATCAAGCTCTTTTAGAAGGGTTTTCTCAAATTCACTCACAACCTCTACTGGCCTCAGGCGTTGCCCGTCTGACCAGTACCGTGTAGCGAGTTTCGCGATAGCGTAAAGCACGGTCAGATCCCGCTCAATCAACTCTCGAACTTGCGGTCTCAGAATCTTTACAACCACACTTTCTCCGCTGTGGAGTTTTGCACAGTGAACCTGTGCGACCGAAGCGGCAGCCAAGGGCTCTTGCTGGAAGTCGGCAAAAAGCTCATTTGCTTGTTTGCCAAACGCGTCAGCAAGGATTTGCAGCGCCTCTTCGGAAGAAAAGGGTGGTACCTGATCCTGCAACTTGGCTAGCTCGTCGGCAATATCCGTCGGCAAAAGATCCCGTCGCGTTGAAACCGCCTGACCAAACTTCACAAAAATAGGTCCGAGTTCTTCTAATGCCTCACGAATTCTTGTGCCTAAGGGCCCACGACGTGATCGAACACGAATCAGGTGAAAAACCCAACCAACAGGGCGAAACAAATGCGTCGCCGGAACAATCTCGTCAAGACCGTACCGGATTAGCGTTCGCTGAATAGCAATCAGCCTTAGGACTAGTCTGAGCCGTCCCATGTTGCCCTGCCGTTGGTGTCCTTGAGAAACTTATCCACCCGTTGAACTGTCCTGTCAGTATCCTCCCGAAGACGTTCAACCTCTCGACTGAAGCTCTCAACCTCAACTCGTGGAGGTAATTGACGTATTTCCTCCTGGAGAAATTCCGATGTATCCATGGTGAGTGCATCTATGGCGCGGGTACCCCATCCTTTCACGCGTCGTACAGATCGCGCCATTTTATGAGCCACAATGTCCCCTACCAGATGGGACAGTTCTTCTTCTAAATCTGGCCGCGCAAAGCGCAATAACTCAGCGAACGCTTCAGCAGTTTGGATATCACCACTGAACTCAACCCCTGCTGCTCTGAAATCTGCCAAAGTCGATACATTCAGGAGACTCAGCAATGTTAAAGGTGTTCCGGAGATTGTGGCAGTTGTCGCGACAATTGAATCATCACTAATCATGCTAACTTCGAGGCGGGTTTGTTCGGCGTCCAACTGCAACTTGATGTCGAAATTCCGAATATTTATAGCCAGGCTTCGGCCTGCTAACGCAAACAACCGATCCTGTGCAGTTGAAGATTTCTGAATGTGCTGGTTCAGCAAACTCTCTATCGCAGCTATCGATTGTTTTGTCATAATTTGACTACAGCTTAAATCCGATGTGCAAGGAAACAATTCCACCGGACAGATTGTAATACTCGCATCGCTCAAATCCCTGAGTAACCATCATCGTCTTTAATGCGTCTTGATCAGGATGAACGCGGATAGATTCTGCTAGATAACGATAGCTGTCGGCGTCACCCACAATCAGACGCCCGAGTCTTGGCAAGACTTGGAAACTGTAGAAATCGTACGCAGACCCAAGCGGGCCCAATTTGGGTTTCGAAAACTCAAGAATTAACAACCGCCCCCCCGGCCTAAGCACTTTATACATAGCACCGAGCGCAGCAATTTTGTCTGTTACGTTTCTCAGTCCGAACCCAATAGTAATGCAATCGAATAAAGGAGTATCCAAAGGCAACTTTTCTGCATCGGCTTGCAGGTAAGCAACATTTCTCACCAAACCAGAGTCGATTAGCCGCGCGCGTCCCTTATCTAGCATGCTGAAATTGATGTCCGTCACAACAACCCTTCCGGTGGAACCTACCTGCCGCGCCATACCTTCGCTAAGGTCGCCACTCCCCGCAGCAACATCAAGCGCTGATCCCCCAAGTTGCAAGGCTGTTTTGGATAGTGCAAATCTTTTCCATGCTCGATGTAACCCCAGAGACATCAGATCATTCATCAAATCGTAACGACCTGAGACGGAATCAAATACATCCCTCACACGGTATTGCTTTTCAGCCCGAGGGATACGCTCGAAACCGAAATCAGTGAGTTCTTCAGAGTCTTTCTGGTTTTCTGCCATCCGTTTCCGCCGATCTTTGATGGCCTGCCTTATTCAAGCGCTCGAGATACCGCTGCCAATTAGCTTCGTACCCAACACCTAGCTTGTAGAGTGTTGGCCACGTATAGAGCCCCGTATCATGCCCATCATCAAAGACCAACCTCACAGCATAGCGCCCGATAGGTTCGATTCGGTCGATGTTTACATCCTCCTTATCGAACACCAACACGCTTTCTCCTGAACCATGTCCCTGAACCTCTGCCGAGGGTGAGTGCACCCTCAGGTATTCGGCGGAAAACTCAAAGTGTGTGCCATCAGAAAATTTCGCCCACAATTGATGCGAGCGTTTACGAAGCTTCAGTTCCGTTGGATAAGGATCTGGTTTCAGTTCGCTCTCACTCAAAGTATGTACCGAGTTAGGTCTTCGTCTTGGACGAGTTGTCCCAGATGCTCATTGACGTAATCCGCGTCCACAGTCGTATCTTGCCCTCCTCTATCTGACGCCTCGAAAGAAACGGATTCCAGCAACCTTTCCAGAACTGTGTGCAAGCGTCTTGCACCGATATTTTCAGTGCGCTCATTCACATGAAAAGCAACCTCCGCAATCCTTTTAACCCCTGAGGCATTAAATTCAAGATTGACCCTCTCAGTCGCCATCAAGGCCGCATATTGCTCCGTTAGTGATGCGTCGGGTTCAGTTAAAATGCGTACGAAATCGTCCGTACCTAATGCATCCAGTTCTACACGTATGGGGAAACGTCCTTGCAATTCGGGAATAAGATCCGAGGGTTTAGCAACATTAAAAGCCCCGGATGCAATGAAAAGGATATGATCTGTCCGGATCATGCCGTAGCGTGTGCTCACCGTACAACCTTCGACTAACGGCAAAAGATCTCTCTGAACGCCCTCTCTTGAGACATCGGCGCCCATAGTGTCAGAACGGCGAGCCACTTTATCAATCTCATCGATAAATACGATGCCATCTTGCTCCACTGCGGTCAGTGCCTGCAGCTTGATTTCTTCCTCATTGATCATTCCTGCCGCTTCCTCATCCGCCAGGATTTTCAGCGCATCGCGTACTTTTAACTTTCTCACATTCCGGCGTCCAGTGGAGAGGTTTTGGAATAATCCCTGCAACTGGTTGGTCATTTCCTCCATACCGGGTGGCGCCATAATCTCCACACCGACACCTGGCGCCTGCACTTCAATCTCAATCTCACGATGATCCAACTCACCTTCTCGGAGCATCTTTCTGAAACGCTGCCGAGTATCACTATCATCATCGGACTGCGAACCGGGCAACAAAGTGTCTAATAAACGATCCTCAGCCGAGTCCTGGGCTCGGTGACTAACCTTTGAGATTGCATCCTCGCGGACCATTTTGACGGCCATGTCACAGAGGTCGCGAATGATTGAGTCCACCTCCCGCCCCACGTAACCAACTTCCGTGAACTTGGTTGCCTCCACCTTAATAAAGGGGGCTCTAGCAAGTCGGGCGAGCCGTCGAGATATCTCCGTCTTACCAACGCCGGTCGGACCGATCATCAGAATATTTTTGGGGGTAATCTCACTACCGAGGGGTTCGTCGACCTGAGACCGTCGCCAGCGATTGCGCAACGCAATCGCGACAGCTCGCTTGGCTTCATCCTGCCCGACGATGTGTTTGTCCAATTCCTGGACGATCTCTCTGGGCGTCATAGACATGGGGTACGCTCGTCGTTCTAGCAGCTGGCAGCAAAATTCACTACAGCTCTTCTATTGTGATCTCGTTGTTAGTGTAGACACAGATATCCCCCGCAATGGAGAGTGATTTTTCAACAATGCCACGCGCATCTAATTCGGTATTGTCTAATAACGCACGCGCTGCTGCTTGACAGTAGGCACCACCGGAGCCTATCGCCAAAATGTCGTGTTCCGGCTCAATTACATCCCCGGTTCCAGAAATCAGTAATGACTGTGATTCATCGGCAACAACAAGAAGCGCCTCTAGACGTCGCAACATCCGATCAGTTCGCCAATCTTTGGCAAGTTCTATGGCAGCACGGGTAAGATTTCCATACTGATCAAGTTTCTTCTCAAAATATTCGAACAGAGTAAAAGCGTCAGCGGTACCCCCAGCAAAACCTGCTAAAACTTTTCCATCGTGCAAGCGACGAACCTTACGAGCATTCCCCTTCATCACCTTATTATCCAGGGTAACCTGCCCGTCACCGCCGATGGCTACTCGCCCATTGCGCCGAACACAAATAATAGTTGTACCGTGGAAACTAGCCATATTTTTGGGGCGCCTCTCGCAACAAAACACTAAGGATGGGGGTTGTCCACCTGATTAGTCCTGATGGTCTTCTGCCGTCCCCTCGTCATCCCGTCGTTGAGCCCGCGGATGAGCCTCATCGTATATCTGGGCGAGATGCTGAAAATCAAGATGCGTATAAACCTGGGTTGTGGAGATGCTGGCGTGTCCTAGTAGTTCTTGTACTGCTCGTAGATTACCGCTGGATTCCAATATGTGACTGGCGAAAGAGTGCCTAAGCATATGCGGATGAACACCTGCCGGAGCGCCCTGTTGCTGAGCCCACCGCTTCAGTCGGGATTGGACAGTCCTGGGGGCAAGCCGCGTACCCCTTCGACTGACAAATAGCGCAACTTCCTGGGGTTTTGCTATCGTCACCCGAACCACAATCCATGTTTCCAGCGCCTCCAAAGCGTACCGCCCTACAGGTACGATTCGGACTTTATTACCCTTACCCGTCACGCGGACAGTCCGGTCCGGGAAATCGAGATCACTTAAGTCAACTCCAACGAGCTCGGCAAGTCTCAGCCCGGACGAATAAAACAGCTCAAGCATCGCACGATCCCTCACTGTTAAGTCGTCTTCCCCCGCAAGCGCGAGCAAACTTGCAACTTGGTCTGCATCCAGTGTTGCCGGTAGCCGTCGAGACGGTTTAGGGGCCTGCACGTCAGAGGCCGGGTTAGATTTAATGATTCCCTTTCGAACCATAAATGCTAGAAAGCCCCGTATGGCAGATAGTCGGCGGGCAATGCTTCTGGGACTGGACCCCCGCCGATGACATTCCGCAGCAAACTGGCGCACTGCATAAGAATCTAATGACTCAATCCCCAGCGATGTTTGTTCGCAGAAATTTGTTAATAAGCGCAGATCCCGCCGATAAGCGTTAACAGTGTGCGGTGAGAGCCGCCGCTCCTTCTCCAGGTGCCATACAAACACTTCGATATGTGGTTTAAGGTCCAGCGGCATTCGGTCTGCTCGTTGCTTGTATAGCTGATTCACCTACTAGAGCCACTGTGACTAGCTCGCCCAACCGACTCAAAAAATCCATGGCCTTCCCAGGGTGAAAGTAGTCCGGGTCTTGGCTTCCGATTATAAGAAAACCGAGCTCCACGTTTTCTCCGAGGGGGACAAACGCAGCTGAATTGATCTCAGCCTCATTGTCCGCGAAAGCAAAAGCTTTCTGACGATCGCGAAGCAATCCACATCGAGGCTGACCAGACTTAAGAAAACTCGCAAACGGTTTGAGCCCAGCATCATTGCGATCAACAATTTTTACAAACCCTCCATCCGAAAGTGGCGGGTCCAAAGGCGAAGAAAACAAAACTAACACGACCCGCTCTGCCAGAAAGTCTTCCTTTAGGCTGGTCTCAAGGATCTCTACTCGTTCTGCCCCACTCCTAGGTTCCATGAGTGTAACCGCGAGCTGATGAATCTTTTCTATAAGTGCATGGTTATCTTTGGCAATCGCTACAAAATCCTTGAGCTGCCGCTCAAGTTCGTCATTGCGCTGGCGAAGGATAACAACCTGTCGCTCGACCAGTGATACAGCAGCACTCCCAGGTTGGTGGGTTAATTTAAGCCCCATCAGAAGATCAGGGCGCCGCTCGAAAAAGTTCGGGTGCCTGTGAAGATACTCCGCGATCTCCTCCTCTGAGAATGCTTCTTCGATAACTGCCTCGTCCTTATGCTGGCTCATAGCTCTATTCGTCCATCGAATACCCTAATCGCCGGCCCGGACAACCATAATGAATGTCCCGGCCCTAACCACTTTACAATTAATGTGCCGCCGGTCAGCTCCACCTGCACATGATCCCCTACCAGGCCCCAAAGCCTGCCAACAGCAACAGCGGCGGCGGCTCCCGTCCCGCAAGACTGTGTTTCTCCAGCCCCACGTTCCAAAACGCGCAGCCGCACATGTGCCTCATCCCGCACCTCGAGGAAACCAACGTTCACCCCCTCCGGGAATAACGAGTGATTCTGAAGCTCGGATCCCAGTATACCGACCGGAGCTATGTCGACCGAATCCACCCGGATGACAGCATGGGGATTTCCTATGGAAACCGCACCGAATTCCACACCCCCATTTTCCAGATCTAGCTGATAACGACCGGACTCCGAAGTGGCCCGTAATGGCACGGTTCGGGGATCATAATCGGGTTCACCGAGATTAACCGTCACATCTCCGTTGGGCTGTATCCTTGCCTCTACGTTCCCCGCCAAGCTTCCCAGGGTCAAGGTGGCACTTTCTTCATCCCCTATCAGGTATCGGGCTACACAACGGGCTCCGTTTCCGCATTGTTCAACTTCCAAACCGTCAGCGTTAAATACCCGATAGAACGCCGCTAGCTCAGCCTTTTCTGATGTTCCCAGAACCAGCAACTGGTCGAACCCGACTCCCCTGCATCTATCTGCCCAGCCACGGATGACATTGCCGTCCGGTAAATCGACGCCTTCGGGCCAGCGAACGATCATAAAGTCGTTGCCGGTACTGTGCATCTTTGTGAATTCCAGTTCCATAATGCTGGTAATGACCTTCTCTGGAGGTTACCTTGAGCGAGAGGATTATAGTGGATTCACCCGGCCCCAAACCCAAAGCTCACTTCGACGACCTGAGAACTTTTCTCTCCGAACTCGAAGCACATGGGGAGCTTAAGCGCATCGATGTACCGGTGGACCCCAACCTAGAGCTTACCGAAGTATGTCGCCGGACTCTCGAACAAGGCGGCCCTGCCCTTTTGTTTACGCAACCGACCGATGCCAAGATCCCAATATTGGCGAACCTATTCGGCACACAACAGAGAATTGCCGCTGCCCTGGGTGCCGAGTCGACTAACGTATTTGAGGAACTCGGCCAACTGCTCGCCTCGCTGAGAGCCCCGGAACCACCACGTGGACTAGGGGATGCGTGGCAAAAACTGCCACTGGTCAAAGAAATCCTAAATATGGCTCCTCGCCTCACCAAAAACGGCCCCTGTCAGGAGATTGTACTTGAGGGGCAGGATGTGGATCTGACGGCATGGCCTATTCAAACCTGTTGGCCAGGAGATGCTGGCCCTCTGATCACCTGGGGGCTAACAACCACCCTAAGGCCTGGACGGGAGGCGGTGAATTCACGACAGAATCTTGGGGTCTACCGTCAGCAGGTAATTGGCAGGAACAGAGTCATCATGCGGTGGCTTTCACATCGTGGCGGCGCCACCGACTTTGCAGCGTGGCGCCAAGCAACCCCGGAAGAACCCTTCCCAGTAGCAGTCAGTATAGGTGCCGACCCCGCAACTTTGTTAGCTGCTGTTACGCCGATCCCGGATACGCTATCTGAATACGCGTTTGCTGGCCTCATACGGGGAGCGCGGACGACGCTCACGACTTGTCTTGGATCAGATCTGAAAGTACCGGCTAACGCAGAAATAACGCTTGAAGGCTTTATCGCACCGGAGGACACGGCGGACGAAGGCCCGTTTGGAGATCACACCGGCTATTACAATGAGGTCGAGCGTTTTCCAGTAATGACCATTGAACGGATCACTCACCGCCACAACCCTATTTATCACACTACATATACCGGACGACCACCAGATGAACCTGCTGTGTTGGGTTTGGCGTTGAACGATGTTTTCGTCCCCATACTGAAAACCCAGTTCCCAGAGATCGTGGATTTCTACCTGCCCAGCGAAGCCTGCTCTTATCGCATAGCAGTCGTCAGCATCCGAAAACAATATCCTGGCCACGCCCGGCGCATCATGTTTGGTATTTGGTCTTTCCTGCGCCAGTTCCTCTATACGAAGCTAGTTATTGTCGTCGACGACGATATTAACCCCCGCAACTGGACAGATGTTATTTGGGCGATAAGCACACGAATGGACCCGGCACGAGATACTCAACTGGTAGAATCCACGCCGATAGACTACCTAGATTTCGCGTCCCCGGTTGCCGGTTTGGGAGGAAAGATGGGATTCGATGCTACCAATAAGTGGCCGGGCGAGACCGAGCGCCGCTGGGGGACTCCCATAGAGATGAATGCGAAAATTATCGCTCGCGTAGACGAGTTATGGGATCAGCTTGGTATTAACTCGTCGTCACCAGGGAATGGACATTTGTCATAAGCCTGGCTACTTTAATGGTGCGCGCAACTGCAGCTTCCCTTCGAAAAATAATAGCCTAGGCACGCACCTTGGGAGAATCGATGAGACACATCTTAGTAACTAACGCCAAAGGCGGATGCGGCAAGAGTACTATCGCAACCAATCTCGCCGCCTATTACGCCTCAGAAGGATATGAAACCACTCTGGCAGATTATGACCCCCAGGCTTCTGCGCTTAGCTGGCTCGACGAACGCCCCGAGGACAAAGCTCCGATCACGGGATTAGCGGCCTTTGATGACGGTCTACGTCATATGCCCCGCAGCACAGAATATTTGATTATCGACGCACCTGCTCGGTCTCATGGCCCGGAACTCACGGCGCTAGTGAATCATGCCGAAACGATTATTGTGCCTGTCTTGCCTTCACCGATTGATATGAAAGCCGGCGCCGAGTTCATTGCCGAACTGCTGAAGAAAGGCAAAATAGCAAATAAAAAGGCCAGGGTTGCCGCGATAGCTAGTCGAGTAAAGGAAAATACCTTGATTTTCGAAGAATTGGATGCCTACCTTGAGCACCTAAAGGTTCCTTACATCGCAATACTTCGGGAAGCACAAAACTACATTCGTGCTTACCAGCGAGGCTTAGGTATTCACGAGCTACCCCCCTACCTGGCATGGCCGGACTGGGAGCAATGGGATCCGCTTATTGGGTGGTTGAATTCGCGGCGCTCTCGACCTCGGTAGACGGCTCCAGCGGCTTCCCGGAAGCTTTGCTCTCGTCCCTCCCAACAAGGGCCTCCGGCACATCCAGCGCGGGCAGTTCTTCGGCAGCGCTCGTCACCAACCCCAGACCAGACTGAAATGCCAGTGCAGCGTTATCGTCTTCACCGAAATGGTGGAGAAGGCGACCATACAAAGCATATGCATCTG
The DNA here is from genome assembly GCA_036231525.1 of Pseudomonadota bacterium. Taxonomy (GTDB): domain Bacteria; phylum Pseudomonadota; class Gammaproteobacteria; order Steroidobacterales; family Rariloculaceae; genus UBA6522. Next base: position 4,434 of record JAZAGZ010000123.1, on the reverse strand, counting down.
CTCTAGGGAACATGGAAAGACTGGATTCGAGATAACTACGGGCCTTGCCCCAAAGCTCTAATCCCATGCACAGTCTTGCTGCCGTAAGCAATAGTGCGCCGTCTTCAGCGTGGACCTTGAGCCACTCCTCTGTTCGACGCAACTGTTTTTCCGTGCCACCTCCTCGAATACGTCCATAGGCGAGAACCAGGTTCTCATCCCACTTTCTTTTTAGCGCACCTCGTACTTCCTTCTCTGCCTCAGCACCGCGACCGAGTGTGTTCAACGCCATTGCATGGAGGGCAATTAGTCGCGGCGCCTTGCGCAATGGTGGCGGTAATTGGGCCCAGACATGCTCTAAATCATCATGGGTAATGCCAGACCGGGCCGAGTAAACCTCCAGTGCCGAGGCAGATAACCCCTCTAGTTCACTGGCATCCAGCCGTGCATCCCCAAGCTGGGGCAGCAATGCAATGAGATGATCCCAGTCCTCCAGCGCCTGATAGATCTTGGCGAGCAGAGCAAGTGCTACAGGGTGATTCGTGTGGACCTCTTGGATCCGACTCAACGTGGCCAAAGCCCGTTCAAACTCTTCATGCTCCAGTTGCAACTCAGCTTGTGTTAAGAGGACGGCGATTTCCGCCTCAGGCATTTCTTCGTATGCCAGTTTTAACCAATCATCCCGACGTCCATCGGAGCCCTGCAGCTGAGCAGCTCGAGCTGCCATGAGATAGTTAATCAGCGGCGCATCCGTGCCTCTGAGGCTCTGCGCCAAAAGACGTTCACCCTTTGACCAATCACCCTCAGCAATATGAATCAGCCCTTGGGTTAACTTCTCACCGGCTCGTCTAACGCGTCGTTCAGCGACAGCTTTCCCTAACCGGCGGGGGGCGCGCCACAACGCGACTAACGTTCGAACACCCGCGTATGCCGCCGCCAGCGCAAACAATAATGCTGGGACGGACATCTCAACGACGTACCCCAGAAAGTTGATCATTACATAGCCACGATCTTGTAGCAGGAAGTGTGCGGTAAGCGCACCGAGAAATACGGCCGTTAGACCCCATAGTCCAACACGCATCAGCCTTCTCTATCCGAAAGACTGCGCAAAAGATCAAGAGAGCCGCTGATGTCGGGGCGGGCAGGATCGATTTCCAAACGCAACAGTTCTTCGATAAGCATCGTTGCACTTTCAACCGCGGGACTGGATCTTTCGAACTCCCTGATCAGCAATGTCCTAGCCGCATTTAAACTTACCTGGAAGACTTCTGCCTGACCTTGCAGCAGACCCAGCCTTGCCATTTCGAACTCCAATTCGAGCCGGCTGCGCACCAGCACCTGCTCCTCTACTGTAAGCGCTCGATACAATGAACCATCACCACGTTCAACACTAATCATTCCTGTGATGGACTGTTTCAGACTCAGCCAGATTCTGTTCAACCCGGGCTCAGCATTCTCAAGTATCTCTTCATCGGTTACGGAGCTCGTCGGCACAACAGCACCAAGCGGCAACGATTCAACTCCGTCAGCAAGTCGTGCGAGGCTGTAACTCAAGCCTTCTACGTCAGGCAACTGCGCGCCACGAAGTGCCTGCAATTCCTCGTAGATCAGCTGACGCACTCCACTGAAAGATGGGCTTCCCAACTCGAGTAATTTGCCGTCGGCAAATTCCAGAGCATCAATTGCGTTTTGCCAACGACCCCCCAAGGTCAGTTCTGTGTTGGCAACCGATAAATAGTACTCCGCCTCCGCTCGCAACCATCGGCGTTTAGCATCGGCAGATGTTCCTTGTACGACGTTGACTCGCTCCTCCAGCAAACGGAGTCGCTCGGGCAGCTCCTCTAAGCGTCTGTTCATGTCTCTCGCAACATCAAGCGCGAGTTCATCGGATTCCTGGAGAGTCTCTACCCTGTCCCCTAGGGAGTCGGCAAGGCTTAGGATGCTGGCCCGGACATCCTGAATGGAAACTACGGAATCAGAATCGGCCTGATCCAGGGCGACGTGGAACTGGCGGTATTGCCACCAGAGAAATCCCGACGCTGACGCGGCTAAAAAGGCAACCACCAACGCGAAAAAACTGACTATATAGAGTCCTTTGCCCATCCTTTGTGGCCCAGATGTCTCGCTAGCAGACACTATGTCAGAACCCTTCGGCTCATCCGCAGCACCGTCTCTCGTGTCGGCGGAATTAATAGGCACCTTCCCTGCGCAGCTCTTGGAAATTCATCGGTGCACACATTAGATCCGAAATTCCGGAAAATATCCCGTACCAGCCGAAATAAGTGAGCCTCTCCCGCGGCTCCCGTGTGAACACGAGCGGGCGCGCTGCCCAGGGCTCAGTGTAGTACGTCGGGTCATAGAGCATCATCCGGACCTCGAGCGTATCGGCATCGATTCTTCTGAATCGCTCCTCTATCCGCGCCTCAAAACTCTTCACGTGACCCGTCGTGTCCAACCAGGCGCGGTCATCCAAGCCGACAGTATTGACCACGAGCTCGTCACCCTGCCACTCGGCAACCGAGTGCCCGTACCACGACGGCCCGATGTTATCCATGTTCTCTGTGGATGGAATCTCGCGCCCGTCCATCCAGAACTCCCGTAACGTCCGCTCCCGCTGCAGAAGCTTCAGCACACGATCCTCTAAATGAATGATCTCGAACATTCGAACAACATTGTCGTACATCGTGCGAGGGAATCCGCGCGGATTGCAGGTGAAACTCGGATCGTTCGAAAGTGCAGGATCATCCACGGCTGGTACGCGCGAGTCGGTCGTCACCGTAGGGATGTTCTGCCTGTAACGCTGGAGCCCCTCGGACGTAACGAGTGGCATGTCTGGTCCGAAAGCAATTGTAGCGCCCGGCTCAGTAGCATCCCCCTGGTAGTCAGTACCCGCATACCACACACCAGACAGGTCACGCGGATCATACCCCGACTCCTGCGCCAACACGGGCGAGAGCACGAGCAGGACAATAAACAGGTTAGATGGCTTCGTTCCGCATCGTCTCATGATTCTTCTCCGCACGAATCAGATTATGTTAAGCCCCTGTCTGTGCCTACCGAGGGTATCATGTTCCGTTTCTGGAGACTTTTAATGGGGTCGTTTCCCCCACCGATTCTAAACTTTGAGAACCACGCGGTAATGAAATGACTGAAAAATCCGATCGCCCCACACTGGACGAGTTGGCCAAACAGCTGGTTGACTCTGTGCCAGGCAACTTAAAGTCCATGGGTGAAGACATGGAACGTAATTTCAAATCTCTTCTGCAATCAGCGCTAGGCCGAATGGATTTGGTTACCCGGGAGGAGTTCGACGTACAGATGGCCGTATTGAGTAGGACACGAGAAAAATTGGAGGCTCTGGAAACCAGGCTGGCAGAACTCGAAAGCAACTCCACGGACTGATCAAGACAGCACGCAGTGAACCATTCCCTTTGAGGCCCGATGTATTACGATATGATCCGCCTGCATATACAGGGAGCTACGTTTGAATAGACAAGATCGACGCTTTTATGACAGCTTCATGCTGATAGTTGGCATTTTTGTCGGACTGGTTCTAGGTATCATATTCATGAAGGCTTTTACCGGGGGTAGTAACGCTGCCGCTATGAACGCGCATCCGTCAGCAGAAATAATGGTTGAGGGACGGAGAGCAGAGGTAGTTAGCTTTGTGCCGCCTAATAGCGAACGCTTGAATTTTGGCAGCGATAAGATTCCCAGCGCCCCTCATTTAGCGCTGATCAAAACTCTGTAATCAAAAACACCCGCGTGATTCTGCATCACCACCCACCACTGTCACAAACGGAACGATGAAACGCAAAGCTGCCTTTTTGCTTAGACTAGCCCTTGCAGGTGCGGTCGTTTCACAGGTCACCGCCCAAGAACCCGGATACCCGCCTGATTTGCTGCAGCGCGTTCGCCAGGCTTCCACATACATTCCCGGCCCACACCCGGAATCTGTCAACTTCATAAAGTTCGCGGAAAGCCACCGGACCTATGCTGCGGTTATAGAAGGTGGTAGTGATGAACCATTCATTTCCGCGCGCACGGCCTTTCAGGCCGTTTACCCCAACGGCTTCATCATGATTGATGCTGGAATGGACGAGGCTGTTCACCGATTCTATGGTTTCGGTCGAGACGAGCCCTACTGGCAGGATCGAAACGATATTGTGCAGACCGCCCTACGGCAGGCGAATATGATTGTGGTTACCCACGAACACGGTGACCATGTAGCAGGTGTATTGCGAGGTTCTCATCGCGCAGAGATCGCGCAGAAAACCATATTGACGCGCACGCAAGTAATCACTTTGATCAAGTCGCCCCAGCTCCCCGAGATTCAGCTCACCGAAGAACTAGTCCAAGATTACATCGTAGTGGATTACGATGAACTACTACCTGTAGCGCCCGGAATGGTGCTCATCAGAGCCCCCGGTCATACCCCGGGTCACCAGATGGTAT
>JAZAGZ010000122.1:0-14249 GCA_036231525.1 Pseudomonadota bacterium | reverse complement strand
GTGAACGAGGCATGTTCTCATTTCTAGGAATATCACAGGAACAAGCGATTCGGCTACGCGAGGAGTTTCATGTTTATACGCTCGAGTCCGGCCGGGTTAATGTTGCTGGTATCAATCAGTCCAATGTTGACTACGTGGCCGATGCAATTGTTGCCATCCTTTAGTTTGCTTATCAGACAGTCTTTGCGCTGACAATTGTATTGTGGGTTTATCCGCTCCATATGATCGGCTGCTAATCCCGATTTATTTGCCGTCGGCGCTGATGGCTATCGCCAATCAAGCAATGATCTTGCTTCTGCCGATTTATGCTTTGGAGTTAAGCGGTAGCGCGGCTTTTGCGGCGTTGGTAATGGGCCTGCGGGCATTTGGTGTCTTGTTGTTTGATGTGCCTGCTGGTTTATTGGTAGGGAGGTTTGGCGATAAATGGGTGCTGTTCGGAGGGCTGTCGACACTGGCCATTTTTATGCTGTTTCTTGCAGCAGCAACTGAGGAATGGGTCGTCGCGCTGTGTGTCATACCTCTCGGTGCCGCCCACGCAGCATGGTTCGGGGGATGGACTTCGTATATCACTGATAGTTGTTCGCCTGATGAACGAGGCCGAGCGACTGCTGGGCTCGCAGGTGTTCAGCGCTTTGGGGCGTTTGCAGGGCCATTAGCCGGGGGAGTGATTGCACAGTCCTTTGGTTACCCGATTACGTTCCTCATTGGAGCGATCATAGCTGCGATAGCTGCATTACTTTCGTTTTTGTTTACGGATAATGTCCATCCAGCTACACCGACAGATACCAGTCACATCAAGACCATTGGCCGGATTCTCACGTCCAACAGAAAAACTTTTTTCACCGCGGGATCTGTAGCACTTGCCTTCCAGCTCATGCGCGCCATTCGGCAGTTGCTGATCCCACTATTTGGCGTAATCGTGGGGCTGGACGCCGCCACGATAGGGTTTATCTATGCGCTTTCCGCCGCCGTAGATATGTCTTTATTTTATCCCGTTGGCATCATCATGGATCGGTGGGGAAGGAAGGCGACCGGGATACCCAGCATCCTGTTTTTTGTCCTTGGCTTGATAATGCTTCCATTCGCTGACAGTTTTTACTCGCTGCTGGTCGTCGGGTTGATACTCGGATTAGCAAACGGCCTCAGCGTTGGACTTGTGATGATCATCGGTATGGACCTTTCACCTGTGAGCGAGCGTGGACAGTTTCTGGGTGTTTGGCGTCTTATCAGTGATGTAGGCTGGGTGAGTGGACCGCTTCTGGCGGGTATCCTGGTCGATGCGATAAGTCTGGCTGCGGCCAGCTTTTTTGTTGCTGGTATCGGGTTTCTAGGGGGGGCGGTATTTCTTTTCCTCGTACCCGAGACACTAAACATTGCCCGAGAACACCTCCCGCCACCATCGTAAGTCGTTATCTGGCAGAGGTTAATAGATAGACGAACTTAGGTAGGGTATTGCGCGACCTTTTTCATAGGACTCTAACGCTCGGCGTGCCTCTTCTTCCGTTTCGTAGGGGCCGCTCCAGTCGTAGCGCTCATCATGCCAATACCACCCTGGCGGCCAGGGTTGTTCGGCAAACTTTGTGGTGTACCAGGAAGAGGCCCAATACCTTGGATTTCGTTGTTGAGACATACTTGTTTTCTGGAGTTCTAGTTAGGTTATCCCGTGCTGACCAGACAATGGGGTTGACACGCGAACCTAGAAAATGCCGTAGTCAATAATATCGTCAAAATAACCGTTAACGGTCAGCGTTACTATCACCGGGAACTCATTGTAGTTCAGCCAATACCAGCCATGTTCACCGGAGAACGGCGCGACCAGGGAACCGTCGTTGCCCGATCCTTCTTGGTGCTCTTCATAACGCACAAAGAATTCGGGGCCAAACTCAGGGGCATGTCCATGGAAGTCGGAGTAGATATCGCCCTGATCGACTTCCCAAGAATAGAGAATTACTTTTCCCTCGCCTAATACAGTTTTTATCTCTGTCTCTTGCTCCGGGCCTATGGGAATCTGGAGAGTGCGTGTTTGTGACGGTATTGTTTCGTCCTGGTGAACAGCTGGATTCGGTAGTGGGACCGGATCCCCAAAGTCCGGAATTTCAACTTCAGTTAATTGCTCATTTCCGCCGATAACGTCACTGATTTCGATCGTCCGTGTGGGCTCTGCGTTTATTGCATTGAGACCTAGGAGTTGCCCGGTCCCGAGAGGATCGACGCCATATTCTGCCGGGAGGACGATTGTCAGCAGCAGCAATAGGCCCGCAGCTGCGGCGACTAGGATGCTTGTAACCAGTCGATTATTTGATGCGGGTTGCGAAGACGTACTCATGTCAGGATGCTCCTTGGCGGTCATTCATAAAAAATAGTGTGACACGTTTCTAGTGGTAATTTAATTATAGGCGTTCAGGGGAGCTATTCGTAACGTAAGGCATCGATGGGATCGAGTTTTGCCGCGCGTCGGGCAGGAAGAATCCCGAAGAAAAGTCCGACGCCGATGCTAAAAGTGAACGCGAGGAGGACTGATTCCGGGGATATATTCATTACCCATCCGGCAGTACGCGACAGGAGTTCCGCCATTCCCACTCCCAAGGCGATACCGAGTATGCCGCCGAGTAGGCACAGCAAAATTGACTCAATCAGGAATTGCAGCAGGATATTGAATCGAGTTGCGCCAAGGGCCATGCGGACACCGATTTCTCGAGTCCTTTCTGTAACTGATACGAGCATAATGTTCATGATACCGATACCGCCAACTAATAGACTGACCCCAGCGATACTCGCCAGTAGCATGGTAAAGGTTTGTTGAGCTTCTTCGCGTGTCTCAAGAAATTGTTTTCTGTCATATATCGCGAAGTCATTAGGTTGCCCGGGGAGGATTTTGTGTTCCGTACGCAGAACTCTCTCTATATCCACCATGGCATGCTCCATCGGGATTCCTGAGCGTACGCGAACATTAATATCTTCGAGATCCTCTGATCCCATGACACGGAACTCGGCTGTTCGTAATGGCAGCATAATTCTCTGATCAGGGCTGTTATAACCACTACCGACTTCTTCCAGAATGCCAATGACGGTAAAGGGTATGCCGCGCACCGAGATTCTTTGTTCTAGCAGCTCCGCTGGATTTTCAATCTCAAGTGATCCCGGAATTCCGCCGCCCAGCACGGCAACCCGTTCCCGGCTGCCATCTTCATTTTCTGTGAACATGCGGCCGTATGCTAATTGATAGTTAAATATGTCGATGTACTCGTGAGTTGTCCCAATGAGACGAACGTTTATATTCTTGTTCTCATATTTGACCTGATTACGGCTCTCAAGTGTGGGGACCACAGTCTCTATATGTTGTGACCTTTCTTGGAGAGCCCACACGTCTTTTACTTCCAGCGTTAGCTGATCACGTGCAACACCTCTTAAAAAGAAAGGTCTGTCTGCCGTAACATTTAGAAGATTAGCTCCAAGGGCATCGATCTGTTCTTCAATCCGTTGTTGTGCTCCTGAGCCCGCAGCCAACATGGTGATGACAGCCGCAACGCCGATAATGATGCCTAGCATGGTAAGACAAGCCCGAAAAAAATTGGCTCTTATGGACTGCAGGGCGACGCGCAGAACTTCACCGAGTAGCATACTGGTCTCCTGGCCCGCGGGGCATCATTCTAGCCCATCAACGTGGGAATAGGTCAGGCGGGGAGCTTTTTGAATTATTAAGGGGCCCACAGTTTTGAAAACAGTATGGAGCCCTGTTAAATCTTTGAGACACTTACTACCTGAGGCTCCATATAGCCCTTCAGTCCGAGTACAGAGTATTGACGCCCAAGCCCCGATTGTTTTGCGCCGCCAAATGGCACATATGCGGATGTGGTGCGGTGTTGGTTAACCCAGGCAGTGCCCACCTCCATGCGTTCTGCTAGGGCCTTTCCGCGTTCGGTATTTGAAGTCCAGACTGAACCACTTAACCCGTATTGGGTGTTATTAGCACGCTGCAGGGCGTCTTCTGTATCGGAATACCTCAAGATAGGGACGATGGGACCGAATTGTTCTTCGGTCACGAGACGATTATTGTCATCGATATCAGTGACCAGCGTTGGGGGTATGAAGTAGCCCGGGGTGTTGGGAATCTTGCCCCCGCTGATGAATTTAGCCCCACTTTTTTGTGTGTCTTTTAAAATATTGGATACTTTGTCGAACTGCATTTTATTTTGTAGAGGTCCAAGTCTCGTATCTGGGTCAAGCCCATCTCCAATTTTCGCGTTACATGCTTCTTCTGCCAGAGCGTCGCAAAGTTTCTCGTATATGCTCTCGTGAGCATAAATTCGCTTAATTGCCATGCAGACCTGTCCACTATTGACGAAGCAAGCAAAGAATATTTGTTTTGCAATCGCCTTGGGATCAACATCATCAAGAACAATGGCCGGATCATTGCCACCCAACTCCAAGGTCACACGCTTGAGTGTCTCTGCCGAGCTTGACATCACCTTCTTTCCAGTGGCGACCGATCCAGTAAAAGATATCTTGTCGATATCCTTGTGCTCCGTCATCCATTGACCCAGATCGTTACCCGCTGCCAGGATATTGACGACGCCCGGGGGGAATATTGATTGTGCAAGTTCACCCATTTTTAACGTAGTCAGCGGTGTGTAAGGTGAGGGTTTCAGAATGGTTGTGTTCCCAGTGTAGAGGGCGGATGACAGTGAACTGAGGGCCAGAGCGACTGGGGCATTCCAAGGCGTGATGATTCCCACAACACCAAGTGGGCGGTAATGTAGTTCAATACGCTGATTGGCATCTTCAACTAACATTTCTACAGGTATTTCTATGCCTGTCATATTGTCTGCTTGCACTGTACCTCGTTCGAACTCGGCTATAGATTGCTTGATCGGTTTGCCCTGTTCCCGAGTCAATAATTCACCTAGCTCGTTTTGGTGTTCCCGTAACACGATAGAATATTGCTTGATGTAATCCGCACGTTCTTCAAAGGATGTGCGACTCCAATCACCAAACGCAAGTTTGGCTGCCTCCACAGCCTTTTCCAGGTGGTCACGTTCGGCTGCGGGACAAGTTGCAAAAATTTTCTCAGTAGCTGGGTTGATGACCTCCAGCGATTGCCTGCTGTTGATCAACTCTCCGTCGATAAGGAGTGCAAAATCGTTTCTCAGTTTCAGGTCTTGTGCTCTTTCAGACATAGGGTGCATGCTCTGTATACAGATCATACTACCTGCATCCACGCAGAATTTTTAGCGTTGAAAAGCTAACATGGGTACATGGCAACAATTTCAATGTGTAAACCACCGGATCCTGATACCCGCAAACCTGAATATACGCCTCCTCTTGGGGCTTGCGATACACACTGCCATATCTTTGGACCGGGCGATAAATATCCCTATGCGCCTGGTCGTAGCTACACTCCGCCTGATGCGCCTCTTAGCAGTTTTCAGAAGTTGCAGTCCGATCTAGGGCTAGAGCGGGCAGTTCTAGTGAATGCAAGCTGCCACGGGACCGACAATACAGTGATTCTAGATGCTATTGCTCAGAGCAGAGGTCAGTATCGAGGAGTGGCGAACGTCAATGATACCTTTACTGAAAAGGATTTCTTGCTGCTCAATGAGGGTGGTATTCGTGGTGTGCGATTCAATTTTGTAAAGCATCTCGGTGGCGCACCGGATATGTCAGTTTTTCGCAGTATTGTCGACCGAATTAAGCCGCTTGGTTGGCACGTAGTTCTGCATTTTGATGCAACTGATCTTTTAGAGTTTAAGGATCTTTTGGATAACCTTCCTATCCCCTTCCTTATTGACCACATGGGGAGGGTGCCAACCGGAGATGGCGTGGGTCAAGTACCCTTTCGGTTGCTGCTAGATGTGGCACAGAGAGATAATTGCTGGGTGAAAATCTGTGGCGCAGAGCGTATATCAACAGCGGGACCACCGTTCATGGATGCAGTACCATTTGCTCAGGCACTTTTGAAGGTTTCGCAAGACCGTATCCTTTGGGGGACTGACTGGCCTCACCCAAATATTAAGAAACATATGCCGAATGATGGTGATTTAGTCGATCTGATACCCCTTTTTATGCCGGATGAAGAGCTTCAGAAAAAAGTCTTAGTTGACAATCCTCACCGACTCTACGGCTTTGGCATTACGTAGAAACTAGTTGATAAGGTGAAAGGATTTTCAAAACAACTTCACAAGCTTTCGAGCGTATTTGCGATTGCGGGAGGTACAACACTAATAATTCTGATCACCTTAGTTGTTACAAGCATCATTGGGCGAGCAGTTTTTTCTAGGCCTGTACCAGGGGATTTTGAAATTGTTGCCGTTGGAACGGCAATTTCCGTTTTCTTATTTTTACCTTATTGTTATCTGCAGCGGGGTAATGTTGCGGTCGACATTTTCATTTCTCGTATGCCTTCATGGGTTCAGCGTGCGATGGATATCCTTGCTGCAGTACTTTTTGGCTTCATAGCCGGTCTCTTTGCGTGGCGTACGGTGTACGGTTTTTCCGACACATTCAATAATGAAGATATTTCAATGATTCTTGGGTTCCCTCTGTGGTTGGCGTATCCATTTGGAATAGCTTCATTCATGTTGCTCTCGGTGAGTTGTTTTTATACGGCGATTGCTGCATTGAGAGAGCCTGATAATGAGTAGTGTGCAACTCGCCTTAATTGGCTTGGCCGCGCTCATTGGTTTGCTAGTGATTCGCATTCCGGTTGCAATCGCTATGCTTACAGTGGGTATCTTTGGCTACGTCGCGCTGTCGGGTTTCGACCCAGTCCTTGATTATATGAAGACCGCTGCTTTCTGGCAGTTTGCTTCTTATGAATTTTCAGTTATTCCCATGTTTCTTCTGATGGGTGAGTTCGCTTCTCGGTCCGGACTGAGTCGATCCTTGTTCGGTGCAGCTAACGTATTTCTGGGGCACAGGCGAGGCGGTGTTGCCATGGCGGCCGTGGGAGGTTGCGGTGCGTTCGGGGCTATATGCGGGTCTTCATTGGCAACCGCGGGCACTATGGCCCGTGTAGCTATCCCAGAGCTTGAGCGTTATCGCTACTCGGGCAGCTTGGCAACGGGCGCGCTTGCAGCGGGCGGCACTTTGGGAATTCTGATTCCACCTTCCGTTGCACTAATAATCTATGCCATTGCTGTACAGGCGAATATTGTGCAGATGTTCCAGGCCGCTCTCATTCCCGGCATTCTGGGCCTTGTTGGTTATCTGGCGGCGATTTCTATTTGGGTTCATTTCTTTCCTGAATCAGGACCAGTGGGGGCGCGTGCCAGCACCGCAGAGCGTCTGCAGGCGCTGATCGAAACCTGGCCGACAATCTTGTTATTCGTTGTAGTTATCGGCGGTATTTATTTTGGCATTTTCGACCCAACCGAAGGAGCAGCGGTAGGAGCATTCGGTGCTGGTGTTCTTGCCTTCTGGAAGGGGCGTTTGGACCTTGGGGGTTTGGTTTCTTGCATAAAAGACGCAGCGAAAATCACAGGAATGATTTTTCTTATTCTGCTTGGCGCCGGGTTTTTGAACATATTCATGGCGCTAACTGGAGTCGCTGATCAATTATCCCAGCTTGCAGCTAACAGCGGTCTAAACCCGTATTTGATTTTAATCCTTCTCCTGCTAGTTTATTTGCTTCTTGGCTGTCTGATGGACAGCCTAGCTATGATCTTTCTCACGATCCCCATTTTTTGGCCAATCATGGCAGGTTTGGATTTCGGTATGCCGGAGGCAGATCTGAAAATGTGGTTTGGTATTGTCACTCTCATTGTAGTTGAAGCGGGTTTGATTACGCCGCCCGTTGGGATCAATGTTCTTATCATCAATCACCATGCTCCTAATGTGCCTATGCGAGATACGTTCAGAGGAGTTACGCCTTTTCTTTTATCTGGTCTCGTACGGGTGGCACTATTGATCCTGATACCGCCCATCACTTTATTTCTGCCACACTTACTGCTGTAGGAATATTAATTAGTCAATAACCGGCCTTCGAACGCAACGCTCTTAATGAGTGCAAAGACCTTTTGTCCTTCATGGAGCATGAGTTCCTCAACGGCCTCTCGAGTCACCCTAGAACGAAGATGCTGTCCTCCAACATCTAGCAGTAGTTCTGCAAACACAGTTTCATCTAGATCAATTTTTAACACGTGAGCGGTCAGCATGTTCCTTATGCTCAAGTTATCGGGGCGCTGAATGGCCAATGCTACCTCCTTAGCTTGAACACGAAGTCTTACCAGAGTTCCAGGAATAACTTCAATTGTTGGTATCCGCAAGATTTCATCTGCGATACTCAAGGATGTCATCCCATTTTTTGTGTCCCCGACGGTTGCTTGGAGAATCGCGCCTGCTTCAAGACGTCCTGTTAACGGCCATAGATCGGTGCGTTCAAGTACTTCAGCAGTGTCGCCAATTGCGGCGATACGCCCATTCGCAAGAAGTGCCATGGTATCTGCAAGGCGTGTAACTTCTTCAACATTGTGAGTAACGTAGAGCATGGGAATACTAAAGTCATTTGCTAAACGTTCAATGTAGGGAATAATTTCTCTTTTACGTCCTATATCAAGAGCAGAAAGTGGCTCATCCATAAGTAGTACTTCAGGATTATTGAGTAAAGCTCTACCCATTGCTACGCGCTGCTGCTCTCCCCTAGAAAGTGACTCAGGACTGCGCTGTAGTAGGGACGTGAGTTCTAGAGATTTAATTACCTCCTCTGTTTTTATGGGTTGCGTAGTTGCAGCAGAGTAATGAGATCGTTTCTGAGAAAAGAGAAGATTGGCTTCCACTGATAGATGTGAAAATAGCCGGCCGTCCTGGAAGACATAACCCAACCTGCGACTATACGGTGGGACGAATATCCTATGTTGCGTGTCTTGCCAGGTTTCCCCTCCTAGTGACACAGTCCCTACAGATCGTTTTTCGAGCCCCGCGAGAATATTTAGAAAAGTTGTTTTTCCGGAGCCGCTCGGACCGAAGAGAGCAGTAACGCCATCAAGTTTGAGTGTCTCAGAAACCTTGAGAGAGAAGTCTCCAAGAGAAAGATTTAAATTGATTGAGAGTATTGCCATACTTCAAATTCTGTTTACTGGCAGGCGACGATTGAATATATAGACGCCAAGTAATACGAAGAACGATAACAGGAGCAAGCCCGCTGAGAGTATGTGCGCTTGACCATACGATAGAGTCTCCACATGCTCATAAATTGCAATTGATACGACGCGGGTCGCGCCAGGAATATTTCCACCGACCATGAGAACTACTCCAAACTCGCCTAGGGTGTGGGCAAATCCAAGAACAATCGCGGTGATATAGCCTCTGATCGCCATGGGGGAGGCGACACTAAAAAAGGAATCCATCGGCTTTGCTCCAAGTGTTGCAGCTGCTTCCAGCGGGGCACGGCCGACACCTTCGAATGCATTTTGCAACGGCTGCACTGCGAACGGGAATGAGTAAATTACCGAAGCAACGACCAGGCCAGAGAATGAAAATGTGAGAGCCGTGTCAGTAAGTTGTACCCAGAAACGTCCTATGGCCCCTGCTGGTCCGAGTAGTATCAACATGTAAAAACCTAGCACGGTCGGTGGCAGTACCAATGGCAATGCAACCAACGCTTCAATGCCAGGTTTGAATCGAGACCGGGTGAAGGCGAGCCACCAGGCCAGCGGGGTGCCTATGACTAACAGTACCGCTACAGTCACCGTAGCAAGCTGTAGACTTAGCCAAACCGGTCCAAGGTCAAGAGATTCCATTTCCGGATCAAGCCAGTCACAGGCGGTATTGTCAACGCAATCTCCGCAACCTCTCCGTTGCCCATGGTATTCTGCGGCAATATCAGAACGGAACCGAGTGAGTGACCAGAAGAATTATCGTGGCGATTACGGGTGCGGCTGGTTCTGTTTATGGGGTCAGGTTGCTCGAAGAGTTGCGAAAGAACCAGGCTGTGGAAACTCATTTGGTAGTGTCGCGAGCAGGGTTTCTCAATGTAGCCACGGAGCTTAATATGCGTCGCGGTGAACTTGAGTCGATGGCGGATGTAGTGCATTCAGATCGGGATATCGGTGCAACAATTGCTAGCGGTTCGTACAAGACAGACGGAATGATCGTTGCACCATGTTCCATGAAAACACTGGCTGCCATCGCTACTGGTTTGGCTGACAATCTTGTGTCACGTGCGGCTGATGTTGTCTTGAAAGAACGTCGTCGACTGGTATTAATGGTTAGGGAAACACCGCTAAATCTGGCTCATCTCAGGAACATGACAATGGTGACTGAAATGGGAGGAGTCATTTTTCCTCCCGTGCCTTCCTTTTACGTGAAGCTTGAGAGCTTGGATGCGATGGTGAGTCAGACTGTCGGTCGGGTATTGGATCTTTTCGATATTGAGTCAGGTCTTGTAAGGCGTTGGGAGGGTGTAAGCGAGAACGGGGTGGAATAGTAATCTACCGCTAACGATGCCGATACCCGTTTCGGCTTACTGTTTGACGATCTGCGCGAGGGCAGCCTAGTTTTATTAAGTTACCCAATCTGGGCAGAGCGTCCGATGATATTCAAGAATTCCGCCCGCGTACGAGGATCTGCGCGGAAGTCACCAAGAAGTTGGCTTGTGATCATAGCTACTCCAGGTTTATGTATTCCTCGGGTAGTCATGCACTGATGTACGCCTTCTACGACTACCCCAACACCCTTTGGCCTGAGAACGTCATGAATACAATTTGCGATTTGGGCAGTCATAGTTTCTTGTACTTGTAAACGTTTTGCGAACGTTTCCACAACTCTTGCAAGTTTACTGATGCCGACGACCTTTTTATTTGGGAGGTAGCCTATTTGAACTTTTCCGATAATTGGGGCCATGTGATGTTCACAATGTGATTCGAACGTGATATCTCTCAAGACTATCATTTCATCGTAACCATCTACTTCGTAGAAAGTTCGCCGCAAGAACTCCACCGGATCCTCTTTATATCCCGCGAACCACTCTTCATAAGCTTTTGCTACACGTGCCGGAGTAGCGCGAAGGCCCTCGCGATCGGGGTCATCACCCACCCAACTAAGGAGTGTACGAACGGCATTCTCAGCATCTTCTCTGCTTGGACGGGACACATTAGCTCCTCTACATCTTCCTGCACAGTGGTTACTATGCGGGGCCTGGCAGTCTAAGGCCGTCAAACGACTCACGCAAGGAGTTATAGTGCTTCTCTCCAATGATGTTTTGCGGGCCTAGGGCCTCTTAATTAAATGAGCGTGCGGGAACTTATTCGAACTTTTGAGAGCTGGCGGCTTTCTGGCGATCCTATGGTATTGGCCACGGTCTACGACACGGTCGGTTCTACTTACAGTAAGGCGGGACACAGAATACTCATTGCTTCTAATGCAGATTATCAGGGCTTAGTTAGTGGCGGGTGTCTTGAAGGAGATTTAGCAGAGCGCGCACACGCCGTTTTGAAATCAAACGAACCTTTAGCCATGACTTATGATATGCGTGACGAGGCAGACGATCTTTGGGGCCTCGGCATTGGTTGCAACGGGTTGATCCGCGTGTTTCTGCAACCACTAGTTGCCGTGAACGATTATGAGCCGTTTAGTGAAATTGCTAAACGCCTCATGACTTCAGACCCAGTTGTAGTTGCTACAGTCATCTCGAGTGAAAGCGAAGAGCTCTTATCAGGCACTACGCTTGTATGGTCTTGTGATAAAGTCGAAGCCAAGTCCTTAGAGCGTCTTGTTTCAGGATGTCGAGCTGCGCAAGAATCAGGCCAAGCGGTCTATGAGACGAAAGAAGATGGGCTCGCCGTACTCTACGCCCCCCTAAAACCTGTGCCTCGTTTGTTGGTTCTTGGTGCAGGTCTAGATGCACTACCAGTAGTAAATATGGCGGCCGAGCTTGGTTGGCGTGTGACGATTGCTGATCATCGCCCTGCCTATCTTGAAAAAGGAAAATTTGCTTCGGCAGAAAGGATTCTGTTGATTGACCCGGTGAAGATGAATCAGGAACTAGAACCGGATGACTTCGACGCAATTATTGTCATGAGCCATCATTTGCTCACCGATCAGACTTATTTGCAGCAACTTGCCGGTACAGGGGTAGGTTACATTGGGGTATTGGGGCCGCGAGCACGCAGGGACCGTCTGCTGGATGCACTGGGGCCCACGGGCGACGGATTACGCGGCAGACTGCGAGGTCCTGTGGGTATCGATATCGGTGCCCACGCTCCCGAGTCTATTGCGCTTTCGCTGTTATCTGAGATTCACGCCATACTTGCAGGCGCTTCGGGTGAAGCCCTTACGAAGGATAAAGTGTAGTCCTACATCATTCATCCCAAAGCCTTGGGAATTCCTGATATTCCTATGTTCAACCATCCCATCCCCGGTTACCGTGAGGAACAGTCCAGCGCTCTATGACACGTGGTTCGAGTACCGGCCTTCCGAGCGCTGGGCATGACAGACAGTAAGTTCCCGCGTGTGTAGCTACCCAGAGTAGATTGCGATCCCACTCAATAAACACATTCTCAGTGTCTCCGCGGCGCCAGCTATTGTAGTCCTCCATCTCACCTCCACGGGGTGGTAGAAACCATGCTACTTCTTCAGGTCGGGCTGGGTTTGAGATATCCGTGATGCGAATGCCGGCATTGAAGTGTGTTGTTGCGACTAGATTCGGGTTTGCCTGTCCCGGTTGGATAAACGAGTTAGTGTTGTGTGTGCCGAAGCGCCCACGTGATAAACAAAAATCAGCGTAAGGCGCATCCTCCGGCGGTTTTGGTCGTGGGAATAGACCAACGACAAATGGATTTTCTGGGTCGCTCGCATCGATCACCTGCGTAGGTTTGAATGGTTCACGGCAATCTGGTTCGATGGCCTCGGGCAGACCAATTAGGATGTTATTGAATCGCCCATTCCCGTCTACGATTGGTAGCACTGTGTGGTAGGGAATGCCGCCAATTGACTCACCGTCCCAGAGGAACTGGCTTACTGGTTTTGGGCTGCGTATATCGCTAAAGTCAAACGTAATCATTCCGAAATGACCAAATCCACCGTATCCGTACTGACCGCCGTCCTCTACACGCACGGGCATACAAGGTGCGCCGTGTGATGCGGTCCAGGCCGCATGATCGCCGGCAAACCAGTACTTCTTGTACTCATCTTCTTCGCCAAGCAACTGTCCAGGTACGTGCCAGCGCGATACTTCTGTAATGTTTGCAGGATCGGAGAGATCGACAACCATTAATCCATTACCGTGAGGCCGTTGCGCATTTTCCATGCGGAACTGATCAGACCAACCTGCATCGAGAAACGCATATCGGCCGCCATCGTAATAATTTTGGTGCGTACCACTGCCCGTCTCACCAGTACTAAACTCGTCCATAAGATCCGGGCTAGTTGGATCGGTGATATCCCATGTTCTGATGCCGCGAAGGCCGCTATAGCTCATGGCACGGCGGCGGTTTTCTTCGTGCCAGCGGCCGAAGGGGTATTCTGGTTGTGCACCAGACAGCGGTTGGCCGTGCGTCCTCATCATGATCCATTTATCGGTAGTCTCCTGATAAGCAATCGCACCCTGAATGCGTACGCCCGCATCAATGTATTCTGGGTCTTGCGGGTTACTGAGATCTAGCCAACCGTTGCCTGTTGGTAGCAAACGTTGGTCCCCTCGGGCCCACATGGCCATTAGGGGTTCGCCACTGGCGATCGGGTGGCCCTCGGTATAAGAGATAATCTCCATGTTATGGATATATTGGTTGCGGTCCAGATAATTCAGCGCACCCATAGGCAGCCTGAATGGCACTCCGAGACCGCCTTCCATCAAGCCTGAGTATTGCGCTGTAGCGCTAGCACTCAAACCTGCAAGAGCCGTTCCGACCGCGCCTGCGAGCACCTGGCGCCGACTTACATTTTCTTCGTCTGGCTGTTTTTTAAAACTCGAAGTTTTTGGTGATTTAGACATGGCCGAGCCCTCTTAATTATCAATGGTTGAAAGATACGCGATTATCTTGTGGGTCTCCATTTGGTCTTAGTTATTAAACCCTATATTTTCCTGATTCATTGTTCGGCACTACCAGCGAAAGAGCCGCGCTACCATCCCTTCCTGATATACCTCCTGTCCACGAGGCAGCTCAACGAAGCCATCGGTTTCAGCCAGTGACACAAAATCTCCCGATGTGTTGGTAGGACGTGGTGTTGCCAGTCTCATCCCTGCTCTGTCCGGACTTAGCTTGACCGGGAGGAAGTAGACTAGGTCGGCTTGGAATTCAACCCTCCCCGCCAGG
>JAZAGZ010000121.1:0-13012 GCA_036231525.1 Pseudomonadota bacterium | reverse complement strand
GAGTCAACGTTGGCATCACTTGGTGAAAAGTTTTCAGTTGCCTGGAGTGTTAACGAAATGCTCGGAGTTCTCTTAGAGGAGCTGAAAAGCGGGGATCACGTAGTCATGATGTCGAACGGAGATTTTCAAGGCCTACCTAGGCTGCTTCAACAATCCTTGAAGGGTCAAGACTCGGAATCAGTGCGGGTCTAGAACATCATTTCGTGTTATGGGTACTGCGCATATACCTTTATTTCCGTTGAAGACAGTGCTTTTCCCTGGAGGGCCTTTGCCGCTGAGAGTGTTCGAGCCGCGTTACTTGGATATGGTGAGCCGATGTCTGAGGGAGAATATTGGGTTTGGCGTTCTCTTGATTCGGAGTGGTACGGAGGTGGGTTCTGTAGATACCTTCACAATTGGCACGGTGGCTAAAATTGTGGACTGGCACCAAGGTAGCGAAGGGCTTTTATGTATAAAAGCCGAGGGTAGGCATCGTTTCGAGCTAGAATTTTTGGACAGACAACTGGACGGTTGTTATGCCGGCACGATCAAGGCTATTGAAGCTGAGCCAGAAATCCCTGTTCCAGATAAATATCGCTTTCTGATTCGGTTGTTGAAGAAGGTGATTGGTGAGCTGGGTGATCACTATCAGAATAACCTGAAAAATTATGCTGATTCAGCCTGGGTTGGGCATCGTTTAACTGAAATTCTTCCCCTACCACTGGAGATGAAGCAAAGCTCGTTGGAAATGGATGATCCGATAGCTCGACTTGGTCTATTGATCCCATATGCTGAGGAAAAAACTGCGTGAGTAGGGCAACCGAGGTTATAGGTAGCTTCTACATCGGGCAGATTATCGTCCATCGACGCTTTGGCTATAGAGGAGTTGTTTACGACGTGGATCCGCGGTTTATGCTTAGTGATGAATGGTACAACCGCGTCGCGCTCAGTCGGCCTCCGAAAGATTACCCTTGGTATCACATTTTGGTGGATAACCTTGATCAGACGACTTATGTTGCGGAGCGCAACTTGGTATCAGACATTGATAATGGCCCCATAAAGCACCCGCTTATCGAGAGCTATTTCGGCCCGTTTAACGGAAAGTCTTATGAGCCTCTTAACCTTACGAATTGAGGCGAACCAACTTGCGCATACAACCCAGGTAAAGAAAGCGTGTCTGAACTGCGGGTTTGCCTATGAGGAAGATGCTGAATTCTCGGCGGGTAATCACATGTTCATATCTGATTTGAAGAACTGACCCAGTTGACCTCGGTAGTTATCTTCCCATTCGGTTCTAGCGTTAACCACCTCAAGCCTGGTGGGCGACTATCTAGCGTGAAAAGTTCACTATCAGGCAGGAATTGTGAGCACGTAGAAGGGGTGCTCAGGAAACGCACACCATTACGGTCTCGATCTGAAGCCTGATGCACATGCCCCCAGACTACACCCCTTACTTGGTTGTGTCGGTCAATGATATCGAGGAATGATTTCGCGTCCTGTAAGCCGATACGATCCAGCCAGACACTCCCCATAGGGATCGGCTGGTGATGCATACAAATCAATACGTGCTCATCAGAAAATTTCTTTAGTGAACTTGCTAATGCGGTAAGTCCACTAAAGCCGAGCGCACCCGCATGTTGTCCTTGTTGAAAGGTATTAAGAAGGAATATGCGCCATTTCCCAAACTTTGCTTCCCCACACAGTTGAAACGGTGGGCCTATTAATAATCTGGCCATCAGCGATGGGTCATCATGATTGCCCGGTACACACAGTACTGGGAGGTTGAGTGCCTGGAGGGTTTCCCGGAAGCGCTTGTAACCTGCTTGACTTCCATCCTGAACGATGTCTCCCGTAACAAGAATCGCATCAGGCGGCCAGTGGGGGACTTTCCGACTGTGATCCAGTACGGAAAGAAAGGTGTTCTGGGTCGTTACTCCACGCATTTGGCTGTCTGGTGCAGCGTACAGGTGTAAGTCAGTGATTTGGAGAAGTACAACAGTACTTCTGTCATTACTTTGGGTCATGGTTGAGCAAGAATGGACCGTGATGCACCAAGGAGAGCTTAGAATGAAAGCATGATACTGAATTCTCCCATATAGGGAGCAACAAAAGATCTCTGCGCCTACTAGTTGCGGAGACCATCCTCACTGAGCGACAATCTTCATATTCCAGTAGTTTCCCCCCGAAAATTATTTGATAGTACTAACCGGAGAGAACACATGACAGTTGTTCGTCCGCCCCGGCAGCGGCTTGCTAACGCAATTCGCGCATTGTCCATGGATGCAGTGGAGCAGGCCCAGTCGGGTCATCCAGGCATGCCCATGGGGATGGCAGATATTGCTGAGGTTCTTTGGAATGACCACCTGCAGCACAATCCCAGTAATCCTCATTGGTCAGATCGCGATCGATTCGTTTTATCGAATGGTCATGGTTCCATGCTTTTGTATGCAATAGCGTATTTAACTGGCTATCCCATTGAAGTGGATGAACTCAAGCAATTTCGCCAATTCGGCCAAAGAACCGCCGGGCATCCGGAACGAGAGCTCGAAATAGGCATTGAGACTACAACAGGACCGCTTGGGCAGGGTATGGCGAACGCTGTTGGAATGGCGTTGGCAGAGAAAGTACTAGCCGCCACGTTCAATCGTCCAGACGGTGAGATAGTGGATCATCATACCTACGTATTTTTAGGCGATGGCTGCATGATGGAGGGGATCTCACACGAGGCTTGCTCTCTAGCTGGTACTTTAGGTCTAGGAAAACTAATCGCGTTATACGATGACAATGGGATTTCGATTGACGGTGAAACAGAGGGTTGGTTTACTGATGACACTGCAAAACGTTTCCGCGCTTATGGGTGGCACGTTGTAGACCAGATCGATGGGCATGATCCGGAAAGCGTTTCATCTGCACTTAAAGCTGCCCACGCTGATACGAAGCGTCCCACATTAATCTTATGTAAAACTATTATTGGTTGGGGTGCTCCCAACAAACAGGGGACAGCCGCGACTCATGGCGCAGCGCTCGGGGCGGAGGAGGTGGCCGCTGCTCGCAAGGAACTTGGGTGGGATTACCCTCCATTTGAAGTGCCGGAAGCGATACGTAATGCGTGGGATGCCAAGGCTAGAGGGAACAAGCTCGAGGCCGAGTGGCAGAGCCGCTTCGACGCCTATCGTGCTAGTTACCCGGGTCTTGCCGACGAGTATCAACGCAGGATGGAGGGGAGGCTGCCCGCAGAGTGGGATAACCAAGCTGCTAACGTTATTGAGGATATCGTCGGAGAAGCGAAGGATTCTGCTACGCGGAAAGCCTCGTTACGAACACTGGAAGGTTATGCTCCTTTTTTGCCGGAACTAATAGGTGGATCGGCGGATCTAACCGGGTCGAATAACACTCTTCACCGCCGTTCAACAGTGATCAGTGCCGACAACGCGGGAGGGGACTATTTGTACTTCGGTGTACGTGAGTTTGGGATGGCTGCAATTTTGAATGGACTATCTTTGCACGGTGGGTTTATTCCGTATGGGGGTACTTTCCTTGTTTTTTCAGACTATGCGCGTAATGCGCTGCGAATGGCAGCGTTGATGGGTACGCGAAATATTTTTGTTTTTACGCATGATTCTATCGGTCTTGGTGAAGATGGGCCCACTCACCAACCGGTTGAGCATTTGGCAAGTCTGCGCGCTATGCCCAATATGTCAGTGTGGCGTCCTTGTGACGCTGTGGAGACCGCGGTGGCCTGGCGCGCTGCGATCGAATGTTCCCACGGGCCGACAAGCTTAATTTTGACCCGACAGGGGCTTCCCCACGTGAATAGGACCACAGATCAGATCAATTCGATATCCTGTGGTGGGTACATCTTGCTGGATAGCGATGGTGATCCGGAATTAGTCCTTATAGCAACAGGCTCAGAGGTCATGCTGGCTATGCTGGCAGCTCGCAAAATTGTGGAAGCCGGACATCGAGTGCGTGTTGTATCGATGCCCTGTACGAATGTGTTTGATGTCCAGCCACAGAGCTACAAAGCCCACGTTCTGCCGAATTCAAATGCCAAACGTCTTGCCATTGAGGCCGGAGCAAAGGATAGCTGGTGGCGATACATCGAGGGGAAAGGAGATGTGCTCGGTATGGATCAGTTTGGGCAGTCGGCTCCCGCCCAGCATTTGTTTGAACATTACGGTTTCACAGTTGAAGCTGTTGTTGACGCTGCTCATCGTGTACTTTCAGACTGAGAGTACCGTACTGATCGCCGTCGTCTTACGAGTTAGGAGAGAGACATGCCTGTGAAGATCGCGATCAATGGATATGGCCGCATTGGTAGAAATGTATTGCGTGCGCTGTACGAGGGGGGTAAACGTAATGAAATTCAAATTGTTGCCATTAATGATTTAGGCGATGCAAATACCAATGCTCACCTGACACGGCATGACTCAGCTCATGGTCCCTTCCCGTACGAGATCGAGGTTGGTGACGGAGAACTCACAGTAGATGGGGACGCAATTCGAGTGTGTGCGGAACGAGATCCGGAAAAACTTCCTTGGAAGAAGCTGGGCGTGGATATTGTGTTGGAAAGTACCGGATTTTTTGCATCGAAGGAGAAGGCTTCTGCCCATCTGAGGGCAGGCGCGAACAAGGTGGTCATTTCAGCGCCCGCGGGACGGGATGTAGATGCAACTATCGTTTATGGCGTCAATCACCATATTTTAAAGTCTTCAGATCAAATCATCTCGAATGCTTCTTGTACCACGAACTGTTTAGCGCCACTGGCAAAGGTGTTACATGAAACTGTGGGAATCGAGCAAGGTCTAATGAATACAATCCACGCCTACACGAATGATCAGGTATTGACAGATGTTTATCATAGTGACTTGAGGCGCGCCCGTTCGGCCACGCAATCAATGATCCCTACCAAGACAGGTGCGGCTATAGCGGTCGGGCTCGTTCTCCCTGAACTCGATGGCCGCCTCGATGGATTTTCTATTAGGGTGCCAACTATCAATGTTTCTGTAGTTGATCTTACTTTTATTTCTAAAAGAGAGACTACTGCGGAGGAGTTGAATAAGGCTGTGCGGGTGGCGAGCGAAAATGAACTGAAGGGTATACTTGCTTATTCTGATGAACCGTTGGTATCGATAGATTTCAATCACGATCCAGCTTCCTCTACTGTTGATACTGCGCTTACGAAAGTTTCCGGGAATCTCGTGAAAGTCTGCGCGTGGTACGACAATGAGTGGGGGTTTTCAAACCGTATGCTCGACACAACGCTGGCTTTAGCCAACGCAACCTAGCGGAGGCGTAACGAATGGCGCTTGCAGTCAAGCGCATGACGGATATACCCCTAGAGGGGAAGCGCGTCCTGATTCGCGAGGATCTGAATACCCCTATCAAAAACGGAGTCATTACCAGTGATAAACGGATTAGGGCCGCTCTACCTACTATCGAGCTAGCTATTGATCAGGGTGCTCGAGTTATATTGATGTCCCATCTAGGTAGGCCTGAGGAAGGCAACTTCACGAAGAAGTTTTCACTTCAACCGGTTGCTCATCGTCTCGAAGAACTTCTGGGTAGTTCTGTTCCACTTATCCGTTCTTGGTTGGAAAAAGTCGATGTTGAAGCTGGAAATTCTGTGCTTTGTGAGAATGTGCGTTTTGCGCGCGGCGAAAAGGCTAATGATCAAGCTCTTGCACGTCATATGGCCAGTCTCTGCGACGTCTTTGTAATGGATGCATTTGGCACTGCGCACCGCGCACATGCGAGTACTCATGGGGTGGCGCAGTTTGCTCCGATTGCTTGTGCCGGACCGCTTCTCGTCACTGAACTAGAAGCATTAGCCAGCGCACTAGAAAGTCCCGAACGGCCGATGCTGGCTATTGTGGGTGGTTCGAAGGTCTCTACAAAGATAGAGGTTCTGAAGTCCTTAGCGACTACTGTCGATGAACTTATTCTTGGCGGCGGAATCGCAAATACATTGTTGGCAGCGGCAGGAACAAGTGTTGGGAAATCACTTCATGAGCCGGACATGCTAGTGTTTGCTAGACGATTGTTGGAAGGCCAGTTTGGTAGTGTGTCAATTCCACTACCAACAGACGTTGTCGTCGCTGAGACTTTTGATGACACAGCTTGTGGAACTGTGAAGAAAATCGCTGAAGTTTCTGATAACGATATGATCCTGGATATCGGACCGAAAACCGCAAAGGATTATTACCTGCGGTTACAGCGTGCGCGAACTATTCTGTGGAATGGACCTGTAGGGGTTTTTGAGCATCCGGAATTCGCCTATGGAACAGAACGAATCTCGCAGGCCGTAGCTGATAGCGATGCGTTTTCAATTGCAGGTGGCGGAGACACTCTGGCCGCTATTGATCAGTTTGGTGTGACTGACCAGATTTCCTACATATCGACGGGTGGAGGTGCGTTTCTAGAGTTCTTGGAAGGAAAAAAACTTCCGGCGACTGCTATTTTAGAAGTGCGTGCGAAAGACGAATAAAGACAACGGCCAATATCGCAATTAGGCTGAGGTATAGTAGTTGATGAATCACTAGGAGCGTGCTCGTGGCAGAAGAAACCCTCGATTCCTTTCGACGAACAAAAATTGTTGCCACGTTGGGTCCGGCTACTGATAACCCCAAAATTCTCAAGAATCTTATCTCCGCCGGCGCAGATGTTCTGAGATTTAATTTTTCACATGGTGCAGCAGAAGAACAGAGGGGCCGAGTAAAACAAGTTCGAGAAATTGCATTGAAGCTGGGTCGATGTGTGGGAATCATGGGAGACCTGCAGGGCCCAAAAATACGCATAGAGTCTTTCAAGGAAGGGGCGGTCACCCTAGCGACCGGGCAAGATTTCGTACTTGATACAGCTTTGGCGTCTGATGATGGTGACGGAGCTTGTGTGGGGGTTGCGTACCCAAATCTGATCAATGATGTAGGTCCACGAGACGTGCTGCTGTTGGACGACGGACAGATTGTCCTTGAAGTTACAGCGATCAGCGGTAGCCAGATCCGCTGTAGTGTGAAAGAAGGTGGAATCCTTACCGATCACAAGGGCTTAAACAAGCAGGGTGGGGGGTTGTCGGCGCTTGCTCTGACGGATAAGGACAGGATGGATATCATTGCGGCTGCAGAGCTAGAGATGGATTTCGTATCCGTTTCTTTTGCTAGAAACGCTGATGACATAAATGAAGCTCGAAATTTGCTACGTGCAGCAGGTGGGAAGGGACATATCGTAGCGAAGATTGAGCGAGCAGAGGCCGTCGAAAATATATCCGAAATCATTGAAGCTAGTGACGTAATCATGGTTGCTCGTGGCGACTTGGCCGTCGAAATCGGTTATGCGGCGATGACTGGATTACAGAAAAGTCTTATTAGGCAGACTCAAACTCAGAACAAAATATCCATCACAGCCACTCAGATGCTGGAATCGATGATCACGAGCCCATCACCGACTCGAGCTGAAGCTTCTGATGTTGCGAATGCGGTTATGGATGGTACAGATGCAGTTATGTTATCTGCAGAAACCGCGGTTGGGAAATTTCCGGCGCAAGCTGTGCAAACCATGAGTGAATTATGTATAGGAGCGGAAAAGCATGAAACATTCCGCAGACCTAGAAACTATCGCATGGAAGACGTTTTCACTTATGTCGATGAGGCAATCGCATTAGCGGCTATGTACACCGCAAACCACCTTCAGGTGAGCGCCATCATTGCGTTTACTGAATCTGGCGCAACTAGTTTGTGGATGTCCAGGGTACGCAGCGATATTCCTATCTACGCATTTACCAGGCACGAGGCTACACGCCGACGCGTTGCACTTTATCGAGGGGTGTATCCCGCGTTTTTTGACGTTGTTCATGTTGAGCCTGGACGTATTTACCAAAGTGCGATTGAGGTACTGGAAAAGGTGGGGGCGGTACGCTCTGGAGACTTAGTATTATTTACGGGTGGAGATATGGCGGGTGTCGCGGGGCGCACGAACACGTTGCGAATATTGGAGGTGAACTCCGGGGGTCGTGGTAATAGTAATTCGGACAGCGAGGAGCGTGATTAAGTCTGAACGGAAAGCTCTCATTCTCCCAGGAGCGGGGGCACGAGGGGCATATCAAGTTGGCGTTCTGAAGGCGATCGCAGCCCTTTTGCCGAGGCGCGCAGTTAACCCATTTTCGGTAATTTCCGGCACGTCAGCGGGCGCAATTAACGCCACCGTCCTTGCGAGTCGCGCTTCTCAATTTGCTTTAGCTGTCTCAGAAATGGAGCGGGTTTGGTCCAACTTTGAGGCCCATCAAGTTTATCGTTCGGATAGCTGGACGATGCTCCGGTCGAGCCTACACTGGTTAAGCGCGGTTGTGTTCGGTGGGTTGGGCGTTAAAAATCCTCTATCTTTGTTAGACAATCAACCGCTTCGTGAGTTGCTAGACAAAAATATAAATCCACACAATATAGAGCGTTCTATTAAGGCGGGGCATCTTAGCGCGCTGGCGATCACCGCATCCTCTTACAGTTCGTCTCGTTCGGTAACTTTTTTTCAGGGGGATAGCTCATTGAAGTCATGGGCTCGAGTAAGGCGGTTCGGAAAACCTACGAAGATAGGTATAGATCATCTAATGGCGAGTTCAGCAGTACCCTTTGTCTTTTCACCCGTAAAGATTGGTGGCGACTATTTTGGTGATGGTGCGATGCGGCACAGTGCACCATTGAGCTCGGCAATACACCTTGGCGCAGATCGAATGCTGGTGATAGGGGTGCGCGACGACCATTCTGATCCAGCGCCAGATGAGTCCATTCCGGCGGATGTGCCTAACCTGGCACATCTAGCTGGGTATATGCTTGATACGCTGTTTATGGACGGGCTGTATTCAGATCTCGAGCGGCTGATGCGAATCAATATGATATTGGAGCAATTGGATCGTGAGCCTAGCGGCCCTATCGCCCAGTTGCGTCCGCTGACTACGCTTGTCATCGTGCCAAAGGAAGATATGCGGCAAGTTGCGGCGCGTCATGTGCATGAACTTCCTAGGGCTGTACGTTTATTGCTCCGTGGTCTTGGTGCTATGAACCGGGGCGGCATGATGCTTATTAGCTACCTCCTATTTGAATCTGGATTCACTCGAGAACTGATTGATATGGGGTACCGTGATGCAATGGAGATTGAGGATGATTTGAAGGCATTTCTCTTTGACCAAGAAATGGATGCTTAAGTGCGATCAAATTAGCTAGGAAGTTCATGGTGACGTGTCTGGATCGGTTCATCCACTGAGAGTTTTTTTGCAACAGCCTCGGCAATATAAACTGAGCGGTGCTGGCCTCCCGTACAACCTATAGCAACCGTCAGATAAGAACGCTGAAAATCTCTATATTGCGGTATCCAATATTCAAGAAATTGCACAATGTTGTCGGTCATTGTTTGGACTTGTGGCTGATTATCCAGGAAGACCTTTACAGGCTGGTCTCGGCCGTTTAAAGGTCGAAGCGACGGTTCCCAGTGGGGGTTTGGAAGGCAGCGTACATCGAAGACAAAGTCAGCATCAGCTGGGAGTCCATGTTTGTAGCCAAAGGACTCAATCAGTATAGAAATCTTACCTTTTTTTAGATTTTTAATTCGATTGTTTATGAGTTCTCTGAGGGCGTAAACACTTGTGTGACTGGTGTCTACTATTAGATCGGCCATATCTAAGATGGACCCTAGAAGCTCACGTTCTTTTTCTATTGCTTCTGCAAGACTGATATCTTGCGATGTAAGCGGGTGTTTTCTTCGCGTTTCGCTGAACCGAGACAATAAAATATCGTTGTTGGCTTGAAAAAATATGACTTCACAGGTTGTATTTTCTTGCCGAAGCCTTTCAATGAGTCCAGGTAAATGCTGAATATCAGGGGTGTTGCGTGCATCTAATCCCACCCCGACATTGTCATAGGCAGGATCCTCTCGGGGGATTATCTCTTCCGCGAGGGACCGTAATAGACCAACAGGAATGTTATCGATGCAATAGAAACCAGCATCTTCCAGTGCGTTGAGAGCGACACTTTTTCCAGAACCTGACAGTCCGCTGATGATCACCAGGCGCATTATTTCTCCAATATCAGGATTTGACCTAGCCGTGAAAACCGTTGAATACAGGGGATATTTTCCATGTTGTTAAAATGGCGTACAAGTTTATTATCAACATGGTTACGAAGAGGGGCGTAATATTTACGTAATAACCATTAATATTTAACCGCGCGTTATAGTTTCTGCGCTTACTTTGTCTATACCATCTTGGAGCGCTTCCTTTGGCTTGAGGAAGCAATTTTCATTTCTTTCCGATACTTTGCGACCGCCCGGCGCGAAATTTTAATGCCATTTGCGGAAAGCGAGTTGGTAATTTTTTCGTCACTTAATGGCTTCATAGGATTTTCAGCCGATATGAGTTTTCGAATCTTGGCTTTAACGGCTGTTGAGGATTTTTCTCCGTCATCGCTGGATAAATGACTTGAGAAAAAAGAGCGAAATGGGATGGTGCCCCTTGGCGTATTCATATACTTATCTTTTATAACTCGGGAAACTGTCGATTCCACAACACCAATTGTCTCGGCTATATCCCGAAAGACCATTGGGCGCATATACTCTTCTCCGTACCACAAAAATTCTTTCTGTCTGTTCACAATGGTAGTGGCTACTTTCCTGAGTGTTTCTTCTCTCTCTTTTAAACTTCGAATAAGCCACTTAGCTTCTATTAATTGGGTGCTAAGCCTTTCGTCATATTCCCCTTTACGTCCAAGAGCTTTCGCATAAATTTGATTAATTCTAAGCTGAGATACATCAGAATTATTGACCCTGACAATCCAGCTACCATTTTTTTCTTGCACGTAAACATCTGGTACTACGTATTCTGCGGTAGGTGCGTTTATGGAGTCGCCAGGGTGAGGGCTGCAATTTTTTACAAGAAGCAGAGCATTTCCGAAATCTTCTTCAGACACTTGTAAAAGCCGCCTGAGAGTTTTTGGTTGGTGTTTGTGATTCGCATATAGTTCTAAATGGTTACCCGCGATATCACGTGCGAGACTTAGTCCTAGAGTAGACGGATCAAGCTGATCTAGTTGAAGTGATATGCATTCACTTGGTGATCGTGCACCAACTCCCGCCGGATCAAACTTCTGTACGAGTTTGATAACTTTCTCAATCTCATCAATACTGCTTGCCAGATCTGGTGCTAGAGTGGACTGAATCGTCTCAGCGTCATCTTCCAGATAGCCGTTTTCGTTAATCCCGCCTATGACGGCTTGTCCGATGGTATTAGTTCTTGAGCTTAGGTCCGAAAGATCCAATTGCCAAAGTAGATAATCTGTCAGCGTTTCTTGCAACGGCAAGATCCACTGATCATCGCCAGGGCTATAAGATTTTGGATCCGGTGGTTTATCCGACGCTTTTGTTGTCTGGGTATCTGTCCAGTCGGGTTCAATGACATCTATTTCATCTAGATCTTCAACTTTCTCCAACATTACGTTTTCATCTAAAGCCTCCAAAATGTGAGTCTCGAGAGCCAAGATTGGCAGTTGCAAAAGGCGGAGCGCCTGTTGCATCTGGGGTGTCATTTTCAGCTGCTGAGAGAGCTTGGGTTGCAGCGAAGGCTTTAGCATTGGATCACATGGCCCTAAAGGGAGAAGTTATCTCCAAGATAGACATCGCGCACGTCCTGATTCGATAAAATCTCATCTGGAGTCCCTGCCGCCATTAAGCTTCCGTTATTCAGAATATAGGCGTGTCCACAGATTCCAAGAGTTTCTCGCACATTGTGATCCGTAATCAGGACGCCAATATCTCTTTGTGTTAACTGACGAATAATTCTTTGAATGTCTAGGACGGAAATAGGATCCACACCAGCAAAAGGCTCATCGAGCAAAATGAACTTGGGCTCGGCTGCTAGTGCCCGGGCGATTTCAACTCGCCGCCGTTCGCCCCCGGAGAGAGAAATGCCAAGACTATCCCGGACATGGGTGATATGAAGCTCCTCCAAAAGTTCCTCCATGAGAGTTTGTCGCGCAGTGCGATCCAGGTCTGGTCGTGTCTGCAAAATGGCACGAATGTTGTCCGCCACACTGAGCTTCCGAAATACCGAGGCTTCTTGTGGTAGGTAGCCTAGGCCACGCTGGGCTCGCCTGTGTACGGGAAGGCCTGTGACATCTTTCCCATTCAGAATGATTTTCCCTTGGTCACATGGGAGTAACCCGACGATCATGTAAAATGCAGTGGTCTTGCCTGCTCCATTGGGTCCAAGGAGGCCAACAACCTCACCGCTCTCAATCGAGATAGAAAGATCTTTTACTACTTTACGTGTTCGATAACGCTTGGCGATACCGAGCGCTTCGAGTTTATTCATGGTGAGGTGGTGGTACCCGGAGCAGGCACTTCTTCATCTGCTGTCGGTGGCAGGACTGTGATTAAAACGGGTTCTCCGCAATCGGACGAACCAGATGTGATCTTTTCTTCATCAATGTCGTAAATCAGATCGCAACCTCTGAATTCATTAGAGCCTTCGCTGAGCCAAGCACCATCTGTCATTCGGAGTGTACGCTCTATGCTGTCAAACTCTAGCAGTGACGCCCCCCCTTGTATGGTTGCTTCGCGCACAGCGCTAAAATCTTGGAATACCGCAGGATTACCACGAAGTTTCACGACCAAGAGAGCATGTCCCTCAAACGTCAATTCAGCGGTGGAAGATTCAATGTTTGCCGAGTCGATCGCAATGCGTACGTTTCCCTGAAAAACCCACTCACTTTTTTCAAAGTCGAGCCCCGAAGCTATGGCCTCATCGGCTTCAATTGTGAAATCGCCTTGAGTGATCCTTAGGCCATTGAAAATCACATCATTCGATTGTCTGTCGAATGATGATGAGTCTGCGTCAAGAGAGATAGGAGAGGGTTCCTCTCTTTGCTGGGCTATTGCAAAGATGGGGAGGAGAATAAAGGGCGTCAGCCCCATTCTCAGCTTAAGGGAGAAATTGTCCATGTACGTTGGATTCTAGCGCTAAGTTATCGGTCTTCAAGTCAACCCGCATCCCTAC
>JAZAGZ010000120.1:0-15218 GCA_036231525.1 Pseudomonadota bacterium | reverse complement strand
GGGGTTGCGGTTGATCCAGAAAATGGAGATCTTTATGTGGCAGATGGCTACGGGAATAAGCGTATCGCCGTATTCGATAGAACAGGAAAATTCCTACGCCAGTGGGGGCGGCAGGCCACTGTTGAAGAAACCCGCGCCGGTACCGGTGGTGCATTCACCTACGCACTACACTGCGTGGTAATCAGCAAGGAAGGGCTGATTTACGTCTGCGATCGAGAAGGACTCCGTATCCAGGTGTTCGACAAAGTAGGAAATTTCGTGCGCAACATCTGGGTGAAAACCGGCAACGCTGCGCTACCTGATTCCCGAGGTACAGTCTGGGGAATTGCTTTCTCTCCCGATGAAAAACAGCAATACCTCTACGTTCTTGATGGCCGCCATGAACAAGTGCACATTATTGATCATGCCAGTGGTGAAATTCTTTCGTCCTTCGGTCGCCCCGGACACCAGATCGGCAACTTCACGGTTGCGCACGGGATTGCGGCTGACTCCCACGGCAATCTCTACGTGGCAGAATCTGGTACAGGGCGTCGCGTACAGCGTTTTAGGATCATCAATAATTTATAAAGAGAATGCTGACGAAGCATAGATGCCCTTGGTGCAAAATTACTCCGTGGACCGCTCCACGATCTCCGCACCACTGCCAACGTACTCGTATGAGCCCGGGATACGGGTAATGTTGCCATTGGGGGCCAGACTGTATCGAACACGTCTGCCATCATCATCAAGAAATCGCAGTGACTGCTGAAACAATCCTGGTGGTGGTAAGCCCATAGGCACAGTCGCCTCTAGAATATAAAGTCGGGACTCATGCAAATAGATCCCAGCGAATGTCCGAGATCCATCGGAATTAGTTATCTGGAGCTGATGCCCTTCGACCCGCTCAATGTCCGACCACGCGTCATAGGTCACTTCGCCGCCCCGCTTACGAATATCCCACGCAGCATGCGCAACCGAGGAACGCACATCCCAAAGCCAGCTGTTGACACCGGAAGCTTCCGTCGCGTCGGGGCGTTCGCGGTGCACAGCTTCCGCATCAGTGTAGTCAACAACAGTAACCGAGTATAAATCCCCCCGGATACCCTCCGATCTGTAAACCTGTGCCGGGAAGATGAGTCCTTGCGTAGACTCGTGACTGATCTCTCGTACTACGGGCTCTGCGGGAAAATTAACACTAAAAAAACTCGACTGATCAATATATTCCAACCAACCTTGTGCGAAGGAACTCCCTGAAAACAATACAGTTGTCACCAAAATAAGTGTATGGAGTCGCATTAGCACCTTCTTTTTCCGACTTCTTATTAGTCCCACTCTTTTTCAACACCACCCTCGGGCGTCAAAAACCCTAAGAGACAACCACTCGATCGGTCCTTAAGCTGATGACATCTAACGGTAATTTCGTCGCCAACGCCAACACTGTCACGACTCCAGCCGTCCCTGATGAGTGATGTTGGGCTGGCGCCTTCCATAGCCCACACAGTAGCCCCTCCATCAGCATTAACAACTTCAAGAAAAATCCACGTATGCGGATTTAGCCAGTGGAATTCCACGACAGTACCCTCCAGATGTGTGTACTCCGTCGTCGCGTAGTTACTATGCGAATGATGCGCCCAGCCTGGCAACGCCCAAATCACTAAAGCAAAGACACTCATTATCATCAATCTAACCTGCATAATTTCCCTCCCTGCAAGCAAGTGACCGCGATGAAGAATTATAGCCTGCAGAATAGCAGGTTATCTGGTTGGTCTTCTCGCGTGTAATTTCCCTCAACAACGCAGGCTCATTTTCCGGAATTTAAAATACACTCTGTATCGACAAAAAGTCTAATTAAGAGTGTTCTTCAATATCAATACAGCCGGACCCCTTTGGGATAATTCATCATAGATCTCTGGATAAGCGAACATACCCACACGCAGATAAGACCCGCCAAGGACTACATCCACATCATTATCACCGTCAACATCACCAACATCCATGGTCATCCAACGACCCCGCATTGCATCTTCATTGGTGAACGCAGCAAACTCGAGCCCACCCTGATTTTCTAAATAAGTAAATGCCTCACGCTGATCTGATGAAAAGTCTGGGTAGAAAGAGATAGCTGCTATATCCAGGTCACCGTCGTTATCAAAATCCGCTGATTTGGCAATAAAAGCACCATATAAAGGATAAAAATAAGCCTCCTCGAACCTGGAATCCCCTCGATTCAGATAGATCCGCAACCCGTGGTAGTTCTTAAGAGTGTTATAGGGATCCGAATCGACGTTGTCGCCATTAACAACTAAAACATCCATCGCCCCATCTCCATCAAAATCCTGTAATTCAAAAAAACTATGCCCATATCCAGAATGTGTCTCGAAAATTGGTTGAGCGGAAAATTGGTTGTTGCCCTGATTGATAAAGAGATGGAGCCCTTCTCTTGCGTCTGATACCAATACCATGACATCCAACCGATCATCGTTATTGAAATCATGTGTTTCAATCTTGACAGCACCCGGAAGACCCAGAAGAACATGTTCTTCATAACTACCATCTCCCTGAGATTCAAACCAAGATACGCGGCCATCTATCGCCCCGAATCCGGCTATGACAAAATCATTCAGCCCATCCCCGTTCAAGTCTGCAATCTCCATATCTGCTACACGGTAAAGATTATCTAACGTCATCGTCGCAGTCGCATCAGCAATACTTTGATCAACAAGTTCGATAGTGCTTACACTCCCCGGCCGCGTATCGGACGCTTCTTCTGCCAAAAGGTCTCCAATGGAGGCCGCATACGCGGTGCCATTGATGAATTCAATGTCGACAGGCGTGATTTCTGGACGGAATCGTCTTAAAAGCACCCTTATTCGCCCATCTTGATCCAGTACGGTTAGAGCATTCAGCTCGCTATCACCGATATAGATCTCATTCGTGTCTTCCCTAATATGAACCATCGTCGTGACTGCTTGTGGAGGTCGGTAACTAGATCCGAGACTACGAAATCGCGGAAGTTCCCATTGCAGGGGAGGTTTATTAAATTGTGGTAGGGCGTTTTCAGGGGAGTTTTCTATGTAGTAATAACGCAACGCCTCCCAATCACCGTCATCCAAAACAGGCGCAGCCGGAAATGAATTCTCGTTTTGCAGAAACTCTTGACGACTTCTGACATTCGCCTGCACGAACGCTGGCTCATCATCTAAATACTGGGTATTTTCGATCCCTAAAAAATACCCCATGTAGCCAAGGGCAGCTGCCCAGCTACGCTTGGGAAGAATCTCAGGCGAGGGCTCCAAGTGACATGTCGAACAATAGAGTCCAGCTAACTCCTCCCCCCGCAATAGCTTACTCTGTCGTTGGACCCCGATAGTAATAACTATGGCGATTCCGATTAACGCTACACCAATAAAGGATTTTTTCCTAAGTTCCATCTTGCAGCCTGAACAAACCCAATGACTGCCTATCGCTATAAGCTAAGAAAAAACTACTTCGCAGGAACGATAGGAAAAAGTACATAGGAAGCTCGGTCGCCGCCCGTGTAAATACTATTATTCTCCAGATTGTAAGCAGCAAAGTAATGTCCGCCATCGTGAGCGTTCACATCAAGCCGAATACGATCCCCTGCCTGAAATACCATGCTAGTTGCCCAGATCTCCACCTCAATGGGCACAACTTCACCTGGTGTAAGTTTTTGCACCTCGTCATGAGTATGGTAAGGCCGATACGGTGTTGAGAGCTCAGGGTCAAGTTTCCTATGGGAAACTTGGAGAATACCGCGGGTAGCG
The DNA here is from genome assembly GCA_036231525.1 of Pseudomonadota bacterium. Taxonomy (GTDB): domain Bacteria; phylum Pseudomonadota; class Gammaproteobacteria; order Steroidobacterales; family Rariloculaceae; genus UBA6522. The sequence goes on along the minus strand of JAZAGZ010000120.1, from coordinate 11,454 downwards.
GTTTCCACACTGCCATCTGGTCCCATCTTTCTCAAATAGGCAAATACATCCATGTCATCAGTCTCAGAAGAAACCCACATAACCAAATTAATGTGGCCCGTGATCTCCACAGCTTCGGTCAACGGTTCGGTAACGAAAGTTGCTGTGGGCAACCCCGCGTTAGCACGCCGATAGGCCTCGGGTCCGGATGCATAAGACAACTCGCTGTCTCGCTGCGGTCGCGTCCGGCTAAGGCTCTTGTCATAGAGGGCATTATCGGTTGCATCGGCATCCTGATTCGTCAGGTAATACCGTACATACTCAGTACGAGCCAGAGGCCATTCATTCTCAAAACGCCACTCGCATTCGGTAACACTACTCCGAATGCATAGATTGATAGGTGGTTCATCCATAATGCCTGTGTCGACATCCTTCAACCAGTAGTCATACCAACGCAAAAGCTCAGTCTTGCCTTCATCTGAATAGAATGCGTCCGTATGGCCGCCAATATGCAGCTGCAGTTTCTTGTTAGTAGAGGCCGAACGGACAAAACCATCAATATTGCCGCGCAAGTGATGGTTCCAGCCACCCCAGTTCCCGGAGCTATAGAGGGGTACAGTAATTGTGTCAAACTGGGCACGCGCCTTCACCGTATCCCACCAGTCACTATCCAAATGGTGCGCCATATAGTTGTATATCAAATCTTCCGAAAGTGCTGCTGAGTTGTGAGCGCGCGTATTTTCAAGAAGTTGTTTGCCACGTACATCTAACCACCAGCGTCCATAAAAGCCCTGGTTAAAGACACCTCCATGAAAAACGGAATCACGATAGGTATCGGCCCAACCTTCCCAAGGCAAAATTGTTGTTAGCGAAGGAGGCTGTAGACTTGCAACATTCCACTGAGTAATGGCGTAGTAGGAAACCCCAACAAGTCCTGTCTTACCATTGCTCCATTCCTGCTCAGCACTCCACTCAATAGCATCGTAATAATCCGTTGCTTCCTGCATAGACCAAAGGTCCGATTGCCCGGGTGACGTTCCAGTCCCCCGAGTATCCACGAACACCAGAATGTACCCACGCGCCGTCCACCACTCAGGTTCAGGCCTCTCGACATGAGTGAAGGGCGCTTCATGTGGCAATATCCTGTCAAGCGCTTTCTGGTAAGCGCTCAGACTCATGAGCACAGGAAACTGCTCTCCCTCGGCGTCAGGACGATAGACGTCCGCCCGTAAAACTGTTCCATCCCGCACCGGGATGGGCACATCATGTTCAAAAATCATCCCGTACTCTGGCTGGGAAAGATCAACAGCTGACGCCGTCAAGCTAAACATTCCAAAAAAACAGGCAAAAATCACGGTTAATTGGATCACGGAAATTCCCAAGCGCCTAGGCGCGGCTGTCTCAATTATCATGAATTAATCTCCTATCATCGCATTCAGACGAATTTGACTCCAAGCCATACCATCCGGCGCATCGTGACTGGATAGCAATACTCTTCCATTGCCCGGTTCACGCAAATCAAAGACCTGAATAGTACCCTCACCTGGATCACTAGCGAATACCATGCCACCATGAATAAGAACCCCGAAATTACCGTCTTGAGGCTGGCCATCACGAAGCGGAACTTCGGCAATCATTTCTCGTGACCCTACATTAAAGACCCGAAGATATTGTGGAACAGGTTCGCCTCCACCACCGCCATTCGGTACAACTGCGTACCCGTTAGGACCCATTTCAACTCGCCCAGCATAGGGTCGTGAGTCTAATGCAGCGATGACTTCAAGTGACTCTGTATCCACAACAGTGATTGACTCCTCCTGCCGATTTGCGACCCAAACTTCTCTCCCATCTGCTGACACATCTAAACCTTCAGCACCGGACCCAGTTTCTATAACTACGGGGTCACTGTCATCAACGAGGGAGATTACCGACAAAGTACCCTCAGCGCCCCGGCTAGTGACGTAGGCACGGGATCCGTCTGGGCTTAACCGCACCATGTGCCCGTCGCGCCCACCTGTCGGATAGGTACGGACCACCGTCATAGTTTCCAGATCTACCAGAGCCAACTGATCAGAATCTTGCATGGTGGCTACCGCTCGTCGGCCATCTGGCAGAAAAAGCACTGTGTGAGGTCGGGAGTTTGGACCTAGGTCGATGCGGCCCAAAACAGTGGCGTTTGCCACATCCATTACGATAATGTGACGACCGGGTTCGCTATTGGGTCCATACTCACCCGTTAGAGCTAATCGTCCATCAGGAGATACATCCACCTCATGAGGAATGATGGGGCCAACAGGTATTCGCGCGACTTCAACACCGGTAATCAGATCAATAAATGAAATGCTCCCACCAGTTCTATTGGAAACAAGCAGCGTCCCATCTAGACTCTGAGAAGTAGCCAACGTGCTTACTGTAAGGCCAATAGCTGCAACCAATATCGATACCAGAAAATACACTCGTTGGGTCATCATGCTCTCCTAAACCCTTTTCAGCACTATTGCGAGACCGGCAGATCAGTATGGACAAAAAGCTGTTCACTACCAACCCTAATTTATAAATCCCCCCTCCAGAGAGTGCTCAGAGCGAGGTGATCAGGTAGCATGACGACAGTTTTTTATGGAGAAGGCCGCGCCGTGAAACTTCGTGCTGTCGGATTCTTAGCGATACTATTCGGGCCCATATCCCTCCTTGCCCAGAATAGTCCTAATGATTCAGACTGGCCAACCTATAACAGAGATCTCGCTGGAACACGCTTCTCCCCACTGACACAACTCAACACCACAAACGTCAGTAATTTACGAGAAGCATGGTCTTACGAACTAGGACGCAACACCACAACGGGTGACCTCGGCGGTGGATCTCAGTTCACGCCTCTAGTAATTGATGGGGTAATGTATCTAGCAGGAGCCGAGCACGTGGTAGCACTCGACGCTACGTCGGGTGAAGAGCAGTGGCGGTTCGCCGTAACCCAAGGTGCTCCCTCAAGGAGAGGCTTAGCTTATTGGCCGGGTGGGGATGAATATTCGCCCATGGTTCTGATCACGGCAGGCCAACTGTTAGTTGCACTTCTGCCGGAGGAACAGACGTCCACAACACGAGTTATGCCGGTGTTTTACCTCGGTGCCCCTGTGATCTATGAGCATCTACTTCTCATCGGCTCCAACACACCACCCGGGAGCATCAGAGCTTTTGACCTTAGAGATGGCTCGGAAGCTTGGGTCTTTAATTCCACTCCTGGTCCGGGCGAACTCGGTCACGAGACATGGGAAAACGACGCCTGGCAAAATCAACCCAATATTTTCCACTGGGCATTTTCTCTCACGGTCGATGAGGAACGCGAGATTGTCTATGCCGCCTTTGAAAGTGCTGGTCCATCGGACTATTACGGTGGCGAACGCCCCGGAAATAATCTCTTCAGCGACTCTATCGTAGCTTTGAATGTGCGTACTGGCGAGCGACTCTGGCACTATCAAACAATCCACCACGATATCTGGGACTTTGACCTGCCAGCGGCACCAGGATTGCTTGATGTCGAGATTGATGGTGAAAACGTTCCGATACTCGCTTTAGCCGGAAAAACTGGCTACATGTATATCCTAAATCGCGAAACAGGAGAACCTGTATTCGGGATTGAAGAAAAGCCGGTCCCTCAAAGTAATGTCCCGGGTGAACGAAGTTCGCCCACGCAACCCATACCCATCAAGCCCCCACCGATCGCAAAAATCTCTTTCACCCCTGAGGACATCGTAACTGCCACAGACACTACGGAAGCACACGCTCAGTTCTGCCGCAGAATATACGAAGAAAGCGGCGGCTTCTTCAACGATGGGCCTTTTACTCCCTATATGTATAGGGAGTCAGGCAACCCGGCACCTTCGACAATTGTTTTTCCTGGCTCGATCGGCGGAGCAAACTGGGGGGGTACAGCGACCGACCCCACATTGGGCTATATCTTTGTGAATACCATGAACGAGGGCAGTTTTGGCTGGATTGAAGAACAAGCTGGCTCTCCGGGATCTTATGTACGCAATAGCGTGCATGGGCCGTTATCTCGATTCTGGTGGAACGAGACCCCCGCCAACTCTGGAGGTAGCGCACTCAGCGGAGGGGAAGCAGCATGGCCCTGTACAAAACCTCCCTGGGCTAACCTGATAGCAGTAAATGCAGCAACGGGGGACATCGCATGGCAGGTACCTCTGGGTATTACGGAAGAACTCCCCACTGATCGACAGAATACCGGGCGTTTAGGTATGGGAGGACCTATTGCCACGGCCGGTGGATTAGTCTTTATTGGCGCAACTAATGACCAGCGCTTTCGAGCATTTGATTCCAAGACTGGGGAGGAACTCTGGGCCACTCGCCTTGACATGAGCGCCTTCGCAGTACCGGTCACATATCAAGGACGTGATGGCAAACAGTACGTAGCCGTAGTGGCAGCAGCGGCCTCAGCATTAAATGACCCGAAACCTGATACAGACCAAAAACTGATCGTATTCGCCTTACCCTAACCCGTTTGCCCGCACCTAAAACCACATCATGCGATATGCACTAAAGAACAATCTCTCCGGGGCCAACCGCGACCACCATTAATAACCCGCCAACAACACCAAAGTGTGCCAGGAAAATTCTTTGATCCGCCATTCTCTCTTGACCTTCCAAATTCCAAAAATCATGCACCATCAGAGTGGCCACAACTGTAAATAATGCTAGTGCTATTGCACACTCCTCCACATAAGTACCCGAAAATATTCCAATCGACCCTACAAAGTGGAGAATAACCGTCAAAAAAACAGAAGTGTGTGCAAACGGCACTCCCACTGCTTGGAAAGATTTAACAGAAATTGGGAAATAAAGCGTTTTTTGTACCGCACTTACAAAATAAACTGAGGCTAAAAACACCCGAGCAACCAACAGCATCCAAGAAAGCCATGGTTCCTCCATCAGCCGAACTCGTAAACCATATAGAACAGCCAGCAAAACATAACGATGACAATTAAAACACGAAAAATTGGATCCTTGGAAGTCTTCGCCATAGGGGTAGGCTGCCGAGGGCTCTCAGGACCCTACGGGTCACCGCCATCCGAAATAGAATCGACAAAACTTCTGAACCAGGCTTTGGATTTAGGCTATAACCTATTCGATACTGCGGCTCTATATGGATTCGGAGACAACGAAAAACTTTTGGGGCGGATCTTGAAAAGTCGTCGTCACGAATGTGTATTGGCGAGTAAATGCGGTATTTTCAAAAACTCCAAAGGACAACGAGAATTAGACGCTCGACCTGAGACATTGATCAAAACATGTAACGACAGTCTGCGCCGTCTCAAAACCGATGTTATTGATCTTTACTATTTACATAGATGGGATCAGCGAGTTCCAATCGACGAAAGTATTGGCGCGTTAAAGCGGCTTGTTGAGGCAGGCAAAATTAAAGAAATCGGTGTATCTGAAGTTTCCGCTAAACTCCTACTTGAAGCTCATCGAAAACACTCCATTAGCGCAATACAATCAGAATATTCACTTTGGACCAGGAATGCGGAGATTAAAGTTCTTGATACATGTAAGTCCATCGGATCGGCATTCGTTGCCTTCAGCCCTTTGGGCCGTGGTTTCTTAACCGGTAGTGTGCGCGACTCCTCTAAACTGGCAGCTAATGACCTCCGTCTCACCATGCCTCGTTTTCAAGACAAGAACCTCACCGCTAATCTGCGTCTGCTGGATGGCTACACTAATATTGCACGAGAAAATAACTGTTCGATGGCGCAACTTGGTCTCGCATGGTTGTTGGCCCAGAGTGACCACATTATTCCTATTCCAGGAGCGACGACTATTCAGCATCTGGAAGAAAACGTTGGCGCCATAAACGTAGAGTTATCAAATAATGCCCTAGACCGACTCAATGCACTCATCAACCAGAACACCGTATCTGGCCCACGCTATGGCTCCAATGTTCAGCAGGAACTCGATACTGAAGAATTCACTTAAGCGCTAGATCACATGACAAACCACATGCTTAACTTATTGGCAATTCCACAGATGCCTATGATCAGGCCAGGCGATAATCTCCCTGAAATCCTGATTGCCGCTCTGGATAACTCTGACCTTAAACCTCAGGCGCAAGATATCTTGGTCCTTGCACAAAAAATCGTATCGAAGGCAGAGGATCGATACGTCAACCTGGAAGATGTAATACCTTCTGAACGCGCGTTAAAGCTGGCAAAAGCGGTAGAAAAAGATCCCCGCCTCGTGGAGGTCATCCTCTCCGAGTCAGAAGAAGTAGTCGGACACAAGCCAGGGGTCTTAGTAGTCGCGCATCGCTTAGGCCTTATATTGGCAAATGCTGGTGTCGACCGTTCAAATCTAGACCCGGAGTTTGATGGAGAACATGCTTTGTTACTTCCAATAGCCCCCAATCACTCAGCACATTACATAAAAACTCGTCTAGATGAACACTACGAAACCGAGGTTGGGGTAGTAATTAGCGACAGCGTGGGACGTCCCTGGCGCAATGGCACCGTTGGCATTGCCTTAGGCACATCTGGTCTACCCGCGCTTCGTGATTTTGTCGGTCAAACTGATTTATCTGGTAGATCACTGGAGGTGACTCAAACAGGGTTTGCAGACGAGTTAGCCTCTGCTACATCCCTTTTGATGGGTCAGGCTGATGAAGGTATACCAGCTGTGCTCGTTCGTGGACTTAAATGGAACGAACCGGATTTGAACGCGAAATCACTGCAGAGAGCAAAAGAGGATGACCTCTTCCGGTGATCAAAAAAACTGAGCATCCCAAGACATGGGCCCTAGTACCCATGAAATCACTAACCGAGGCAAAACATAGGCTGTCTGGTATGTTTAACTCAAGTGAGCGTCGCGACCTATCTCTCGCAATGCTCTCCGATGTGCTTACAACGTTAAAACAGATAAGCCACCTAGCCTCTACCGCTGTTATCACGCACGACCCTTTAGTCTTAAATTTGGCGAACTCTTGGAACACACGCGTACTTAAGGAATCCAAGACGGGTGTTAATGCTGCAATAACAGAAGCCGCTAAAATCCTGAGCCTAGAGTCCTGTGCCACAATGCTGGTAGTACCGGGAGACGTTCCCCTAGCCACACCTGAAGAATTCTCTGCGCTGCTTGAGGCGCAAAAACCTGATGCTACGATCACGATAGCTACCGACTATAAAGGCACTGGTACAAATGCACTCGCCTGTTCACCGCCCACAGTGATCGCGCCCTGTTTTGGGCAACGCAGTTTGGTTCGTCACCAGGAAGCTGCACGAAACGCGGGAACCGCGGCAACCGTACTCAGGCTACCTGGCCTTGCTCTAGATATTGACACCCCAGATGATGTCGCGCGCCTATTAGGGAGGAAGCCACAAGGCCATACTTACACATTCTTGCGCAAGGTTGTCGGTGAAACCCTCTGATCAAATACTGGTCATTACCAATGAATAAGCATGGATTAACTATTACCGATGCGAGAGAACCCTCATAATATAATTCCATGCGCATTTACATCACATTTAACTCAAAGCTAAGGAGCAATGGGTGGAAGTACTAACCGAGTTGCAAAAGAATAGACCTCCCTTCCTTATCAGCCAGGTGCTCAAACTGTTATCTGGCCCCTTGTTTTTACTAATAATATATTCCGTCGAAGTGGAAGGCATGGTGCACGGATCCAAGATTGCACTAGGGACTCTGGCATGGATGGTAGCGTGGTGGATTTTACGCCCAGCGCCTTGGGGAATTACAGCCCTGCTTCCTCTCGTCGTGTTTCCATTGAGCGGAGCACTTGGCATTGTAGATACTGCTGCTCTTTACGGACAAAGAGTTTTCTTCTGGTTGATGGGCCTCTCTCTACTCGCATTCGCTCTCATTAAGCATGGGATTGCAAAACGATTTGCACTTGCGTTCCTAACTATCCCAGGTATCGGGGACAGCACAAACCGATTGCTTTTCTTCTTCATGCTTGCTACTGCCTGCGTTTCCATGTTTGTTTCAGACGGATCCGCTGTCGCAATAATGCTACCTATCGGGCTATCTATTCACGCCTACGTCATGACTCTGAGCGGCCAGGATCTTTCTGAGAATAACGGCCCTCGACTCCGAACATTCTTTGCGTTGGGTACGTTATACGCTGCGGTCTCGGGAGGTATCGCTACCCTAGTTGGAATGCCACATAGCGCGGTAGCTATGGATCAACTAGAAACTTTGACGGGCAGAGAGATTGGCTGGTTCACCTGGATGAGCCTTGGCGTACCCATCTTTGCTACATTGCTCGTATGCAACTATTTTCTACTCAGATTCTTTTTCAAACCTGAAGTAACCTCAATCCCTGGAGGCCGAGATTTTTTATTCGAGGAAAGAAGAAAACTTGGGCGAATGTCATTAGGCGAAAAGAGTGTTCTCACGATTTTTCTAATGATGGCCGCACTCTTCGTAATTCCCTCACTCCTGCCAGGTATTCTTGGCGAAGAAAACACTTTTTCGATTTGGGTAGATAATGCGATATCGATTTGGATGGTACCGCCTTTTGTCATGTTGTTGCTCTTCATAGCCCCGAGCAACCTTCAGAAACATGAATTCGTGCTGGACTGGAAAGAAGCCAGCGAACATGTTTCCTGGGGAGTCCTGCTTATGGTAACCAGTGCGATAGCCGTGGTGCAGGCGCTGTCGAGTTTGGGTTTTACTGAAGTCCTCGCACAGTCTATTAGGGACGCGAGTGTAACTGCCTATGGCCTACCTTACGTAACAGGCCTCGCCACTTCCATTTCAACGAATTTCATGTCCGGCGTAGCTGCCTCAGCTCTGATAACGGCCGTGATGGTACCTGTAGCGGAGACGGTAAATTTCAGTACTGTCGCCATTACAATCATGGTCCCAGCAACTGCGATGGGAATAGTTTTCCCGTGGGCCGGCCCCACTGTGGGTACAGCATTTGGGATTAGTAATATCGAGCTTAAGGACCTGATTAGGGTTGGCATTGTGGCAGAAATCATCATGATAATCGTCGCCGGTACTTACTGCTTACTCATTGGACCTTTTCTATAATAGATCGAATAACCATTACATAGCCCGCCACCAGACGAGCCTTCCTAACAGCTCAATCATGAAAAATAGGATCAAGGAAAGTCCTGTCACTACTAATAATGCCGAAAACATCAGCGCGGTTTGAGCTGAACCGGTGGCAGTCTGGATGAGGTTGCCCAATCCATCGTTCGAACCAACAAACTCACCAACCACTGCACCAATCACGGCCAGCGGCATAGCTACCTTACACCCATCAACAAAGTTTGGAAGTGCGCTTGGTGCGCGCAACTTCCAAAACGTATTCCATCCGGAAGTTTTCAACGCTTGAAAATGTTCCACTAAACGATCAGGTGTTGCGCTAAGCCCCCCAAGAGTTGAGATAACAATTGGGAAGAAGGCAAATAAGAAGGCCATTACAACTTTAGATGGCAGGCCATAACCAAACCAGACGACGATAATGGGTGCTAACGCAACCTTGGGGATGCTTTGCAGTCCAATGATCAACGGATAGATCGTACGCCTAGCGATTGGAATAAAGAAAATTGCAGCAGAAATCACCACTCCAAGTACTGCCGCAAAAATAAACCCAAACAACACCTCTTCAAGCGTAACCATAGCCTGATCTAAGAGCAGCTCACGAAATTCCCAAGTTTCACGAAAAATATCCGTCAGCGAAGGTAGTAAATACGCGCGAACATCAAAGAGCTCAACTGAAAACTCCCAAAGAAGACCCAGCACCAGAAAAAACACAAACGGGTCGATGATGTTTCTGTTGATTTTCATCGTCAGTCAGTCTTCCGACGGCGCAGATGAGCTTGGCAAAAATTCCGTCGTATAGATTTCATCTACAGTCATCGTATCTTCAACGTCATAGGCTGCCATGAGAAAATTCATAGTTCGGGCTACTTTCTCATCGTCTAGCCAACCAAGTCCGGCCGGGCCAGTCATTAAATCTATGATTTCGTGAACTTGCTGTAAGGTGATATCCAAATCCAGCACTGGATAGTGTTGTGTGACGATTTCGGCCGCCTCCTCCGGGTTCTCTCGAACCCAGTCATAACCTCTATAGGTCGCCTCAAGGAATCGCCGCGCCACATCTGGGCTCTCTTCAAGAAGCTGCTCGGAAGTTATAACTCCGTTACCGTAGACATCGAAATTAAAATTTCCATATTCCAACAAATCAATTGTAAGACCTGCCTCCGCTGCCCGACTCTGAAAAACAGCAACGCTATTTCCAAGCCAACACTCACCCGCGTCAATCGTCCCCTCGATCAGAGAACCTGCAATAATCGAAGGAGCCAATTGCAGCAACTCAACGGAGTCAGCTTCAATACCATTACGCTCCAACCACAGCGGGACAATGACCTGGATGGGTGAATTTTGCCCCCCGCCTACTGTCAGACCTACAAGATCTCTTGGCTCAGTTAACTGGTGACGTTCCGTAACGTAGCACAGCCCAGCCGGCCAACGTTCATTAATCCCACCAATCAAACGGGTGCTACCACCATTATTGCGGTTAAGGATTACTGCAAGCGCATCAACATAGCCGAAGTCAAACATTCGCTGATCAATCTCGTTTGCTGTTCGGATACCGCCAAAACCACGTACAGCCTCAACATCGAGCCCCACATCTTCATAAAATCCCTGGTCTATGGCGACAATTACCCCACTCATACTCCCTTGTGGGAGCCACGACATGTTGAAAGTAATTTGCTCACTGGGGGACTCAGAGCACGCGGTGATCAATAAGCACCCGACGATAGCTCCAACAAATCTACACGTGCGTAATGGGCTTGTTTTATTAGCAAGTTGCACCTTTGCACCTCCGGTTCAGTCTCTCAAAGAACGCATGTATCTCACTGTATACTTTCTACTCAAGTTATTCCTGCTGACACATCGCTCGAACATTTCAGCCCTATTCTGGCATAGACCGAGCATCGCTCACAGTGAATGTTGCTCACCGCTAACTGGGCAATATTCCTTCGCATGGCGATTACGAACAGGCATCAGAGGTTCTATGTTGAACGCCTTTGATTTCCGGCTCTTAGCCGGTTCCTTGTACAAAGTTGTTCGTTGCTGAGCGAAACGTCCGAGATTTTCAACCAAAGCATTCACCTTGTCGGGCACGAACTCCTGACCGTGGCTAGCACCTGCAGCACGAGAAATAGATTCATTCATCAATGTGCCACCAAGATCATTTGCGCCTGCCTTTAAGCAGTCGGCGGCTCCAGTTGCTCCCAACTTCACCCATGATGTTTGAATATTCCTTACCAATGGATGAAGTGCCAAACGCGCAACCGCGTGCATAAGCAGTGTTTCCCGATAAGTGGGTCCTTTCCGCGCCATTCCTCTTAGATACATAGGTGCTTCCATATGTACAAATGGAAGAGGTACAAATTCCGTTAATCCTCCCGTACTCTGCTGCAGATCGCGTATACGTAA
>JAZAGZ010000119.1:0-49520 GCA_036231525.1 Pseudomonadota bacterium | reverse complement strand
ATCGTCTTTATCGTCGCACAATCATGTGAGTGCGGCCGTTCGCTAGAGGATCTCTAGGGAATCTCTATCTAACGACAATTTTCGTCTGCCCTCTCGACCAAGATCACCAGATACTTTGATGTGATCCCCGACTTCAATCGTTTCATCGGTCCAACCAGATCTCGCCATAACCCCCAGATTTGCAGACTCCACATCCCATACTTCCGTAGCACCATCGTCTCTTGCAACTTCTAAGTAATAGTGAACATGCGGATTCCCCCAAAACACCTCCACTACTACACCTTCGATTGTGCCAAGTTCATCGACATAGTTGGCAGCATACGCATGATGCCCGCTTGCGAGCGAACTCCCCAAAGCAGAGAAGCAAGAGAACGCTAACAACCAAAATAGCATCTTCATCTTTAACCCTCCCAAACGCGATGAATTAACGATCTCTTAGAGACGATTCCTGGAGCGTCCCCAATGTTCTTCGAGCCGACCCTCCAAATATAAGCCACGATAAAAAGGATGGGGGTCACAGGAATATGCGGGAATTTCTGTATCTTCAGGCTGTTTTACTCGCACTTGATGCATCAACCCGGGGCGATGGTAGTTCACTGGATCATCCATACTGAACTCAATATGAAGTCGACCATCGTCATCGAGATACCAGCGTTCCGTAAAAACTGCGTTTGATGAAATGGGCATACCTGGAGCATCCCATACTCCTCTCTTGAGGCCTCGAGTTTCAATTACAAAAGTGGAGCCTTCCCAATGCCCGATAGAATATCCCATCGACAGATCCATATTTTCTATGTCATCGGGGAAACCTCGATCTAGGTAAACCCGGCGTATTTCGTGCATATCCTCATACAGAATGATGATGCGATTGTTAACATCCAATACCTCAATATCGAATGGACCATGCGACATACGGATCATCCCATCTGATACGCAACGCAAAATTGGGTCGTCCATGGTCTCATCGTACGCAGCATCAGCTGTACGCCCGGCCTCAGTCAAATCAAATACACCCTTACCAATGTAATCGGGCTCTCCCCAAATCCCCGTAAGATCAACCGGATTGGGAGGCGGAGGAGAGCCGGGCCTCACCAGTCGGGTAGCGCGCCAAGCACCTCTATCTTCTCCATCCTCTGTAACCGTTCCATGGATGCTGCCACTCTCCAGAACGCCTACCAGAACACTGAGGTGCGGCTGATCTGGCAAATCAACCCAATCCATATCGAAACTAATCCGATTACCATCGAGCTCTATCAGGTTTACGGGGCCTCCATCAATATAGATCTCCAAACCTCCTGCACCACTCTCGATCGCCAGCGTTCCGTAAGCCGGTCTGTATTCATAACCCGATTCAACCCAAAGTTCCCACAGACCCACAAAGGCATCTTCTTGTTGGGCAGAAAGATTGGGCGCAGCAAGTGCAAACAAGACAACTGCAATTGCACCAAGCCATTTTAATAATTCAGACATAGCATGTCTCGGATATAGCTAAAAAGTGTCTCTATTATAGTGTTTGGCATCGCTAGAATCGACGCTCCAAAAGTGTGCGGGCCGGCAAACATGCTCAGAAATGTTAATGCACACCTCGCCAACCTCTCTGCATTGGTATGAATCAGAATTATGGGTTCACATAAGTGGTCTTGGTGGCAGTATAGAACTGCTCAGCCGCTTGCCCTTGCTCGCGCGGTCCGAAGCTTGAATTGCGACGCCCACCGAATGGCACGTGGTAGTCGACACCTGCAGTCGGCAGATTAACCATCACCATACCTGCCGACGAGTTACGCTTAAAATGACTAGCGTGTTTCAGAGAAGTTGTACAGATTCCAGCTGAGAGCCCAAAATCTGTATCGTTTGCAACAGTCAAGGCTTCTTCATAATCATGCACCCGTATCACAGAAGCAATTGGTCCAAACATCTCCTCCTGATTAATGCGCATCGCATTATTTGTCCCAATAAAAAGAGTTGGCGCTAGATAATAGCCATCAGTATCACGCTCAAGTCGAGCACCTCCGGTGGCCATTTCAGCACCCTCCGAACATCCCACCTCAATATAGTTTAGATCTTGTTCAAATTGTCTGTCATCCACGACAGGTCCCATTTGTGTGCCGGGCTTAAGCGCGTGATCAACGATCAGACTTTCCATTCTTTCGATCAAACGTTTTACAAAGCGGTCGTGAATTTCAGCGCCAACAATCAATCGCGAGGAAGCTGTACAACGTTGTCCCGTTGAATAGAAAGCCCCGTTGATAGCACATTCCACGGCTGTCTCAAGATCAGCATCATCCAATACGATTAAAGGATTTTTGCCTCCCATCTCTAATTGCACTCGTGCCTGTCGCTCGGCAGTCTTAACAAGAACCTCACGTCCCGTAGTAACCGATCCGGTAAATGAAATTGCATTAACTAATGGAGAATTAACAATAGTTTCTCCCACCTCTTGCCCAGAACCCATAACGAGATTGAACACTCCAGCTGGCAACCCCGACCCCGCAATAATCTGAGTGAGAGACTGCGCGCTCGCCGGAACCAATGTGGCCGGCTTGAAAACCACTGTATTGCCAAAAGCCAGCGCGGGCGCAATTTTCCAGGCAGGAATCGCAATAGGAAAATTCCAAGGCGTGATTATGCCAACAACACCAATAGGTTCACGCACAACCTCCACGTCAACACCCGGACGCACAGAGTCCATGCTCGCCCCAGCAATACGCACTGCCTCACCCGCAAAAAATTTAAAGATATGCCCTGCCCGCTCAACTTCTCCGATACCCTCCGCAAGCACCTTTCCTTCCTCGCGAGATAAAAGCGTACCAAGCTCCTCCTTGCGAGAAAGAATCTCACTACCAATCCGATCGAGCATCTCGGCTCTCTGATGAATTCCACTCTCTCGCCACGATCCAGATATTTTTTGGGCTGCATTGATTGCATCATTCGTTTGAGCTTTGTCAGATGATGCAAAATCTCCGATACAGTCGTTTGTGTCCGACGGATTAAGGTCCGCAACAGCAGCGCTTCCTTCTACCCAAGCTCCATCGATATAGCTCTTATTCACCTTCATTTACCTCTTTAATAAGACGTCTCGTTGCTTGCCAGTTAACTTCACACAGGCGACGACTTGCGAATTTCACTGAGAGACTGCCCAGGCGTGAGTGCTTCTGGATCAATACGCAACTCAAGTATCGCAGGCTTGCCGCTCGAACGCGCCCGATCAAACGCTGCGGGAAATTCATCGGTTCTCTCTACAACCTCGCCGTACCCTCCGAACGCACGCGCATAGGCTTCAAAGTCTGGATTCACCAATTCCGTACCACTGACTCGGCCGGGAAAGTGACGTTCCTGATGCATTCGAATCGTACCAAGCATTTGGTTATTAACAACCAAACACACTATGTTTGCACCATACTGAACCGCGGTTGCAAATTCCTGGCCATTCATTAGAAAACATCCATCACCAGCAAAAGCAACAACTTCTCGTTCCGGATACCGCAGCTTGGCGGCAATTGCAGCCGGCACGCCGTAACCCATTGAGCCAGCAGTCGGCGCAAGTTGTGTGCCAAACTGTCGATACCGATAAAAACGATGAACCCAGACCGTATAGTTCCCCGCTCCATTAGTAAGAATCGCATCCTGCGGTAGAGACTCACACAGATATGCCATGACCTCACCCATCTGAAGGTCCCCCGGAGTCACGGTTGGGAGGTTATGAGCACGAAAATCATCATTAGCAGACTGTGTCCACTTGGACCAACGACTAGCGTCCAGAGTTGGTATCTGTTCCAAGACTGCAGCCATAGCGCTTGGATCCGCATTTATCGGGAGTTGAGCCTGATATACACGACCAAGTTCCTCCGGATCAGCATGTACATGGATCAGCTTTTGATTAGGGCTCGGAATACTTAACAGAGAATACCCGCTTGTTGATACTTCACCCAACCGGGCACCTAAAATGAGAAGAAGGTCTGCATCTTGGACTCGGTCTGCAAGTTTTTGGTTTATTCCTAACCCGAGATAGCCGGAAAATAGTGGGTGAGCATTATCAAAATAATCCTGACGACGAAAAGAAGTAACCACTGGAAGTCCGAATCGCTCAGCGAATGATTGTACGCTGTTGACGGTAGTTGTATCCCAACCGCCGCCTCCTAAAATAAGTAAAGGCCGCTCAGCCTCACTCATCATGACCCACAGTTTTTCCATAGCATCAGAACTGGGGCATGCTCGTGCCGTGCGATAGGACTGAACAGCATCAACACTTGCCGTCTCAAATAACATATCTTCGGGAAGCGCCAGCACAACTGGTCCTGGACGCCCGGCTGTAGCAACACAGAAAGCTCGGGAAACCATCTCCGGGATTCGCGCCGCTTCATCAATCTGTGCAACCCACTTGGATAATGGACCGTACATCCGCCGAAAATCGATCTCCTGAAAAGCCTCACGCTCCATCATTGCCCTGCTCACTTGGCCTACGAACAAAATCAGAGGAGTTGAGTCCTGGTGTGCGATATGGACCCCCAAGCTAGCATTGGTTGCTCCAGGTCCCCGCGTGACCATACAAATACCGGGCCGATGGGTGAGTTTGCCATCCGCCTCAGCCATGATTGCTGCCCCTCCTTCTTGACGGCACGCAAAGAAATGGAGCTTATCCTGATGATCATGTAACGCATCCAGCAGAGCAAGATAACTCTCACCAGGCACACCAAAAATATGTTGCACGCCTTGTGCGAGCAACTGATCCACTAAGATCTGGCCACCTGTTCTAGGACTGCTAGTCACACAAACAATCCTTTATGGCTGATGTGTGGCAGCGCTGTGTTGGAACGAACCATTGCTTTGACTCAAACCTACCGTCTGACAATTACAGGTACGCCGTTGGTGTGCTCAAGCTAGCCGGGACCAACAGCTTCAACCGTTACTGAGTCTTCCAAAGCCTCATAGCGATGTTCGACATAGGCTGGAACAACAACCATATCTCCGGGCTCAAGGAGAAACTCACGATCCCCACTGAATGCTCTTAATCTTCCCTCTAGCAGCATCACAATTAATTCGTTGGCATGATTGTGGGCGATTGTCGAGGTGCCCGCGGGCCATTCAACCCTGATATATCTAATAGTTGCCGCAGCAATCCGACGAACAACACGGCCATCTTCCGCATTTTGAGCGGAAATTCCGTCCCATGTATGGAAGGTCATCTCAGGCTCAATGATCTGTTGCGAGCTACTCAGTTGAGAAAACATAGCGCCAATAAGCGCTACAACTGCGATGATAAGTCTGTTCATAACGTTTAAGAACTCCAATCAGTCTACAGAATATTGATTCTAGGGTTGCAACAAGGGGATTGGAACTCTAGACCGGCAAAACTGACGCTTCATATACTCATTGATCCGACAATCCGGTTACGCACATATTATTCCGCGGTTATCCTTCTGGTAAGCTCGCGCCATCAGGTTAAATGGTTTACTCAATTATGCTCACACGTCGCGACTGTTTTAAGTACGCTGCCACTGCCGGAGCAGCCTTATCTCTCCCTGTGCAAAGGTTGCTGGGGCAAGTAAGTGCGCCGCTAATAACGCGAAAAATCCCGTCCTCCGGGGAAGATTTGCCCGTCATCGGGCTCGGAGGTGCCGCTACCTTTGGTAGCCTCGCCCAGAGCGATAACTTGAGCCCCCTGCGAGCGGTTTTGACGACCTTGCTCGACAATGGCGGCACGGTATTCGACACGGCGGAAGCCTATGGAGCCTCCGAGGTGATCGCGGGGCGCCTGGCCCAGGAACTCGGGGTCGAGGCACAGCTCTTCTGGTCCACGAAGGTTAACTCGGCAAAACCAGAATGGGGACCATCTTATCCAGATGTCACCAGACGGCAGATTCAAGACTCCTTTGATCGCATCGGAAAGTCCCCGATTGATCTCATGCAAATCCACAATCTAGGAGATATAAAGATACAACTACCGATGATCCAGGAGTTAAAAGAAGAAGGGCGCGTACGATATATAGGGATCACCTATGACACCCCTGATCGCCATGATGAGCTTATACAAGCTATGCGTGATGAAACACTGGATTTCATCGGCATTGATTATGCAGTAGATAATCCGGCAGCTGCAGAAACAATTTTGCCGCTAGCACAAGATCAAGGTATTGCTGTCATTATCTACCAACCGTTCGGGCGAACAAGGCTATGGAGCCGCGTTGCTGGACATGAAGTACCTGAATGGGCACAAGAATTCGATGCCAGCACGTGGGCTCAATTCTTTATCAAATATGTAATCTCGCACCCTGCGGTCACTGTAGTCACGCCCTCAACCAGCAAACCTGTAAACGTTATCGATAATCTGGCTGGCGGCATGGGGCGACTTCCGGATGAGCCTATGAGACGTCGTATGGAAGAACTGGTCGCAGCACTACCCTCAGCGCGTTAAATTAGCTATAACATATGCTAGATCACTAGTATCCCGAGGGAGAAAGATCATGCCTTTATGGAACTTCCGTGCTTATGTCGCTATCGTGGTGATTGCCTGGTCCTTGCCTGGCTGGGCAC
This sequence comes from Pseudomonadota bacterium, assembly GCA_036231525.1. GTDB lineage: Bacteria > Pseudomonadota > Gammaproteobacteria > Steroidobacterales > Rariloculaceae > UBA6522. The sequence goes on along the minus strand of JAZAGZ010000119.1, from coordinate 42,989 downwards.
ACCATTCCCATGGCAACTACGACCTAGAAACCTACAGAACGCTCGAGGGCACGGTAACGGAAGCCCACTGGATCAATCCTCACACCTGGATCTACCTTGAAGTCACAAACCTTGGTGGAACAGCCACAGTATGGGCATTGGAAGGCGGAGGCATTAACGCACTTACGAGGGGGGGCTGGAGTCAAGAAAGCGTCCAAGTAGGTGACAACATATCAGTACGATGCCACCCTCTCAGGGCGGGCACTCCAAGCTGCCTAATCGGGTTTCTAACCCCCGAAGGTGGGGTAGAGCGAGAGTATGACTAGCAAGACCATGGATGGTTATTACTATCACGAACCTGTTGGAGGGCCATTTATGCGTGTTCTCAGATTTTGTTTGTTCGCGTTTCTCTCGTCTGCGTTGGGAACCAGCTTTGCACAAGGTTGGAGCGTGTACGCTGATCAAGAGTATTTCTTTAGTATTAATTTTCTGGGTGAGCCCGAGATACGGGAGTTCGACTATGAAGCCGAGTACGGTGGCACGTATCCCGCACGCGTCTACTTCACCGAAGATGGGCAAAGCCTCTACTCTCTTACCGTGATCGACTTTACCGATAATTACTATCTCAGCGATGAATACCAGGCACTGCCTGATCAAACCGATGATGCCCCTGTAGAACGATTATGGTTATACGATATGCGGGGATCGATGATACGCGAGGCTGCGAAGCTCCAGCAGCAAAGCAGCGAAGTCCTTTATGACGCCTGGCATCACATCAACCAGGTAGAAGGTCGCCAACTGGTCGTTACTAACCCTGACCAATCCAACACGTACGCGGGCTTCTATCTTTACGATAAACGCCTCTACTTCCTTAAGGCAGTAGCCCCCGTGAGCTCGCCTCCACCGGGTCTTTTTCAGCAATCGCTGTCCTTTATCGACAACGAAGGTGACCCACGGATTCTCCTGCTCACATCAGAGGGAAGCATACCTCGCGCAGAAGGAAACATACCTCTCGATGTTTGTACCAATAGGTAAAACAGACCTCTTTACGTAACTTTCTCTGCTGCACCTAGCAATCGATTCATATCGATCGGAAGTGTGTTGTGAGCGTGATTCACAAGTGAATGGCTGAAGCTCATGTGCAAGCCAGTAGATATTGTCCACCGTTAACCTCAGAAACGTACTTCGTTTCCTACAAGGCCACGAATCGGCAGCTAGAAAAAGCTCCACGCCTGCTTACCTACTCACAGTCGTTAGGCCATATGGATCGTTTCCCACGCCGGTCACTGTGCCAACGATGTCGCGCGACCCAAGATCGATCACGTATACGTGACCAATCTCCTGCGAGAACGGTTGCACACCTGGCCCTCCGCTAATCACGGCATACCTGCCATCGGACGTAACCGCCGAACCCCTCGGGCGAGCAGGTCGGCCATCCGCCCGAACAAGCGGTACGCGTGCAACTTCCGCATCGGGATCACCAGCAAGCGCCAGCTCGAGACTCACAATAGAGACATTGTTCGCGAACAGGTTTGGAATAATTACTTCCTCTCCGTTCGGGGTAACGGACGGTATCATAGGAAGTGTCGACTCCTCAGGATCCTCTGTGCCCACCAGGATGCGAGCGACTTCGGCGTCACCAGTACCGGCCACGGCCCGGTCGACATCAATGATGGCAATCGTATTGCCCACCGAATCGTCCTTCTGACTTCGTCCGCTGGCCACGATGATGTGACGCCCGTCCGGTGTGGCCGCCATGCCCCATGGGGCGAACTGGGTCGGAATACGCCTAATCTCCGCGCGACGATCCCCTTCCAATGCACGGGCGAGATCGATCATCGATACATCATGCGTGCCACCATTCGCGGTAAATACGTACGCGTTTCCGTTGCTGGCGCGACCCAGAGCCAATCCATTCGGGTCCGGGAAACACCCCCAGCCGGGATCCGGGGCGAGTATGGCTAAATTCCGGGGCGGTCCATAAGGCGAGACGTAGGGCACTGGGTAATCGCAGTCGAATCCCGGTGAGCCCAGCCCCAACTCCACGGTTCCACGCAAGCTACCGGTCCGACGGTCTACGAAAGTGATGCGATTCCCACCATCCTCCGTCAGGTTGTTCTCGGCATTGGCGATGACGAGCATGTCCGGGAGGAGCGTCATCCCGATCGCTCCGAACCCACCGGAGTCCATGTGCCTCTGAAACGCATTGTGGGTTTTGTCGTTCCGTGGGTCGAGAACGGCATCCACATCGAGGACCGCTATCTGACCACGGCCACCGTGTTGCCTGAACTCCGCATTGTCAATACTACCGTGGTGATTCGCCACATATACCGTACCGCCGTCCTCACTCACAGTAAGGTTGGCAGGATCACCAAGCAGCCGACCGTCCAATCGCTCCAGCGCCACTTTGCTGCGGCTAACGATTGCATTCGCCGTGTTATTGTTTGCTGGTTCGAGTGCGTCGGCAAGCGAGATCGAGTACAGGTAGGGAAGTCGCCGCCCCGTCGCCAGGATGTACGTCTGGCTATCTTCAACTTCCTGCGCACTGCATAGTGCTGCAAGAACACTCGCTATCAACAGTATCCCGCATTGGACCAACGAAGGCCTTGAAGCCATTATCTGACCTCCTCCTGAAGTGTGAGCTATGCTCAAGGTAACCCTGTTAAATTGAGATAAACGCACGCCTAGCGAAAAGTACAGGAAGGCTGAACACAGTATCTATTTGAGTTCGAACTCGACGAACTCAATGATGGTCGACCCGGTGTTCTTGACTGCCCTCGTCTGGCCAGCATCCTGCCAGATGAACCCGCCCTCGTATGGCGCCATGCCACGAGAGGCCGACCCGGGCACGATCTCATCCATCACGCCACCGCGAATATAGACTCTGAGTCCCGGCGCTGTTTGCGTGTGCTGCCCAGTCGCCTCACCCGGCGCCAGAACAACACGCCAGGCCCGTATACGCTCGTTATCCATGATCTGGGTGTAACCAGAGACGCCTGAACGATTCGAAACTGCAGGCCCGTTCATCCACATACTGCGGTCTTTGAGGATAAACGAGACGTTGTGAAATGGAGTTGACCCGACATTATCCGCTTTGTGCGTGTATGAACCATTCTTTGTGACGTTATTGAATGACGCACGGCCCGGAACAGGTTCGCCCACGGCTGGTGCACTTACCTCGGATGAGCCGTAAGGCTGGTTCGTACGTAGAGCCGGTGACAGATTCACGGATACCGAATCGGCGTAGTGGGTGTGAAAACCCGTATCACGTCCGGGTGGGATATTGATGCGCAGCAGGGTGATGTAATCGTTGGAGAAAACCGGCACGTGAAATGGCGCCTTATCCATAGGCACCGGATTGTCTTCGAGTTGAGCGGACGACGGTTGCGCTAACGCGTAGGCGAGTACAAACAACGACACTGAAATGACATGCCTCATGACGTTTCCCTCAGTTGTAGCCCTGACATAAATGATTGCTAGTTTCAGCATATCTCAACTATCTCATAAATAACTCAATAAAATTAACTACGGAAGCCTTGCCTGCTTTGTTGTCAGTTTTTTATCAGGGGTTATGGATAGAGATTTGCTATCCGCTCTGCACGATAGATTGACCAGCCCATGTCATTTTGTTGCAAACGAAGTTCCCACACTTTTTCTGGTTGGTCTGTATGGGTTACTTCCATGATCTGTGCCCATCGTCTCGCTTCTTCCGGCGGAACATTTACTCCTTCGGAGTTTGTTTCGGCCCCGCCCACATTAATCAGGATCGTATCACTCTGCTCATGCCAATCGACATCCCCCAAATAACGCCCGTAGAACTGTTCCTGGTTGGGTCCGTAGACCCACGGTTGACTTACTTCCATCGTTTGCTCATTGACGGCATATTCAACAACCCGGCTATAGCTTTCAGCCAGGGCCATTTGATCATCATACGGGCTTGATCGGCTTACACCGTTATCGAAAAGGAGGTAGGTCCCGTTTTCCGTATGTGTAATTGAGTGATGTTTATAGGACCACTCAACTGCTCCAACGGGGGTGAGCAGTTTATCGCTCCAAGGTTCTCTCCAGTTGTCATGATTACCAAGGATCCAAACTAATTCACCATTATCCATACTTATCTTTATAACAGCGTCCTGGTATGGGACAGACATGACAAAGGAATGATCACTTTCTTCATAAATAATTGCATTGCCGTGTGTCCAGTCATTGACTTTGCCATCCACGGTATCGCCGTAGTGGTTTCTCCAAAAATTATCGCTAGTTGAGAGATAGCCAATTCGATAAGGGTCCAAAATATCAAATAAACTCCACTCGTTAACTATCTCTCCGTCTTGTGTGACTTCGACAATAACGTCTCCAATAAGGTTGGCTGGTGCCCGAGGCGCATCGGGGTCGGTTTCACTAGTGTGCCAGTCTTGAATAACACGGGATTCTGAACTCAGCAAAAGCAGATTGCCGTTGGGTAGTTCCACGTAGTCATGATGCAACGAATCCGTTTCAACTGAGATGCTTCCTGCTATTGACTCATCTGTCATGCCAGCCATGTGAAATTTACGCTGAATATTGCCCAGCATATCAATCTCGATCAGTTGGTTACGTCCTGGTAAGACTGTATAGGCCATGTTTCCATTTTTGAGTCGTCGTACATCATGGACGCGATGGCCGTCAGGAAGGTAATACCAGATGAACTCGCCGTGGTCGTCTACAACTACGGCAGGAAGGTTCTCTAGCGTGGCGTTTCCATCAGCCTCCCAACGGCCATTTACGTTAAAAAGCGTGACCCCCGGTTCCATGCGCGAAGGGTCACGGGCATTAATAACGGGTGTTGGGAATGTATCCGGTAGTGGTGGCGTTTCAAATACTTGGGCAGGTGTTTCAGCGGTGTGACCATCCATATCTTCAAGCACAGCGGTCACACTATAGGTCCTCTCGGATTTGAGTCCTAGGACGGGGACCTCGTGATTGAGGCTCATTGCTTGGCTCGGAGTTACACTCCAGTTTTGTTCTTCTGTATCACTAATATTCAGAGTTAACCTGGTTGGCACATCAGTAGTCACTCTCATGATCGCTGCAAGAGGCACTGCCGGATTAGGGTTTCCTGTCAAGCTGGTTTCGCTAATTGTCAGGGAGGGCTGGTCCGGCGGACTGCAACCAACGATCAGGAGTGATGCGCAGGCCATACTGACAAATAGCATTCGTATGTTTTTAAACACGTTTAGATCTCCAATCCTCATAAGGATTATCCTGATATTTTAGTTGTATTGGTCCTCATTGGTCTCCCCTCAAATAATATAAGTTCGGGCAAACAATCCAACAAAAAAAACGGCACCTCCGAAGAGGTGCCGTCTATCTCAAACGATCTTAGATTTTTGCGGCTTAGTTATTGCCAAAACGAGCAATAAACTCAAGTCCCCATGCGCTGGGGTTGCCATATCTATAATCGTATATACCTGTTCGACCATTAGAACACTCTTCGAAGTAGCGATGATCAAAGATATTGCTACCGTAGAGTGACGCTTCCCAATTCGTGGAAGGCGGCAGGTACGTTAAACGAGCGCGGAACTTACCATAAGCTGGCTGGTGACACATTGAGTTAGGGGCACCTACATCTCTTGGTGACAACCACTCATACTCGCCTTGAGCATATACGCCAATCACTGGCGTCAGTTGCGCTCCACTACCCAGTATGAACGTATGCCCGATCGAGGCATTCAGTGTCCAATCTGGTGTGCGATCAGCGATTTGTCGGTTCGACAGATCTAGTGTTGAACCAAGGTTATCGGGATCGTCGATGAGGAATTCAGCATATTCACTGAATAAGTAAGAACCATCCATCGTCAGGAAGCCTCCGTCCCAAGGACTCGCTCGCATTTCAACCTCAACACCGTAGATATCTACCTCACCGGCATTCTGCGTGAGCTCAAGGTTCGGATCCGGACCGTAACGACCATCATCGTTGTTAAGAACGACTGGCTCGTGCTTGTCCGTGTAGTCCATCAAGAAAATGTCTCCATTCAGGATGAACCGACCACCACCAAACGTGCCTTTGAAACCAACTTCATAGTTGGTTACATGCTCGGGCCCATAGGACACGAGCGGCGCAAGTTCAGGCGTCAAGAACAAGTTCATCTCGTCATTGAAACTACCTGTGAGATAACCCGTAGAGACTAGGAAATAAACCATCCCGCTGTCTAGGTTATCGCTAGGCGCAAGGTTACGAGTGAAACTTATCGTGGGTGTAACCGCACTGAATGTCGCGTCTTTCCAGTTGATAAACCCTTCCCGTAAGACGTTATGGTCATTCAGGACAGGTTTCACCTGACAGATCGTTTGACCTCCATCAGCTTGAACCAGACACGTGTCATTAGTAGTACCGCCAGTTGTCGTGGTTCCTATGAGGTCACCACCTAGCAAAGCGCCACTACCGGATTCAAACTCAAGGATATTAAAGTCACGATAATCCTCAGTCCAACGTGCACCGAATGCAAAATCCCAAGTGTCACTAATGTTGTAGGTGTAATGACCAAAAACAGCTTTGGAATCGGTATACACGTTCACTTGCTGGAACGCATTACCAGGACCCCCGGGTGTGACTCGACCAGGTAGGAACTCAAAAATGAGACCACCATGACCGGGCTCAGCACCAGGTCCGCAAGGAATATCAGGGTTATCACCCCTCGCCTGTGCGGGCAGGTACTCTTTCGTCCAACGCTGCCAACAGTCACCATCACCCGTCTTGGATGTTTCCTCAAAGACATTCGCCCCGAGTATGAGGCCTGACCGATCATTGATGGTCAGGTCAAAAAGGATTTCCGCATTACGGGTTGTGACGTAGCTTCCCCAATCGTCTGAGTTGGTGTGACCCAATGTGTCAATACTCACCGGAGTCTTGTCACGGTCAACCGCCCACTTAAAGACAGTGTCACGCCATGAGGCATTAATGGTCATGATCACATTATCAAATGCGCCCATAGCTCCATTAGAGTCCCAATTCGCGCTCAAGAAAGCAGCGTTTGTTTCTTCTTCGTTGAAGTCTTTGGTTTGACCACTGGTAACAAACTCACCCATCTCGTTATCCGCATTACAAGCAGACCACATGTCCATGGTTGCTCCGGCATAAAGTCGCTCTGGGTGTCCGTTACCGCCGCCCCACTGACCAACACCATCAGCCGAGTATGCGGCTTGACCCGCAACAGTCGTTCCAAATCCCTGCGACGTCAGGTTATCCAAAACGGCCTGTGTCGGATGGACTCGGCACTGCGCGCCCGGCTGTCCACCACTACCCGTCATCATGGTACCGGTGAAATCGATAGTCCAATTATCGGTTGGTAACCATCGAAGAGAACCCCGGAAGGAATCAGTATTCCTAAAGTCTTGCTCCGTATTACGGTGTCGGTTGTAGTACACACCATCAGAGTTCTCGGTGGCATAACTAAACCGGCCAAGAATCTGATCACTAAACGGAACATTGACCATTCCCAAGAGATCCGACTGACCGTACTGGCCAGCACGCAACGTAACATCAGCCTCGAACTCAGGCTGTGGCTTGGTGCTAACAATATTAACCGCACCACCAACCACGTTCTTACCGAACAAAGTACCCTGCGGACCTCTCAATACCTCAACTCGCTCAACGTCGACCGTACTCATGAAGTTGGCCAAAGAACCAGGAAGGTAATGGTTGTCGATGTACATACCGCTTCCGAATACCTGAATTGGATTCGGGAAGCCCCCGCCGATGCCGCGGATAAAGATACGGCTGTGTCCCTGCCGATCTGACTCGGAGATTGACACGTTGGCCGCAAACTCACCTATCTGACGGGTATTGTAAATACCTTGAGCCCGCATGGCCTCGCCCGTAATAGCGACCACAGACAACGGCATATCCATGAGGCTTTCTTCACGACGCTGGGCCGTGACGACAACCTCTTCTAGGATAACATCTGCAGCTGTTTGCGCTTGCACTGCCTGCATAGGCAATAACGTCGCGGCACCCAGTGATGCAGCAGTCCCAAAAAGGACCGTTCTCAGTTTTTTATTTCTCACAATTTTTTTCCTCCAAAATATGAGTCCCATATGATGCCGACTAGTCTATAAATGACGTTGTTGTCTGAGAACAACAGTTCTGCCGCCATCTACAAGCACCACGCTCCCTTCATACTCCTCGCACAATGTCGTGTCAACGCTACAACGTAATTAACTTGTGGTGCAAAAAGAACACATGCCTCAATAGCAAGCCCTGCGGGCATTCAGGAGTGAATGTGTGTGGTATTTACGGCATAGGCACTCTCTCTAACCGACAGATGCCAATCAGTTGTCGCGCAACTGATACAGCCCTTTCCTCAAACTCGCCCGGCTAACGGTAACAGCACGCCATGACGGCCAGTTATGGGAAGCACTGAAAAGTGCCTGAATCTGCTGACATTACTACCGGTACCCGGACAGGACCCAGGAGCAGCGCAACATGAAGACTACGCGAGCGTACGAGTTGACTAGTGGGAGATATCCCCATACTTTTTACCCAGTGATCAGTGTAAGCATGAGATTCAATCTGCTGCTTTCGCTTACTCTGGCTGCTCGGGTTGCTCAACTTATAAAAACAGGCAGGTACCCACAGTGATAAAAATCCAGCAAGTAGATCATGTCGGCATTCGTATCAGTGAATTGAATCAAGCTGTAGCGTTTTACCAAGTGCTTGGTTTTTCGCTCATCAGCAAGGCCTCCAACGACGCCGTCGCCATACTAAAAAATCCCAAAGGTGTCGAAATTAACCTCATTTACAACGCTAATGATACTCATGGAGACAAAAACGTGCTGATCGATGTGGGTGAAAAATACCCCGGATTCACGCATGTCGCATTCAACGTAGAGTCAATCGAATCGGTAATCCAGGCGCTTGAACAGAACCAGATTAAGATTACTCAAGGACCAGTCCACTTCGGGACCGATGGACATGTATCCGTGTTCGTTCGAGACCCCGACCTCAACGTAATCGAGTTACGAGGGCGCTCAGAGGATCTCTCATCTCTTGAAGGCGTCGTATCCTACGAACCTGAGAACTAAGCAAATAATGGGAAGGGCAGCTATTAAACTACAAAACGTGTCCATAGCGTGTATCCAACGCTCACTAGTGTGACCGTTACTGCAGCCGACATAGCAATATTCCAACGTACCGCCGAGGCGCCGCGAGGCAGGTCATCCCCAAGCAACCCCCTACTATTTTGCAAAATAAACCAACTTACGTAGGCGATAGGTAACATTATCAGTCCAATTGTGAACGCCGGCAGCGCCACCCGAGTACCCATCGTCTCCCACAAAACAACTCCCAAAAACCCCGGTGCTGGCACTAGACAGGCTAACCGAAAACGCCAACCTTCCGCTTCCCAACCAAAGATCTCGCATACGGCAAAACCGGCCACAATCATCTGAAGTGTGATCGTGCTCAAAGCCATTCCGAGCACACCGAGTGCAAATACTACCCGCCCAGTAAACTCGCCCACCCCACTTGAACCAATAAGCAACCCAGCATTGGCCGGGAGAATCTGCTGCGGCGCAAACTCCGTACCATGGATGGTGCTGGCGGCAGCGATAATGACCAATGATGTGACAATGACATACGGGAGGAGCATTCCTGTCACAAGATCGAAACGAGCAAGGCCGCGGTGTTCCGGACCCCAGCCACGCGCCAGCAACGAGTAGCCGAACAGAAACGTCATATTAATACCCACCGCAGCACCGAAAGCCCCCATGACGGTCGTAACGCCCTGGGCATCGCGCGGGATCGATGTCGGAATAAAGCCGCCTGCTACAGCGCTCCAATCGATACGCCCACTGGCCGCTCCACGGGCAACAACAAGACCAAAAGCGAGAATAATTACCCAGATAAAAGCTTTTAACACGCGCTCATAGAGCCGTATCCCCCGAATGCCACGCCCATAATTCCAGGTGATACCAATTGATACCGCAAGAATGACTATGCCAACCGATACCAGAAACGCAGTACGGGCCCCGCCCTCCGGACTCCAACCGGTGAGAAGATTCGTAATGTCCTCGGTCACACCAGCAGCGAGCGAGTACTGTGGAAGGTGGAAAACAAAAGAAGCTACCAGAGTTGCTATCGCCCACGCCCACGCCACCCCGGGGTGTACAAATTGAGCCATCGCACTAAATGGGCGCACACCAGTAGACAGCGTCTGATGTGACGTAGCCATAAGCATAATGATGCCAACACCCATCGCTAACGGTTGAACCCACATGAGTTCATATCCGTAATGCGCCCCAAGATATAACGATGCAACGGCACTCCCGCCCCCGAGAGTAAAAGCACTTTGCAACCAACCGGGCCCGGTAAGTGAAAAATAACCCCTGAAGCGCTTTATAGGACCTTCGTTTGCGAGCGCTCTAAGCATCTCACGCTCCCGAGACAAAGCCTGAGGATCTGTAGTAGCTATATGGGAAAGACCGCCGATAGGCTGCTTACTATTGTCATCGCTCATTCAGATATCCCATAACGTACCGCATCGTTGTAGTCCCGCGGCTATAATAACCTGTCTCTGCTGGCTTGCTCATTTGGCACAGCAGATTTTGGAAAGCTATGCTGGACAAGTAAAAAGGGTGGAGTGAATGGCAGAACATCGAGTCGGTATCATCATGAATGGTGTTACTGGCCGCATGGGCACCAATCAGCACCTCGTACGCTCCATTCTGGCGATTCGCGCAGACGGTGGCATTGCGCTCAGCGATGGAACGCGTGTTATGCCGGATCCATTCCTGGTAGGTAGAGATCCCAAGAAACTTCAGCGCCTGGGGGAGCAATACGGCATTGAAAGGTGGTCCACAGATCTAGATGCCGCGCTGGAAAATAAAGACGACGAGGTTTATTTCGATGCAGCTACTACCGAATTGCGCGCTGAGAATGTCCAACGCGCTATTGCAGCAGGCAAACATATCTATTGTGAGAAACCTGTCGCATCCTCTCTAGAAGAGGCGCTAAAACTACATACGCTTGCGGAACAGGCTGGCATCAAACACGGTGTTGTACAGGATAAGTTGTTTCTTCCGGGTCTGTTAAAACTTGGGATGCTACGAGACTCTGGATTCTTCGGACGCATTCTCTCCATCCGTATCGAGTTTGGTTACTGGGTCTTTGAGGGCGATCAACAACCAGCACAACGGCCATCATGGAATTATCGAAAAGAAGATGGCGGCGGAATCATCATCGATATGCTTTGCCACTGGCGCTACGTACTCGATAATTTATTTGGAAGGGTAAAAAGTGTTAGTTGCCTGGGCACCAGGCATATACCGCAACGTTGGAACGAGCATCAAGATCCTTATGAAGCAACTGCTGACGATGCCGCCTACGCAACTTTTGAACTTGAGGGAGACATCATCGCTCAGGTGAACTCAAGTTGGTGCACACGGGTGCGCCGTGACGACCTGGTAACTTTTCATGTCGATGGCACACGCGGCTCCGCAGTTGCCGGACTCATGGATTGCGTGACCCAGTCTCTTGAAGAAACACCCCGCCCTGTTTGGAGCCCTGATACCCGGCAACCAATCAATCTTACTGCGGACTGGAATCAGATACCCGATGATGCCCCTCCAGAAAATGGGTTTCGAGTGCAATGGGAAATGTTCCTTCGCTACCTATTCGACGGCGGCGAATGGCACCATACGTTGTTAGAAGGTGCCAAGGGGATACAACTCGCAGAACTCGGCCTACAAAGCTGGAAGGAGCGGCGCTGGATCGATGTCCCGCCTTTGGAAATATAGACCGTGCCGGTCATCAAGCTTCCAACCCACGACCGGCGCCTGGAGTCATTTGAACTCTCAGACCCCTGGCCGTGGCCTCAACGTACGGGTACAGCCTTCAACCGTATAGCCTACGCGGCTGTACACGTCGCTGCTGAACCACTATCACATAGTGATCCCTCCCGAAATTCGGTGGTGGATTGGGATGCAACCATAGCGTTCCGAGAACACATCTGGGACCTTGGGCTAGGAGTAGCTGAAGCGATGGATACCGCGCAACGGGGGATGGGTATGGACTGGCCGTCATCCCGAGAACTTATTGAGCGCACCCTGAACGCAGCCCGCGGATATGACGGTGAGGCGATCGTCGGGTGCGGCACCGGCACGGATCAGTTGATCCCGGACGATACTACGAAGATAGAGGATGTCATCCACGCATATGAAGAACAGTGCGATGCTGTACAGGCAGCGGGAGGACGCATCATCCTCATGGCGAGCCGCGCCTTGGCTGCATGCGCACGCTCTCCAGAAGACTACGCACACGTGTACGATCGGATTCTGGGTCAAATTCGAGAACCGGTCATCATCCACTGGTTGGGAGATATGTTTGATCCTGCGTTGAAAGGCTATTGGGGGTACAGCGATCTGGATTCGGCCATGGATATTTGTCTGGAGATTCTCAAGGAGAATGCCACTCACATCGACGGGATAAAAATATCGCTCCTTGACGCACAGCTTGAGATCAATATGCGTCGGCGGTTGCCTTCCGGAGTGCGGATGTACACCGGTGATGATTTTAATTTTGCCGAACTAATTGCAGGCGATGCTCACGGACACTCGGATGCACTATTAGGAATCTTTGACGCAATAGCTCCCGCTGCCAGCGCTGCATTAAAAGCCCTTGCTGATGACGACCCGGATGACTACAACAAGATTCTTGCACCTACCGTTCCTTTAGCACGTCACATCTTTAAGGCACCCACACAACACTATAAAACCGGTGTAGCCCTGATGGCCTACCTCAACGGCCTGCAAGATCATTTCACCCTAATCGGAGGTCAACAGCGCGCGCGTTCACTCTTACATCTTTGCGATCTGTTTCGATTAGCAGATCGAGCGAATCTATTGAGAGATCCCGATCTTGCCGTTTCCCGTATGGAACAAATCCTTGCCGTACACGGCATCGACAAGGAAGTTTGACAGTGCCCCACCCTCCTCTTATGAGCCTCAATGTTGCTACGGTCCGCGAGCAGTGGAATCTACGCGAAGCCATAGAGGGCTGCGCCCGTCATGGCGTACCCGCTATCGCGCCTTGGCGGGACAAACTTGAAGAGTGTGGTGTTGAGGAAGCCAGAAGAATGATTACTGACTACGGCCTAAAGGTAAGTTCTCTGTGTCGAGGGGGAATGTTTCCGGCACCTGACACGGCAGGTCGGCAGGCTGCACTCGATGATAACCGTCGTGCGGTTGATGATGCAGCAACGATCGGCGCAGCATGTCTCGTGCTTGTCGTCGGTGGACTGCCCAATGGGTCTAAAGACCTGAGGGATGCACGCCAGCAAGTCCAAGATGGTATAGCCACTTTACTAGAGTATGCGCGTACGGTCGGTGTTCCTTTGGCTATCGAACCACTGCACCCCATGTATGCTGCAGATCGCGCATGTGTTAATACACTTTCACAAGCACTCGACATCTGTGATTCACTGGGAGATGGCGTGGGTGTCATCGTTGACGTTTATCACGTCTGGTGGGATCCAGATCTTGAAACGCAAATCAAGCGTGCCGGTAATCAACGCATCCTAGGCTTTCATATTTGTGACTGGCTGGTACCGACCACAGATCTTTTGCTTGACCGAGGCATGATGGGCGATGGCATCATTGATCTTCCAGCCATCAGATCATGGGTGGAAAACACAGGCTTCACAGGCCATACCGAAGTAGAAATCCTATCCGCACGCGACTGGTGGTTACGTGATCCAGATGAGGTGGTGAAAACCTGTTTAGAGCGTATTCGCAGCGCCACATAGCCGACCAACATCTATTTCTATCGAAAGAACGTTAGATCCCCTAAGAAGATTAACTATAATCCTCAAAGTCTATTTCTTGTAGCAGATATTTTTTCACTTAACTCACTCATCGTTTTTATTCCCTCATGGGAGGATTCCAATTATTATTTTGTTGCGCGAAATCCGGTTTCAGTTAGTTTGTGCAGTCTCGATGGTTGCGCTGCTGACCGTAGGTACCGCACACGCTCAACCTGACATCGTTTTCATGGCATCCTCCCCCGAGGATCAATACGACGCAAGCGTTTACCAGGCGATCTGGAACGAGGATGGAGAACGGATCGTGGCCGCACTCGAAGCTCGAACCTGCCTGTCGTTTCCCGAACCCCGCGTATGGGCCACAGTCGCCGAAGCGACCAGCAACTCCGGTGGACCCGACCACCCGATGCGTCTGCGCGCCAGCTACATCCGCCCGGTCAAGCAATCTACGCTGGTCCACGAGCTTGGCCACCGCCACCTGTGGCAGTTGGCCAATCGACTGGATAACATCGACGGGCACATGACGCTGTTCCTGGTGCTGGACCGAGTATGGGCCGAGGTGTGGGGAGAGGAATTTGCCAGTGACCGGGTACGTGGCGAAGCCGGGTGGAGTCCCAGATACGCGAACGCCTGGATCTGGGCTCGATCACTCGATCCGGAAGAGCGTAGGCGGCTTTGGGACCAACTCCTAACTATGAACGGGTTCCTGAATAACTGTAACCGGCTCAACAGCAGCGCCAGTAGGAAATAAACACCAACACGAATCTCTAATTAAACAATCAACAAACCATCAATAGTCGTTCAGAGTGTTTGAGGATCTTATTAAAGTAGGCCTGGCTGTGAGGGGCGGCATCTTTTTGGTAGGCTGACGCAGTCGGTATGATGCCGACTTGAATTATTTTTCCTTCGTGGTCCGGGGGTCTCATGTCGTTTTTAAGAAGTCTCACCCAAGTGGCGATGATAGCTCTGGTGGTAGCCCTCAGTAGCTGTGCTGGGCCCAACCTGCCCCAATCGCTTGATGAACTCGCAAACAACTCTCTTTCCCAGATAGATGGGACACTAGAAGTCCCGGGACTGAGAGAACCTGTTGAGGTTGTTCGAGACGAGTGGGGTATCCCGCACATCTATGCCCTGAATGATGAAGACCTTTTCTTCGCACAAGGGTACGTGATGGCACAAGACCGGCTCTGGCAGATGGAAATGTGGCGACGCTGGCGTGAAGGGAGGCTTGCCGAAATCTTTGGCCCTGAAGCGCTTGACTACGACCGACGCACTCGGTTGATGATGTTCCGCGGCCCATTCGACGCTGAAGAATGGACCAGTTATCACGACGATGCTGAACGTCTCTTCAACGCGCATGCGAGTGGAGTGAACGCGTACATCGAACAGAACCGAGACAATCTCCCCCTGGAATTTAAACTCACCGGTGTCGTGCCAGAACCATGGACTGCAGAAACTGTCGTCTTGCGATGGGCCTCTCTTGCAGTCCCGAGCGTCCGAGGACATGCAATCAACGAGATGCAACTCGCGCTCGACGTTGCTCGCTATGGTGTCGAGGAGGCTAATCAACGCTTTGCCCCAGACCCTTGGGATGATCTGCAGGTTCCAGAAGGTCTCGACGTCAGCATCATCACAGAAGATATCCTCACCGCGATGCGCGCTGGTGACGGAGATCCCTTTGTGACGGGAAGACTCCCGCCTTTGGAGGTAGTCGAAGCCTACCGTTCACTGATGCCGTCACCCAGCATACAGATTACTCAAGTTTCTCCTGCGCAGATAGCCACCGAGGGAAGCAACAACTGGGTGATGAGTGCGGAACGCTCGCCCACGGGCACAACAATCCTCGCCAATGATCCTCACCGCCGTATTGAGATGCCAGCACTCCGATACTTCGTGCATTTAGTGGCACCTGGTTGGAACGTGATAGGAGGTGGAGAGGCTCCGTTCGCCGGGGTGGATGCCGGCAATAATGAGAATATAGCCTGGGGGTTTACCTTTGCCGGCACTGATATGGTCGATGTTTTCGTTGAGGAAACGCACCCCGAAAACCCCAACCTCGTAAGGTGGCAGGATGAATGGGAACCGCTACGCATCATTGAGGAGGAAATTCTTGTCAAAGGTCAGGCTCCAGAATCAATTATTTTAAAGTTCAGCCGTCATGGGCCTGTGTTCTACGAAGACTTGGAAAACCGCCGCGCTTACGCCGTCCAGTCGGTCGTCCAGGAACCGGGAACGGCAGCCTATAAGGGCAGCTTTCAGTTAGCTCAGGCGACCAGCTGCACGGATTTCTTTGAACGGGCAATGCACTGGTTAATTCCCAGTCACAGTCTGATTTGTGGAGACGCCGACGGTAACATCGCGCTCCAGGTAACCGGGCTCACTCCTGATCGTGAAGGTTGGAATGGACGCTTACCCGTACCCGGTACTGGGGAGTACGAATGGCAGGGATTCCGCAATGATCTCCCGCGAGAGTTCAACCCAGAGCGGGGATACATCGCTACCGCCAACAACAATGTTCATCCACCAGGCTACGAAGGCCGACCAGTGTTCTACCACACATCAAAAGGCATCGAAACGGCGCGGATTGCGCGCCTTCACCAGATCTTAGGAACTGATAACCCTCTCTCAATGGAGGACCATATACGGATTCAACTAGACGCGTACTCTCTCGCAGCCGAGCGGGACATCCCCGCGTTCCAAGGATGGGTCTCTGATGATGCTGATATTGAGTGGGCTCGAGGTCTAATCGCAGAATGGGATGCGACACTTACTCGAGAAAGCACCGCCGCCGCACTCTACGTACGGTGGCAGGAGGAAGTTGACGAAACAGTTCAGAATCTTGAAATCTCAGTAACAGAGCGCCAGACCTTAGTCGAACAGGGTTTAGAATCGGCCATCGAGCGTCTGACTGCGGAGCTTGGCCCAAACCGAGATAACTGGAGACACGGGAGGGTCCACGCTAGCAAGCTGCCGCACATAATGACTCCAGCATTTGATCTGCCTACAGTCGAACGACCAGGTGGGTTCGGATCGATCAACGCTACAGGAGCTAATTTCCGCAGAATTATCAACTTCGCCGACCTAGATCTCTCCATTGCCAGCAATTCTCCAGGGCAGTCAGCTCAGCCTGGGAGCTCGTTCTATGACAACCTGGTGGATAACTTAGGCAATGGTGAGTACTTCCCGCTTCTTTACACGCGTGACGCTGTCGAGGAACGAGAAGCTCATCGCCTGATATTACAACCCGTAACGCAGTGAGGCTCCTAACCAGCGTATCGCGACGGTATAAATAGTATCTGCTCTCGATTCAGATCACGGTTTTGCTCGTCTTCGAACAGTTAACGCATACGCTAACGTTCAAGAACTTCTTATTCGTTACGTCACACAAAACAGCCCACAAAACTTTGGAGCCCCGTGAAACCACCGACCACCTGCACTCGGTGACTCGCTCTAAATGACCCAAACCGACTCACAACGTTCATTTGCCGCACTACGACACCCCGGCTACCGCATTTACTTCATTCTTGCATCTATGGCAATGATGGCCGACTCCATAGAACACGTCATTAGCTACTGGGTCCTCTTTGAAAAATTTCAATCTCCCGCTTTGGGTGGATTTGCGATCATTTCACATTGGTTGCCCTTCCTATTGTTCTCAGTCTGGTCGGGCGCGCTGGCTGATCGATTCGATCCGAGGCGGATGATTCAACTTGGCATGGTCCTCTTCATTGGGGTTTCGGTGACATGGGGTCTGCTATTTACATTCGATATTCTTGAAATCTGGCATGCAGTGGTGTTGCTAATTTTGCACGGCCTAGGTGGGGTGCTCTGGGGCCCACCGACTCAGTTATTGGTCCATGACATTGTCGGTCACGAGCAACTCCAGAGCGCTATTCGGCTAAATTCCATGGGGCGCTATCTCGGATTACTGGCAGGTCCTGCTGTTGGGAGCGCAATCATGCTAATGCTGGGCCCTGCAAATGGCATTCTTGTGAATGCCTTGATCTATTTACCCCTCGTCATCTGGCTCTGGAAGGCCCCGTATGGGCCTAAGTTCAGAAAGAGCAAACCAGTGCCTGCACGCACCGTACGCGGCTTTAAGGATATTTTTTCAACTGCGCTCGCTATCGTTGAAAACCGTACCGTCGTTACTATGATCTTGCTTGGAGGTAGCGCAGCATTCTTTATTGGAAATGGTTACCACCCTCAGATGCCGGAGTTTGCCTACGATCTCGGATACGGCGACGGAGGCTTGACCTACGGACTCCTGCTAGCAGCAGATGCCTGTGGCGCACTGTTCGCAGGTCTAGTTCTCGAGTCCCTTGGCCTGCTACGACCCCAAGCCAGAAGCGCGCTGACTCTGGCAATGCTCTGGTGTTTTTTTATTGCAGCATTTTCGGTATCAACAAGTTATCCAATTGCACTAGCACTGCTTTTTGCGGTGGGCTTTGTCGAACTCTCATTTAACTCAATGGCGCAAACACTAGTCCAACTACGGGCACCCCAGGAGATCCGCGGACGTGTCATTGGCCTCTACAACATGTCATCTCTCGGTATGCGCACATTCTCTGGAGTCACGATTGGTGTCGTAGGAGGATATATCGGTATTCATTGGTCGCTAGCGCTGAGCGCGCTGGCACTACTTGTAATTATCGCGATGCTGTTCAAGTACCTCGCGCGACCCGAATCTACAGTCACGCCGGCTAAATAGTGCACCGGAAGGCAACTTCGTTCTATGTGCCCTTATCCAAGACAATCAAATGCCTCTGGTAGTTTTCCATTTAATGCTACTGCGTGTAACCTCCGAGCATACTAAAATAGTGAAATCCAACCGCTGAAGGGAAAGGATCCTTGGATGACTTCTACTACTCGGCGTAACTTCATAAAGGGCACAGCCACACTTGCACTGATGCCATCAGCTGGAAAGACACAACGTGTTGCTCAAACGCTCAGCGAACAGTTTGACTACGTAATTGCTGGAGCGGGCCACAACAGCCTTTTGTGCGCTGCTTATCTGGCAAAAGCAGGTAATAGCGTACTAGTACTCGAGGGACGCTCAATGATTGGCGGAGGCGCAAAAACCGCCGAAGTACTGCTACCGGGTTTTAAAGAGGATCTATGTTCAACGGTCCACGGCGGCTTTTCACGTAATCCTGCGTACCTTAACAACGAGATCAATCTGCGTGATTATGGGTACGAACTCATGGATCCTGAGATCGTCGTCCATGTTCCTTTTCTGGACGGTGCCTCGTTAACAGTCTTCCGTGAGGATACAGAGCGCACAGCTGAAACCATCGCTAAGCTATCAAAGAAAGATGCAGAAACATTCAGACGCCTAGCACCTTCACGAGCGAAATTCCTAGGCATGTCACAAACAGAACGCTCACAGTCGCGTGAGGGCATTTTCTGGCGGCGGCTTGGGGAACTTTCAGGTTACGATGCTGGGAAGCAGATCTGGGAAAGTCCATATATGCAAGCGGCCAATCTGACTACAGGCCATTTCAGCGGTGTTCCGGGCAGCGATATTGGCACTGGCAATCAGGCAGTCACGATGATTGGTCATTTACGCGGACGACCCATCCCTCGGGGTGGATCCGGCATGCTGTCAACCGCGTTGGGACGCTTTATCGAAGCACACGACGGAGTGATTCAAACCAGCAAACCAGTGGAGCAGCTTATTATCGAAAGGGGACGATGTGCTGGTGTGGAATGCCGAGACGGTAGTCAGTACCGCGCCAGAAAAGGCGTCGTGTCCACCATACATATCAAACATCTTATCGAGATGGCGCCTCGCGAATTATGGGGCGAGGAATTGCTTGATATTGTTGATATCTGGCAACCAGAACATGCGATGTTCGCGTTTACCTTCGCTCTCTCAGCTCCGCCAAGATATGCATCTTCAGAGGGAGAAACAATCGAACCCTGTGAAGCCGCTATTCTTCAACGCCCTGAAAGTATCTTTATGTTGAATGCAGATCAGGCAAGCGGAGAACTTAATATTGATGACTATCCTCTCCAGGTTGTGCATGCCTCAAACGTTGATTCAACCAGAGCACCAGCGGGCTTCGGTTCTGTCAAAATTGAGGGCACTATGCCTTATGAACTCAAAGAAGGGCCGGGGCACTGGGATACAATCAAGGAGCGAGTTGCCGATCAATTATTGGCGTATTACGTGCGCCACACTACCAATCTCACAAAAGACAACGTTCTTGCTAAGGTGCTTATGAGCCCACTCGATATTGAACGGATGAACCCGGCCATGTGGCGGGGGAGCGTACACCAACGTCTAAGAACATTTAACCACTTCACGCCATACCGCTTATCGATCCCTGGTCTTTATCACACAGGTGGCTGCACCGAGGGCGGAGGTTCTGTCACAGGACGACCTGGTCGGGCAGCCGCTGCTATCGTTCTCCAAGACGATGGCAAATCCCTCGAGGAAGTTGCTTCCCAGCAGACTCGCCGCGGGTAGCCCGGAGAAAGGTGACAGTAGGTCTGTATGAACTGTAACGTGCGAAGTGCGTACAATGTCTCAGCGGGTGTCTTGTCCGTCACCCTCTTCTTGCTGTTGATGCTCGGAGCACGAGCTCAGCAAGAGGTAGTCCAGGAGGTGCCAGACAACTTTGCAATGCACCCAGCACCTGTGCAGCCGATCCCATACAGCCACCAGCTTCATCTTACGCTTGGCTTGGTTTGCGAAACATGTCACACGGGAGCGGCATCAAGTTCATCGATGGGATTCCCAGCAAGCAGTACCTGTATGGCATGCCACAATACGGTTGCTACGGACCGCCCCTCTATCGTGCAGCTGTCCGAAATCTCAGCCTCTGGTGAACCGATACCTTGGCAACGGGTTTACCGGGTTCTTGCTGGGGTAACCTGGAGCCACACACCACACCTCGAGGCAGGAGTGCAATGTGGAGCATGTCATGGGGATGTAGCGCAACAAGATACGATGGCGATGACCACTAGCGTAACGGCTATGGCAAGCTGCATCAGCTGCCACGAAGCGCACGCAGCAGATACCGCTTGTGCAACCTGCCATTCTTGGCCCCTAAATGAGTTTCCATAACACCCTGAAAGACCTTTTAAATATCCCATCAGGGTAAGGTCTGTTTCGTAGAAGAATAGTCCGAATCGTAAAGGGTATGATGATGAGAACCACATCCATCACTTTGCTGTTACTTGCCCTGTCGCTCGATCTATCAGCGCACCACTCCCGTGCGGAGTATGTTGAAGCGATCGAGATTGAAGGCAAGCTCGTTGATATTCTTTGGAGAAACCCGCACCCAGGATTCACCATAGAAGTTGAGGAGAACGGACAAGTCATAAGTTGGATACTTGAAGGATGGAGTTCACTCAATGGATTTAACCGAGCTGGTATAACCCGAGAACGATTTCAGTTAGGTGACACCATTAAGGTTTTTGGACGCATTTCAGAGCGCCGTGCAGGGCGTATTCTTAGCACGCACATCCTTCTAGCTGACGGGACTGAAGCTGTACTAATGCGCCAGGCCGATCCGCACTGGGGCGAGTCAGCACATTTGGGTGGAAGAGATAGATGGGAAGCTGAAACTCAAGCGGCCATCGTAAATGCATCTGAAGAAAATAGAGGGATCTTCCGCGTTTGGAGCTACCCGTCTCCCGATTATCGGACTGAGTATTATTGGCCATTGACGGAATTTGCCCGGGCGGCACGCGCGGAGTGGGACGTTGTTGATAACTACGCGACACGTTGCGAACAAAAAGGCATGCCCGGGAGCATGACAACTACAAACCCTTTTGAATTTATTGATCAGGGAGAAACGATCAGAGTGCGAGGACATGAGTTTGATGTCGTTCGAACGGTTTATATGGATGACCCCATAGACCCATCTACACAATCACCAAGCGCACAAGGCTTCTCTGTAGGACATTGGGAAGGTAGGAATACGCTTGTAATCCATACATCTCGTATAAATTTTCCTTACTTGAGCACAAGCGGGATTCCCTTGAGTGAGGCGGTAGAAGTAGTCGAACGATATACCTTGAGTGCAGACCAAACACGACTTGATTTCCATTTCTCGATCACAGACCCAGAAACCTTCACGGAACCAGCTACATATGAATACTACTGGCTGGCTCTTGGGGAAGAGTTTGGACAATACGAGTGTGACGTCCATTAAAGTACAAACTCTTACCATACTCACAGGCAGTTTTTCATTTAGTTCAATAAAATGCTAAGAGACCTCGGAGCAACTTCATGTTAGAGATTAAGATGGAAAATCCAAAGGAGTTACCAGATCCGTATGGTCCATACACTCACATAGCCCGACTAAAGAGTCATCATGAACTGATCTTTATTGCTGGACAATTATCAGTTGATAAAGAAGGGAATATTGTCGGGAGAAATGATTTCGAACAACAATGCGACCAAGTTTACAAAAATATCGGAACAGCGCTTAGAGGAATCGGTGCGAATTACTCGAATATTGTGCAATTCACAACCTACCTCGCAAGCTCTGAGCATATCCCACTGATTTACGATTGGCGGAAACGTGAGTTTCCAAACATATTCCCCGCGGGAGATTACCCTCCAAATACCTTGTTGGTGGTCGAACGTTTGGTCGATGAGGCCTTTTTAATCGAAGTACAGACAGTTGCGGCCCTCTAGGAAAACACGAATTTCTTCATATCTTTAAAAACCTCACTATTCTCAGACGCACACTCATCCAAAATGGAGTAGTGGTGAAGCCCGGCCCATTCTCGAAAGAGAACAGAAACTTCCCTGGCCTGTAAGGCTGCGGAGTAGGTTTCGGCCTGCCGTCGTAACGCCAATCGCTCATCAGCACCAACCCCCACCAAGCAATTCACCTGTGGCGGATTCAGAAATGGGCTACACGTGGCAGCAACTTCAGGAACCAATCCCAATCCATCGTTGATGGGTGTGTCCAAGAGGGGGCGCAGATCATAAATACCACTCAAACATATTATTTTGTCTGCCTTTGATCCGGCCTTTGCCGCCAACTGCGCGCCCGCAGACCATCCCATAAGAACTATTTCAAATTCGGACTTGTCCTTAATAAAAGCCACGCCGCGTTTGACAGATTCTATGATCTGCGGGACCGTAGCCTCCGGGGCAAGTGGATAACCAAGCATCGCAACATCGGCGCCAGCACGCAACCACGGTTCAGCCAAGAATGTGAATTCGTCCTTGTGATTCCATTGCCAATAACCACCATGGATAAAAATCACAGTACAAGTGGGAGCGTGAGCGGGAAACAAATCAATACGCTCGCGGAGATGAGTACCAAAACTAATGTCTAGAAACGCATCTGACCTCGTGCGGACAGACTTACTACGGCGTTGCCACTTTGCAAAATAATCTTCCCAATCCTCAACAGCTGAACGGTTATCATAATCGTGGGATTCCATTAGTTATTCGATATCCCGGAAACAGTGTTACTTAATTTTGGATTGAATTCCGTCCAACACTTCGGTTAGTTTCGAACGCGCATCCACCGTTAATTTAGCGATTGGGGGTCGGGTTAAGCCCGCGTCTCGCCCCACAATTGACATGGCTTCTTTGATCACAACCGGGAAAGAACCCAGAGCCCAAGCAATTCTCAGTGGCGCAAGAATATCGTGCACCTCACGCGCAGCATCCCACTGACCCGATCTAGCTAGATCATATTGTTTTACCACTAACTCAGGAAAAACATTCGCCGCTGGAGAGATAGCACCGGCAGCACCATGTATCATCATTGTGAGTGTCAATGTATCGCGTCCGGAAAACCCGAGCTTCTCCCCACCAGTGATCCGCATATACTCGGCGAACTGCGTTAAATCACCACTAGAATCTTTGATACCAGCGATGTTCTCCAGAGCAGCGCAACGCGAAAATAGTGGCACAGAGATATTCACACTTGTCCTCAAGGGATTGTTATAGAGCAATAACGGTAACTCGGTAGCCTCCGATACCGCACGATAATGCTCATACAACTCGTCATCGTTCGGCTGTATGAAGTAGGGTGTAATGAGTAACGCAGCATCTGCACCCATAGATTCTGCGGCCTTCGTCAACTCGATAGTCTCATGCGTAGTAACGGAGCCAGTCCCAGCATAAACAGGAACACGGTGATCTACAGTCTCTATTGAGACCTCTAGAAGGCGAAGCCGCTCTTCTTTGGTAAGCATATAAAACTCACCCTGACTACCTGCAACAGAAATGCCGTGTACGCCAACCGCAAGATAGTCTTTAATGAGTTCGCAAACTCGACCCTCATCTAACCGGTATTCAGAATCAAAGGGCGTTACCATTGCTGGAATGACGCCATGAAAGCGAGAATTCATCACAGTTCAATTTCCTTAGTCTAAGGTTGAGATCTTCGTGAGCTTGTAATTATAGCTAAAACCCGCGCATACGATGCAATCAATATAATCACTGAAACAGGCGCGCCCGGTCATTGATCACACTCTTATCGCCGCATAATTTTTGCTAATAATAAGAGTTTTTTGCTAATAATAAGAGTTTGTTATTTTTTCAAGAAACGACCTTTTTATATTTACCAACAGGAATTTAACAAGTTAGCACAAAATATCGCATGTTTAATGTGCCATCAATTCTAATCGTTTTCACATCAATTACATTAGTTGGCTGTGCGGGTGTAACCAGTGGAAACAGGCCACCCACAATATTCAACCGCCAAGTTAACTACCAAGCCCCGATTAAAGTAGACACATTTCAACCTTTGGAAGGAACAGGAAATCACCACCCTATAGCGGATATTTTCGTTCAGGATTTAAACAGCGATGGGGCTGATGAGGTAATTATAGGCGGGCGCCAGAGCCAGCCAGTAGCAACACAAAATTGGCGCAACTTCAATATGCAGCTATTTGGTTGGAACAATAATGGACAATTTAGCAATGAAACCACAATGTGGTTTGACGGAAGAGATAACGTCATTATTGGTACCGAACCAGCAATTAAATTTGGAGATTTCAATGGTGATAACCATATAGATATGTATGTTGCTGCCAGTACTGATTCAGACTCGATACTGGGCCAAACACTTGTTTACACTAATACCGGCAACAATTCCTTTACAAGGCAAGAACTAGACGTAGGAAATATCTGGTCCCACGACAGTGTAGTTTTTGATTTTAATAAGGATGGCTTGGACGACATATTTTCTACGGCATACGGCGGTCAAAATAATGTGCTCGGTGCAAAACCCCTTCTGATCTATGGTGTCTCCAGCGGTACGTTTGACTCATACATTTCCGATTCCGCCGTATCTTCTTCGAGCGTTAGTGTCGGAGATTATCTCAACAATGGTTCTTTGACTATGATCATGACCGATGCCATTAACAATACGGATAATGACACTAAATTATTTTCCTGGACGACAAACGATGGAGTTTTAACATTAACCGAAATCAGCACATTACCACCTAGCATATTTTCCCAACCTGAATGGTCTCATGAGGCGGCAGCATCCCCATACGGCGTACACGGCATACGCAATTTGGCAATGGATTTCAACAACGATGGGGCCTTAGATGTAATTGTTATGGATCGTCTTGAAAATCACACAGCGGTTCAGTTTTTGCAGAATAATGGGGCAGGAACCTTCACAGATGTTACCAATGATGTACTGGTAAATTATAACAATGGCAATGGCAGTTCTAATTACCAACCAAAAATAATTGATATTAATAACGATGGGCTAGATGACATATTTTTGAGTGGCCCTGACTATGAAACAGATACAGAAGCATACGATGCTACACAAGTGTTAATTCAAACATCAGACGGAAAATTTGTTAGCAGCTATTCAAATATGTTTGCATCGTTCTATAACGATATAAGCGCAACTGTTAACAACTCATTTGATGCCGGGCAACCCATGCAAATCATATCTGGCCCCAATAACGAACGTTACCTTGCAAGTACGATATTTTTTGATGATAACGGCACTGGAACACTTTCATTTTTCCTGGCAAAAATCGGTACAACTGGAACGATTACTCCACGAACAATGGCAGATACTTTGAAAAACATCTGGCCATACATTTCAGATGCTGAAGCTCTTAAAATATTGTCCTTGACATCCCCTGGCACTGTTAATGGAATTGATATTGCTGATTTAGATTTAGCATTAATTCCGGTGGATGGTCTGGGACTATCATTGACTGGCCGCACTGGGGAAAGATTTGAATTAACTGGCCATATGAACCTACCTGATTTTGACCAGAGTATTTTTCAGTCAATTTCAGCCTTTGATGGACTAGGACGGGATTTCAGTGTGGATTTACGTGGACTGGTAAATAATGCTACAGCTAGCAACCGATCGATGCCGATCAGCAGTGTAGATGACATATGGAGTGCAAATCTAATTCACGGTCAAACTAAAAATGGAACACTGTCAACAATCACCAACCAATATGAATGGTTCAACAGTATTAGCAATTTTGGATTACCGGATAACAGTAATTGGCACTATCGTGTAGGAACTGGAACACTCAGAAACAATCCTTGGGTATCAATTAGCGGAGTATTCGGAGAAATTGTAGAAACAAGGATTGCAGATCTTACGATAGGCTACCATTGGAATAATGGTCTATGGGCTCAAGTCGGTATATCAGAAATGCGCGCCGAACTGCAACAAGGTTTAGTGCAGGAAGTAACTCCGCTTAGAGCAATGTACACAACTGCAGGAATAAATCTTGAAGATTCTAACGTAAGATTATATGCAGGCATTTCGCCAATATTATTTGATGGTGCAATAAGGATGAAATTGCCAACTGCAGTAAATTTTAATGGTACTGCACACTACACAGAATATGAGACGGCCATTAAAAATAATTTGATAGGGTTTATTGGAGTCGGGAATACTATAGAACTCCATGATACAGGTGAGATCAGAACAAAAGTCTCTATTAATTCAGAGTCTGAATTTAGTATGGGAATTGATTATGAATTTTATTTTTAAATAATGATAATCTTTTTACCTACAATCTTTAAGAATAAACAGTTGCTCTGCTCTCCACTAATCAAACTACACCCATTAGTTCACCAAGCTGATTAACCGAGCTGGCATAAGCTGGTAAAAGCCGTGTCTCTCTGGGGTCACGTGGACGCGGAAGGTTGATCGGAATATCCTCCACAATTCGACCAGGTCGCTTAGAAAGCATCAAGACTCTATCCGCTAACAACACTGCTTCATCAATGCTATGTGTAACGAGAAGCACGCTCTGACCATGAGCCTGGCAAAGCCTCAATAACTCCACATTCAACTGATCTCGAGTAAGTGCATCCAGAGAGCCGAAAGGCTCATCGAGCAGCAATACATCCGGGCGCATCAAAAGTGCTTGACCCAGTGCTACCCGCTGCCGCATTCCACCTGAAAGCTCATGCGGGTATCTCTCAGAAAATTGCTCAAGTCCGAGCATTTCAAGCATCGGGACAAGCCGTTCGGCTACGATCTCTTTCGACATCCCACGTGTATCTGCTGCTAATCGCAAATTGCTGGTCACGCTCAACCATGGCAACAAATTATAGGTCTGAAATACCACTCCGACACGACGTGACGGACGGGTCACGAACTCCCCAAAAATAGCTATCTCTCCCCCGGGATCGCTCGGGTAGAGCCCTGCAATCAATCTGATAAGGGTGCTTTTTCCACAGCCGCTAGGCCCAAGCAGAGCAACAAACTCGCCTCGACTCAGATCAAACGAAACCGAGTCCAGCGCAATAACATCACCAAAACTCTTGGAAACGTTCTGCAAAACGATGGCGTTCTCCGCCATAATTACTAGGTCAGAGCCCTAGAGCTTGGCCCCAGCCCACCCGTTATGAGAAATATCGAAAATAATGTTATCCGGGTCGCGAAACTTCATTTCATAATCTAGCGTATCTTTTTCCACCGGAAGCTCCATGAAGAACTCTCCTCCATTAGCTTCAATCTCCTTTCGTTGCTCCTCAAGATCATCGCACCAAAAACCAAGATGATGTATTCCTACGAAGCCCTTACCTTTTTCAAGACCAGCCGATTCATCGTTCTTATAGTTTAGAAGCGCAAGACCCATAGTGCCATCCGATAGATAGACACCTGATGCTAAGGGTGACTCCGTCCTCCCAACAATCGAAAGATCAAATGCTTTGCAATAAAATTCAGCGCTCTTCTCGGGGTCAGGAACCGCTATGGCCACGTGACGAAGCTTTGCCATGAATTTCTCCTAATTCAAAGAGCTCGCCACCAGACGAGCCGTCCAAACAAATGAATGATGCCGTAAAGCAACCCAGATATCGCCGTAATTGTGATAATTGACGCAAACATCAGATCAGTCCGTGCTGAAGCATTTGCCAGCAAAAGAAGATTCCCTAGCCCAGCTTCCGAACCCACAAATTCACCGACAATCACTCCAATGACAGCAAGAGGCATAGCCATTTTGCATCCATCTATAAAGTTTGGAAGCGCGCTCGGCACACGTAATCGCCAAAATGTCGTGGTGGTAGAAGCATCTAGAGCACGGAAATGTTCAACAAGGTGTACTGGAGTCCCGGCAAATCCCCCCAACGTCGAAATAATGATGGGAAAAAATGCAAAGAAAAACGCCATTAATACCTTGGACATAGTCCCGTAACCAAACCAAACAATAAATAACGGCGCCAACGCCACCTTTGGAATCCCTTGAATAGCGATAACAACTGGCATCACGATGCGGTTTAACGGTGCGTACACAAACACCAGGAGACTGATAGTGATTCCACCTATCACTGCAGCCCCAAACCCGTAAATAACCTGAACAGTAGTCACCAGTGAATGACTAAAAATATCGCTGCGATACTCCCAGGCGGACTGAGCGACCGACATAATTGAGGGCAGGAGATAAGGTCTGACCTCAAAGATATCTACGCTGACCTGCCAAAGTATCATTAACACAATGAATCCGAGCAACGGATGTAGCAATCGTATTAAACGAGAAATCATCCCGTAATCAATCCTCTTCAGCAGGAGCCCAATCCTCAGGCACCGGAACTACGAAACGCTTGTAGTGCCACTGATCGAATGCGTCGAGGTCGTTTGGCCATACATTTGATTCATACCCAACCTCCGGGTCAATCTGAGTCATGTCGCAGTAGTACTCAACATAGTTCCCGTCAGGATCCTTGAATACGAGAAACACATTCTCACCGGGACCATGTTTACCGATGCCACGCACGATCTCAATACCCTGTTTCTGCAAAAACTCAGCTGCCTCTTCAACCTCTTTTAAGTTTTCCAGTTGATAGGAGAAATGCTCGAGACCAACCCTGGGTGCTTCTACCTCACCGCCCTCCTTGAGAGCTGGCGGAGCCTGAGCAAGGGCTAAATCATGATGGTCATGGCCTGACTCGCACCGCATAAACACCATCTGATCAGTGATCCAGTCGGAAACCGTGAGCCCAACAATCTCAGTATAGAATTTGGCCGACTTCTTTATGTCCCGCACAGTTAAGACAAGGTGACCGAGTCTTTTCGGATTTGGCTTAGACATGATTTTGACCCTCAATTAAGGACCTTTAACGAACGAACTGGTTAGTGTAGAGGTCTTCAGCCTGAACTTCGCCATCAAGGTCGAATGCCCGATCAATAAACCCCATTGTGTTTAGCATGCGATCCTCACGAAACCACCCAAGATTCGAGTTACCAGCAACTGGGTCGATGATTAAATCTGCTGTCTCAGTTACCTGCTGCGCCGTAATAACCGGATCCAAAGTTGAATATGCGCTCAAGAGAATCTCCGTTGCTCTCTCCGGATTCGTAATAGCGTAAGCATAGCCGCGATAAGTCGCTTGGATAAAACTCCCGACGGTGTCCGGGTTTTCCTGGATAAAAGGATCAGAGCTGACGATACCACTGCCGTACATATCGACACCGTAGTCGGCATACTCCAACCAACCGACAGAAACCCCGGCATCCCTCGCGTACTTCTGTATGACAGCACGATTGGAGCCCCGCCAACACTCCGCCAGATCAATGCCACCTTCTATAAGCGACACATCGACCACCGCCGGATCCATTCGAAGCATACGTAAGTGATTCCTGGGCAGGTTGTTAAGATCTAGCCACACTGGGATCAAATTGTGGACAGTCGAACCTGATCCGCCGCCCATCGTAAATCCAGCTATATCATCAAGCCCCTCGACCTCATGATTTTCTCGTACGAAACATAGCCCTGCTGGCCAACGCGTATTGATAGAGCTAACTAGTCGCGCCTCACCGCCCCTCGCCCGATTAAGAGCCACGCTGATAGGGTCACCATAACCAAGCGCAAAACGACCCTGATCAATTTCATTAACAGTACGAACCCCTCCGTATCCGCGGACAGCATCAACATCCAAACCAACATCTGTGTAATAACCAAGCTCAATAGCGATTATTACCCCCGAGAGACTTCCCTGGGGCAACCAACCAAGATTGAACGTCAATTGTTGAGCGCCGACTACTACGCTAAAGAGTGTAAAAACAATGAAAACAGCGTAACGATACACCGGATATTTCCTAACTGTCCTCAGCTGATACTGGATTACGAAGTGTACCAATAGACTCAATAGATGCTTCCATCACGTCCCCGGGGCTCAAGAAAATCCCCCGCGCCATCCCGACACCGGTCGGTGTGCCCGTAGCAATTACATCTCCCGGCTTAAGTGTCAAAATGGAGGATAGGTATGCAATTTGCTCCCGTGTATCGAAGATCATGGCGCCTGTCGTAGAATCCTGCATCACTTCACCATTGACAGACAATTGCATCCTTAAGTTGTGCGGATCTTCGATACAGCTCGAAGGAACGAGCCATGGCCCCAATGGGGCAAACGTATCGAAACATTTACCTTGGAACCAGTCCATTTTGAAAGGAAAATCATCCCGTACATTAAGATCGCGAGCAGAAACATCATTGATCACCGTATATCCCGCGACGCAATCCAATGCTGCATCTACTGCAATATGGCGCGTCTCTCGCCCGATAACCGCAGCTAACTCAATTTCCCAATCTAACTGAGAAGAGGCCTTTGGGATAATCACCGTGTCATCGTGCCCAATAAGAGCTGTATCCGGTTTCATGAAAATATAGGGGTTGCTTTCAGACTTAGATGCTAGAACGGTCCCCATTTCGTCAGCGTGCTCAACGTAATTAGCAGCAGCACAAAAAAACCGCCCCGGCGTCAGTGGCGGCACGAGATCCCCCGGGCCAAGAGTCACGGTCTTTAGACGATCCACCGCAGCGGCAGCGTCCTGAGCCAGTGTATCAAGACTCGAATTAACCTCGGACCAACGAGCCAGCAGCCCATTTACACTCAATTCCACCCAGTTACCAGAAATCGCCAAGTCCCGCGCAACCCGAGCCAGATCATAAAGCTGATCATCCAATACTAGGGCTGTACGAATCTCTCCCTTTTTCTTAAAACTCGCTAATCCATACCAGGTCATAAGTACTACCAATTACATTAAAATTCATTCTTAATTTAGGGACTATGCAGTGTTAAGTATATCTGTAACTGATTATGTGGCGGAGAGGGAGGGATTCGAACCCCCGGACCAGGAACACTGGTCAACGGTTTTCAAGACCGCCGCATTCGACCACTCTGCCACCTCTCCAACGCTTGCATTCTCCCGACGCCCCTAGGTCAATGCAAGGCAGACCCAATATGTATTAGTCTTGTGAGCCCTTGCATACTAAAGTATCTAGCCTGG
Organism: Pseudomonadota bacterium; assembly: GCA_036231525.1. Lineage (GTDB taxonomy): Bacteria > Pseudomonadota > Gammaproteobacteria > Steroidobacterales > Rariloculaceae > UBA6522. Next base: position 11,494 of record JAZAGZ010000119.1, on the reverse strand, counting down.
ACCATACCCCTCAGGGAGGCTCAATTGGGATGATCCGCACGATTTCAATCTACCTGATGCTAGCAATGCTAGTAGGAACAATAGATGCCCCACTAGCTCAAGAAATGGGTGTAGCGAGCGCTGCGAATAATGCATTCGAAGAGGGCCTCTGGGCTCAAGCAATTAACGAATACCAAATACTCTTATCAAACGATCGGCTGAACGGCGTCTATTGGTTACGAATCGCCCAAGCTCAGAGGGAACTGGGACAAAACGCCAGCGCACTCGAGACTTTGGAAAGAGCACGTGTCGCCCAAGCACCTGAAGCAATGTTAGAACTTGAGCGAGCAAGGAACTTCGCCATACTGGATCAAGTAGAAACGGCGTTCCAAGCACTACAGGCCTCCGATAAATTAGAACTCAGAGCTCTCTCCCTGCTTGATGATGCAGAAGAGTTCAGCAGATTACGCTCTGATAACCGTTTCCAGCTGATCTACCGGAGTGTCCGACAAAGGGTTTATCCATGTGAAACAATGCCTTCCACTACAGACTTCGACTTCTGGATCGGAATCTGGGATGTGCGGCTCTCCAATGACACACTGATTGGTCGCAACACAATTACCAAGCAGGGCGGTGGCTGCACAATAATTGAAAAATGGGAAGGGGGCGGTGGATCGTCTGGCAACAGTACGAGTTTTTTTGTCCCAAGCCGTGGCCAGTGGCGCCACGTCTGGGTTGGTTCTGGGGGAGCCCTAATTGACGTTATGGGTACCAGGGCAAACGGGGCTATGCGCATGGAAGGTACCATTGAATACGTAGGGCTAAATAGTGTGCTGGCTTTTCGAGGCACTTGGACTGAACTCCCGGATGGCCGTGTAAGACAGTTATTCGAGGAGTTCGATATTGGATTGGGAGACTGGCAGGTCTGGTTTGACGGCTATTACACATTGGCTCAAACCCCCTAAGGTAGAATGGGAGGTATGAGCTCCTTGAGTGCTACCAGGAATCCTATTCTGCAGGCCGTAGGCCTGATCGTGGGAGCACTGGTTACCGTAATCGCTATACTGATAGGCGCAGTGATGCTGTCCCTGGGTATTGGGCTAGTCGTATTAGTGGGACTCGTTATGTTTGTGCGAGTTCGGTGGCTGAAACACCGGATGAAACAGACAAAAGCCCCTACCGACGACATACCTTCAGGAGAGATCACCGGCGTTGAGTATACCGTTGTAAAAGAACGCGCTATCGATGAGTGAACGTAGACCAGGCTGTCGCCTAATGTACTGAGAAAACAGTATGGCTAGAGCTAAAAATAAAAAGAATCGAAGAACGCCCCCGGCCGAATTTGATCGCCCTTGGGTCTCTAAACTAATTCCGATTGCTGGATTTATCGTTGTATGCCTCGGGCTCGCGTGGTTTTTTGAATCACAGGCAACGACTACCATTATTTTCGTACGACACACTGATACAAACTTAGCAACGACAAATAGCAATCCGCGCTTGAACGAGCTAGGTCGACAGCGTGCAGAGCTCCTTGCGAACGTCATTCAGGATATTGACGTAGTAGCCGGTGTGGATGCGATCTATGCTAGCGATCATTGGAGAACACAAGAAACAGCTGGCCCTGTTGCCGAACGCCTGGGGATAGAAGTACAAACTGGAGATCATTACCTATTTGAACCTTTCATGGATCAAATCCTAACGGATCACAAAGGCGAGATCGTACTCGTGGTAACGCTAAGCGATACGCTTGCACCTTTAGTGGAAGAGTTGCACGGCAGTAAAAATGTACCAGCGATGGCGCCAGGAGAATATGGCAACATATATATCGTTACGATACCTTGGTTTGGCAAAGTAAAAACATTAAGACTCAGGTACGACTTCTATGAAAATCCAAATCAGCGAGTGCTCGGACCGTTCTCCGGCCCACCAGGATAGCTCAACCCACAAATAAACTCCGAGCGTTCACCACATTGCAAGCAGAGTTCTCGTCCTAATTTACTTGCAAAGGATTTTCAACCAGGGATCCATCTTCCTTGAGTTCTGGATACGAGATACCACGTCTGCGACATCGCTCCGCAATCTCTGGATAAGCCCACTCGAAGAGAGTCATCTTGTACTCATCCTCTTCTAGTCGGGAGGACTGGTATAGTCCAGCTGAACGGCGCTGACGCTGCGCCTCATATAGTATTAGCGCAGCTGCCACAGAGACATTCAAAGAAGCCACCATGCCTTCCATGGGAATGGCAACCGTCTTGTCAGCAACTTCCACAAGATGTGGAGTTAATCCCTCAAGCTCTGCACCAATCAATACAGCAAGTTTGTTTGTGTAATCAACATCACGATAGTCTAGTGAGCCCTCTCCAGGGTGCGCGGCTATCAATTGCCACCCCTCTTTTCGAAGAGCTTTTACAGCTTGACTTGCCTTTGTGTGAATCACCATATCAACCCACCGCTTGCTACCTCCGGATACCATATGATGGCGGCGCATTTCTCCACGTGGAGAAATCGCATGCACCCGGTAAATACCAACTGCATCGCAAGTCCTCAGCACTGCCGCAATATTATGTGACTTGTGAACATCATCAGCCAAAACGGTAAGATCTGGCTGGCGACGATTAAGTACAGCCTTCAGTTTTTCAAACCGCTCTGGAGTCATTTGAGTCATTATCCCGGTCTTTCTTCTCTCTGTCTCGCCCTGATTGCTAAGTGCTAAACTGGCAAAAAATCATAAAAACCACCTCCCAATGTTCCAAAAAAAACTACTTATCAAAACAACCGGACGCGGGAGTTATGAAATCACGGACCGTGTGAATGCTGCCGTAGCAGAGGTGGCGCCCACGACGGGAATGTGTCATCTGTTTATACAACACACCAGTGCATCTCTAATGCTGTGTGAGAATGCGGATCCGGCAGTCCGCCATGACCTTGAAGTCTTTATGGCAGGTCTTGTGCCCGATGGTGATACTCGTTTCACGCACACGGCCGAGGGTCCCGATGACATGCCTGCCCATGTACGCAGCATCCTCACTCAGACCGACCTCAATATCCCCGTAAAAGGTGGGGATCTTGCATTAGGGACCTGGCAAGGAATTTATCTCTGGGAGCACCGAACTGAAGGACACACCCGTACGATACTGGTCACGATTATGAGTGACGGCTAGCGTTCAAAACCCTAACCTTGACCAGATATCTGTATCACCCACCAGGGCGCACATCATCCCCAAAATGTGGCTGCATGCCGATGTTTAGGATCCTTTTGATCCGTACCTGATAAAATACTAAGGAATTCATATAGAGAAAGTTGTATACAATTCATAAAGATAAATATTTTGCATGACCTATATGCTCACAGGCCACTGACAAGACATTGGAAAAACAACCGTTCTCGGCGCAGAATGAGCAATCAGCGCACCCATCCAAGGGGGAATAACAATGAATCTAACAACGCTGGATTCACGATACTCGACTCTCATCGGGCTTTTCGCCGCCGTTTGTCTGGCTGGTTGTCAGCCGGGTGGTGAGGCCGATGTATCTAATGAAGTTGCGGTAACCGAATCGGAACCCAGTGGCATGAGCACCTCTATTGCCATGCCTTCAGACGCTATCCCAACATTCTCAACAGAGCATCTTGCCAGCAAGAGTTCGTATTATGTTGGAGGTGATTACGTGGGTGATCCTCCAGTAATGGGTGGACAAATGTATGTAGACGTTTGGGAACCCCGTGAAATTACACAGCCCTACCCTATCGTTATCTTCCATGGCAACGGCCAGACCGGTGTCGACTGGCAGCAGACACCAGATGGGCGAGCCGGCTGGGCGTACTACCTGATTGAGCAGGGCTATGTACTTTACATGGTGGACTATCCAGCGCGCGGGCGCTCCGCCTATGTCCCTGGTGGGGTACACGGCGACCTCGGCATCCGTACCGCAGCTCAGTTGCAGACGATCTGGACCAACGTAGACGAGATGGGCGATTTCCCGCTGAACGATAATCACACTCAATGGCCGGGTGAAGGTAAGCCTGGTGATCCCATCTTCGACGACTTCATCAAGACCCAAGTACAGTTTGCCGGGCAAAGCACAACGCTGGCACGGCATGCGGCCATTGAACTATTGGAGCAGATTGGGCCAGTCATTTTGCTAACCCACTCTCAAGGTGGTGGCGTTGGCTTCGGAGTCACGGACAGCGCACCTGATCTAGTAAAAGCCTTAATTACCGTGGAACCAGGTGGCCCACAGATTGGGCGTGTTAGCACCTCCGCAGTCGCATACACCGGCGCTCCGGCAAATGCTTGGGGCCCGGTTAACTACCCACTCACTTACGATCCTCCCGTGAGCGATCCATCGGAGCTTAATACCTATCTAGAGGCAGAAGCTGAACAGCCTGGTGAGGTCCCTTGCTGGCTACAGGAAGAACCAGCTCGACAACTGGTCAATTTTGCAGATGTTCCAGTATTGTCAATATCTGCTGATGGTACCTATCACCGAGTCTTTGATGTATGCATTCCCAAGTGGTTAAGTCAAGCTGGCGTAGAGACTGATTTTGTCAGGCTTGAAGACGTAGGCATTAGCGGTAACGGGCACATGATGATGCTGGAACTCAATAGTGACGAGATCATCGCCTACATCCACGAATGGATGGTTGATAACGTCGAGTAAACAAACAAGTCAACATCTCAACAACAAAAATCCACTGAAAATAACAAGGAACAGAGGGGGTAAGTTATGCGTAGTCGCGTCGTGACGCTCAGTGCGAGCATGATGGGAATCGTTTGTATGCTACTAGGTCCGAATGTATGGGCCCAAGGATTTGCGGCCGTACCTGGACAAAAGGGTGGCCAGGACATGTTTGGACCCTACGATATCGATCCAAACTGGCCCCAGGATCTCGCAGAACTCCCCGGACATGAAGGTTGGACTTATGGCGCAGGGCAAAGCGTTTTTGCAGAAAGCCCTGATCGCATCTACATTTTGCATCGAGGCGAGCTACCGAATATAGAAACGCCTGCAAGAATGGTTTACCCCGACGCTGGTCCTGCTCTGTCCTTCCCCGTTGCACAACTTCCATGGCGTAACGCCTCCGTCGGTCCGAGGGCCAGTCTTCCTGGCGCACTTGATGGCGACGACACAGACCGAGGCGAGCACGGTGTGGATCATCGCTGGGAACACTGTCTGGTAGTAGTGAACCGTGAAGGTGAAATCATTGAGGCATGGACCCAGTGGGATTCCATGTTCCGCCGACCTCATTACGTAACCATCAATCCATATGACCCTGAAAAACACGTCTGGGTTGTAGATGATTTTCGCCATGCCATCTTCAAGTTCACTAATGACGGCTCAGAACTCGTACAGACTCTGGGAATACCAAACGAGCGTGGCAACGATGGCTCACACTTTTTCCGCCCAACCTTTATGGCGTTCCTAGATGACGCATTTTTTGTTGCTGACGGATACGCCAATACACGAGTCGTAAAATTTGATAGTGATGGTAATTATCTGATGAGTTGGGGCGAAGCAGGTAATCCACCCAACGAGACCCGACCTGGCTACATGAATAATGTCCATGGGGTCGCCGTAGACGTCCAAACTCGGCGAGTTTTTGTCAATGACCGGGCCAACAATCGAGTCCAGGTCTTTACCGAGAATGGTGAGTATCTGAATGAGTGGAGCTTTGGTCCTGAACCGACTGATATTCACCTCTTCTACATAGGGGCCGACAATATATTATGGGCGGCAGATCGAGCGACCAGCAAAATCCTTGGTTATGACCTTGAAGGCAACCTCTTGTATTCCTGGGGCACATTTGGTGATTTCCCTGGAGGACAATGGGGAGTCCATGGGCTTAGCGTCGATCAGGAGGGCAATTTTTATGTTGCCGAAGTCGGGAACGGCCGAGTCCAAAAGTACACCCCAAAAACGGGAGCACGGCCAGAAACAATGGTGGGCAAACCAGTCTACGCAGCCTGGGATTGATCAGAAAACAAACTGGTACTGAATGATTCGCCGGGTAGGGGCCGGCGTAGGAGAGAAAGAGAAAATGAGTATGAAAATATCAAAAGTCGCGCTGGTTGTGGTTCTTACAACGCTTGGGGGTATCTCACAAGCAGCGGAGCCACCAGCCAGTATTCCAATGATGTCAATGGACCACGTTGCCCAGCAAGGGTTCTTCTACGCAGGCGGTGAGTACGTCGGTGAAGGGGATCAAATGACTATGGGTGGAGCTATGTACGTTGAGGTCATGGTGCCCCATGAGATTCGGCACCCCTACCCGATCGTATTCCTGCACGGTGCTGGCCAAACGGGAGTGGATTTCCTGCAAACCCCGGACGGCCGCCCGGGTTGGGCATATGATTTCCTTGAAATGGGCTACGTAGTCTACATCCAAGACTTCCCGGCGCGTGGAAGATCCCAATATGTGCCAGGCATTGACGGCGACATCCGCATCCGTAATGGCATCAATCTGGAGCAGATTTTTACCGCCTCAGCCGCTACCGCAGATTTTCCTCAGGCTTCGAAACACACTCAGTGGCCGGGGACAGGTCGCATGGGAGATGCTATCGGGGACTACTTCATGAAGACCCAGGTGGAGTTTATCGGTGGACGTCAGGCACAGCTCACCATTGATGCCAATGTTGCACTACTCGATATGATCGGTACGCCAGTTATTCTACTCACCCATTCCCAGGGGGGCTGGTTCGGTTGGAATATAGCGGACGAACGCCCGGAACTTGTGCGTACTATTGTGACGCTAGAACCCGCAGCACCACCCATCCGGGGTGTAGACACCTCTAACGTGGTATATCGGGAAAGCGGCGGACTGGCGTGGGGTATTGGAAACACGCCCATCACATACGACCCTCCGGCAAGTGATCCATCTGAACTTCAGGTCGAACTTCAAACGGAAGCCGAAGGTCCGGGGCTAGTCCCTTGCTATCAACAGGTGGAACCGGCGCGCCAGCTTGTCAACCTAACCGACATCCCTGTGCTATTCATGAATGGTGAAGGTGGCTATCACCGAATCTTTGATCATTGTCTGTCAAATTGGCTCAATCAGGCTGGTGTGGAAACAGAATATGTTCGCATGGAAGATGTGGGTCTACCGGGAAACGGGCACATGATGATGCTTGAGCTAAACAGCAAAGAAATCGCCGAGTACATCCATAGCTGGCTGGAAGAAAACGTTCTTTGATTCAAATCCACGCGCTCCATACCCGTTGGAGCGCGTTCTTTAACTTGACGGGAGAAATTATGCGCAAGTTTGTCGTAGGTATGCTGTTGATCTTATTCTTTGGAGTTAGCTTCGCTCAAGACTCAACCTCAGACACAGGTTTTGCTGCAGTACCCGGAGAGCGAGGTGGCCAAGATATAACTGGTCCGTACAACGTTGTCGAGAATTGGCCCAAGGATATTGCCACACTACCCGGACATGAGGGATGGACTTGGGGGGCCGGGCAAAGCGTCTTTGCAGAAAGCCCTGATCGTGTCTACGTCTTACAAAGGGGCGAGTTACCTAATGTTGATCGCCCCCAGCGACGAGCTATTTTTGATGTGGGCCCGAGCATCTACTTCCCCATTGGACGATTACCATGGAGGGATGCAACTGCATCAAGCCTACCAGCCAACGGTGGCGCCGGATCATTAGCGGAAACTGCGATCGAGACCTGGGAAGAAAATGGAGGGCGAATGGGAGTTGATGCACGCTGGGAACACTGCATCGTCGTAATCAATCGAGAAGGTGAGATCGTTGAGGAGTGGACACAATGGGACTCCATGCTACAGCGACCACACTTTGTAGCAATCAATCCATACGATCCTGAGAAACACGTTTGGATTGTCGATGATCACAAGCACATCATCCATAAATTCACGAATGACGGTAAAGAACTGGTACAGAGCATCGGCACCTATGGTGAACTGGGAAATGACGAAACACACTTTAATCGCCCGAGCTTCCTTGCGTGGTTTTCAGACAGCAGCTTCGTTGTCGCTGATGGCTACAACGGCACGCGTGTGGTGAAGTTTGATGCGGCCGGCAACTATCTATTGTCATGGGGAGAACCGGCAGACAGAACCGGTAACGATAGACGGCCCAACCATTTCTTTAATGTTCATGGAATTGCCGTAGATCCCGAGACTAATAGGGTCTTCGTAAATGATCGTTATAACCACCGTGTGCAGATCTTCACCGAAAATGGAGAATATTTGGATGAATGGAGTTTTGGAGAGGCTCCGTCTGATGTTCATCTATTTAATATTTCTGCCGACGGCTATCTATGGGCCGCTGACCGTGGCACAAACAAAATCTTAAAATACGACCTTGACGGTAATTTCCTTTATGCATGGGGTACCTGGGGAGATTTCCCGGGAGGCATGTGGGGGGTTCATGGCATAAGTGTAGACCAAGAGGGCAATTTCTATATCGCCGAAGTTGATAATGGTGGTGTACAAAAATTCACGCCTCGTCCAGGAGCAAACCCAGACTATCTGGTGGGCAAGCCCGTATACGCCGCTTGGGAATAGCACAACGTAATCCATGGATAAGTACAACCAACATCTCGAGAGGAATCAGGCAAACTATGTCCCGCTATCTCCTCTCAGTTTCTTACGTAGAGCAGCAGAGGTTTTCCCAGACCGATTAGCGGTCATTCACGGCGCAGAGCAACACACCTGGAGCGAAACCTTTTCGAGATGCCGGAGCTTGGGAAGCGCTCTTGCATCCCGAGGTATTCAACATGGTGACACGGTCGCAGTTATGGCGCCTAACGTACCAGCACTTATGGAGGCTCATTTTGGGGTGCCTGCTATTGGTGGTGTTCTAAATGCACTCAATATCCGGCTAGATGCCAAAACTATCGCGTTTATTCTTGAGCACGCTGAAGCCAAAGCGCTAATCACAGACCGAGAATTCTCTCCCGTTATCTCAGAGGCCTTATCAAGGCTCGATAAAAAACCGTTGGTGATAGATATTGATGATCCTCTGGCAACATCGGGCGAGCGACTGGGAGAACTTACCTACGAGGAACTTCTAGTTGAGGGCAATCCTGATACTCCCTGGATACTGCCCAGTGACGAGTGGAACGCCATTTCTCTGAACTACACCTCGGGAACGACCGGTAATCCAAAGGGCGTCGTATACCATCACCGCGGCGCCTATATGAACGCAATAGGCAACATACTCGCCTGGGGTATGTCGCCCAAACCGATATATCTCTGGACGTTACCCATGTTTCACTGTAATGGCTGGTGCTTCCCATGGTCCGTAGCAGCATTGGCGGGCACCAACGTTTGTTTGCGTAATGTGCAGCCAGCCGCCGTATTTGAGGCAATCATGCAGTATGGAGTCACGCATATGTGTGGCGCTCCGATTGTCATGAATATGTTGTTAAACGCCCCCGAATCAGCATCACTTAACCTCGAATACCGAATTCAGATGATGACTGCGGGCGCTGCTCCGCCAGCTGCAGTACTAGAACGTATGGAGACAATGGGCTTTGATATCACCCATGCTTATGGGCTCACTGAAGTCTATGGACCGAACACGGTATGTGACTGGCACGAAGAATGGGATAAGAGACCAACCACAGAACAAGCTGCACTCAAGGCCAGACAGGGTGTCAAGTACCATGTTCAGGAAGAGTTCTTTGTAGCAAATCCAGACACATTGGAACCCGTTCCTGCGGATGGAGAGACCATGGGAGAACTGATGTTCCGTGGCAACGTTGTGATGAAAGGATACCTGAAGAATCCGAAGGCAACTGACGAGTCGTTCAAGGGTGGTCTCTTTCATACAGGTGATCTCGGAGTAACACACCCCGACGGGTACGTCGAGATTCGTGACCGCTCTAAAGACGTGATTATCTCAGGAGGCGAGAATATCTCCTCCATTGAGGTAGAAGGAGTTCTATATAGACATCCTGCAGTACTAGAAGCAGCGGTTGTGGCCCGCCCGGATGACCACTGGGGAGAGACCCCGTGCGCATTTGTGACTCTGAAAACCGACCAGAGCGCAACCGAGGAAGAAATCATTGGTTTCTGCCGCGAGCATATGGCTCACTTCAAGTGCCCAAAAACAGTTGTTTTTACGGATCTACCAAAAACTTCTACTGGCAAAATACAGAAATTCGTGTTGAGACAGCAAGCAGAAGACCTCTAGCCCTAGCCTCTACTTATTAACCGTCGGCAAAACAGATAGACAATTCTCTGGCCTCGGTCGCAGGGCAGAACCTACGGTCGAAATAACGAGATTAACTACTAATCCGTAAAGACCAGGGTGTAATCCCCAGACTTTACCCGCCACAACAAAATCAAATGGGCCGAAAGCCAATCCGAGAGCAATCACTAGCCCTATCACGAGCCCCATCAAGACCGGTCCTCTCTTGAGGAACGGCGCATGTATACCGAGCATGAACGCTGGCACTAACTGGACTAACACATCAAATTTTCGATCAATCAGTGCAATAAGGGAAACTTGGTTTTTTAACAAGATGGCCAACACGACTAGCATCCCTACAACCATCCACGAACAACGCTTACCGATCTTCGTGAGTTCCGACTGGCTTGCTTCCGGGTTCACGTGCACGGCATAGATGTCCTTTGTAAACATAGACGAAATAGATAGCATGGCGGAGTCTGCTGTGGACATCAGTGCAGCAAGTACAGCACTGAAGATCAGTACGACAACGGCATACCCAAACAGGGAATTCTCCTGAATGATTCGCAATAACCGTGCCAACACCTGATCTGTAGCAGCGCCCTCGAGTCCCGGAACGTAAGCCAATGCATAAATTCCAGCAATCACAGCAATTAGTGCTGTCGTAAACGGAAGAAAGGCCATGACAGCCAGACTCCGATTTAGAGTAAGGCGCGATTTTGCCGCATAGATTCGCTGAATAGCGTGGGGATAAAGTGCGCCGCCCATGCCGAGGACGATAACGTAACTCAACCACTCACGTAGCATAGGTGAAGCAGGTCGGGCGATTTTAAAAATATCAGGCGATGCTGCAATCAACTCCGTTGCGTCTGATAACGGTCCAAACTGGTCAACCAACAATATAAGCAGAATGAAAAGACCAATTATCAGGACACTCCCCTGAATTACATCTGTCCACGCAATAGCGCGAATCCCACCCAGGGTACCGTAAATCAGCATAATTAGTGCCAAACCAATCACCCCGTAGTTGTATGCCTCATCACCGTAAGCACCCGCAAGACCCTGTAGTGCGCGACCCATGGTCATAAGCTGTGCCAATAAGTAGTTATTCAGGGCGACGATCATCACGATAGAACTAATCAGGGAAATAGCTCTTGAACCGTATCGGTCTTCAAGATAATCCACCGGGGTGACATACCCCCGGTTACGAGACAACGTGTGCAACTTCGGTGCAAATGCCAGATAAAAAACGATAATCGCTAACATGTAATGAACGGCGATCAGCCAGCCAAAGCCAAATCGATACGTAGCGCCAGCGACGCCGAAGAGACTATTTCCGCTGTATTGAGTCGCGTATAGCGTCAG
>JAZAGZ010000118.1:0-18469 GCA_036231525.1 Pseudomonadota bacterium | reverse complement strand
GGCGATGACGACCCAGCGTGAACTGGCACCCATACCCGAAGAAGTCATTAAGCAGCTCAAGTCACCTGTGTCCCATGACCGCTTTTCACCAGCAGATCGTGATCGTTTGTATTTCGATGCCATGATGCGTGTGCTGGACCGAGAGCTACCAGGATACGCCACTTAATTTGTTACTTGTGGTGCCCAGAAGTCAGGAGAAACTATTACCTGTTTTTATCCTTCAATCATAGATGAAACGATATGGAACGAGTGTCAAATAAGACGCAAGAAAGAGAATGCAAGAAAGGATCAAAACAATCACACTGAAGTTAAATGGTGGGCACCACTGGAATTGAACCAGTGACCCCTGCCGTGTGAAGGCAGTTACCACCCAAACAAAGTCCATAAAATCCAATAAAACTCAGGCGCCGACTCCACGTAAAAGGACCTGAGTCGACAGGAACGGACCCCAGTTCAGCACACCCCCACCACCTCCTGGTGGGCAACCGTATTCAGCGACTCTTATCCCCGCACCCATGCAGCTCTGTATTGGGCCAAAGCGATATTGAACCCAGCAAATGGAAATAGCGGTGACGTTTTGTACGGTGTGATGGTGCTTATAAAGATGCTTCTGCCGCGACCTTAAGCGCGGCAATATCAAGGCATGCGCGACGGAAGACTAATGCATCTGCACTGTAACTAATCATTTGTACGCCGCGACTTAGGATGTCACGCGCGTAATCAATGTTGATGTTATCCCCGACAGTCGTCATAACGTATTTCCCGTTGGCTTTGGCGAGGGAAACTACTCGCTCGAGTGCGGCGGCTACAATTGGATGGTCAAAACCTGCGCCAGGTACACCAGCTGACACAGAGAAATCAAATGTACCGAGAAAAAATACATCGAGGCCGGGCATCGTCGCCAATGCCTCGAAGTCATCTATGGTTTCTTTTTCCTCAAGAAGCGGGATAACGAGAATTTCTTTATTGGCATTTTCGGTGAACTCTTGCCAATCAGGAGCGCCATAACCTGCCTGTCGAACGGCTGGGCACGAGCCTCGCATACCAGTTGGGGAAAACTGAACTGCTTGTACTGCTGCTGCACATGTTTCTCGGGTTGCGTGCGGAATAACGATGCCACGAACACCTAGATTGAGTAGTTTTTTAATGAGGCCCGGATTGACTTCAGGGACACGTACTAGTGGTGTGATCCCGGCAGCGTCGGCGGTCCTAATTAAATGGGCGGCTAAATCGATATCAATGGGGCTATGTTCCATATCAATGACGAAAAAATCCAGGTTAGCTGAAGCCATTACTTCAACTACCATTGGACTGCCTATAAAGTGCATCATCCCCATCACCACCTCACCCCGCTCGAGCTTGCGACGCACTTCGTTTTTGATATGTACCATATGCATTCGTCTTCTCCCTGTTAATGGACTGCTGTTAGTCTCAAATTGCCCGCAGAGTCTATGTGCCCGGTCCAGCCGGGTGTCACTACAGTCGTTGACCCATCCTCTTCAACGATTGCTGGCCCGGAGAAACGTTGATTGACCGGAAGCTTCTCCCTGTCATAGATATTAACGACTATTAGCGATTCATCGAACCAAGATTCACGACTACCTATAATCGCATCCTCAATGCTTCCCCTGCGCTCATGCGCGCGGGGTACCATCGGTTTTTTGTTAACGCCTATGATGCTTGTTCGGAGGTTTACGACCTCTATCTCACCATTTGAATCGGCGTGGCCATAGTGACGTTCATAGGTATCTAGGAATGCCCTACGCAAGGAAGCCAGGCTCCAGCTCTCAGTTGCCATCTCGACGGTGATTTCGAAAGCTTGGCGTGAGTAACGCATATCAATCGAATGGGTAAAACGTATAGTGTCGTTCGTGAATCCTCGCCGAATTAATTCACGGCGACCTTCAGTCACTTGTGCGTCGCGGGTAGATAGTAGTGCGGCGAGGTCAAGGGAGTTAAGTCGACCTAAGAAAGTAACAACTGATTCATGGATTTGATCCGAAGCCAGCAGGCCCAGAGCCGATAGATTGCCTGGAAAAACCGGGATAAACACCTCTCTCATGCCAATTTCATCTGCCAGTAAGGTGGCGTGCATGGGGCCGGCTCCGCCGAATGCGACAAGTGTAAACTCGGTTGGGTCATGGCCTCGTTCGATCGTTATTTCACGGATCGCGCTGGCCATCTGAGCCACGGCTACTCGAACGATGCCGTTGGCCATGCGAAATACATCGGGTACGCTAAGCTCAGTTGCCAATGTGCTGACGGCGGTCTGTGCCAGTTCCTGCTTGGGCTGGATGGTTCCTCCAAGGCGTCTGTTTCCAACACGCCCAAGCACCATGTTGGCGTCCGTTACAGTGGCGTCCGTGCCACCGTGATCGTAACACGCAGGCCCTGGTTTGGCGCCTGCACTCCGCGGGCCAACACGGAGTGTGTCCCCATTTTCAGCATATGCGATGCTCCCTCCACCTGCACCGACCGTATTGATGTCGACCTGACGCCCCTTTATGGGATATCCAACAAACGCCGTCTCGTTGATAGCTGCCGGCTGTCCGTTCTCTATTAGACAAACATCAGTACTGGTACCCCCCATATCGCAGGTGACAAAATCAGTAACAGCGGCGTCCGCAGTAATCCAAAGGGCACCGGTCACGCCACCGACTGGGCCCGATAGGATCGTTCGGATGGGTAACTGTTGAGCAGTTTCCAGATCCATGGTGCCCCCGTTCGATGCCATTGTGTATACCGGTCCACGATATTCTTTAGCAGCAAGGGAGTCCCCAAGAGTAGATAGATACCGAGTCATAACAGGAAGTAGGTAGGCATTAATTACAGTCGTCGAAAAGCGTTCGTACTCCCGAAACTCAGGCACCACTTGATGGGACGCGGTAATGGCAATATTCGCTGCTGAGTGACGGAGAATGTCGACAGCACTTTGTTCATGGCTAGGGTGTGCATAGGAGTGCAGAAAACATACAGCCACTGCTTCAATTCCATGTTGGTCAAGGAGAGGAGCAAGCTTCTTAATAGCTGTACTATCAAGCGGAATCAGGATTGAACCGTCTTTGTCGATGCGCTCTGAAATTTCGAAACGCAGTGGGCGCGGTACCAGTGGTGCGGGACGCACAAATGTTGGATCATAGACGCTGGGTAGCATCCGCCGTGTTCGGCCGATTTCTAATACGTCCCGAAAGCCATCGGTGGTTATCATAGCCACTGTTGCCCCTGTACCTTCGAGCAGGGCATTTGTCGATACGGTGGTTCCGTGGTCTAGTCGTGTTAGCTTTGTTAGGTCAGGTAAAACACGTGCCAAGCCGGAGACTACGCCTTGGGATTGATCGGTTGGAGTGGAAGGAACTTTCGTTATATGAAGGGTGCCGTTATCAGGATCGAAAAGCACTAGGTCGGTAAAAGTTCCGCCTACATCTACACCTGCGATTGATCCTGCCGTGGTAATCATTTTATTTTGCAACTAGATCCAGGAGTCGGACTTCCACGGTGGCGCCGATGCCCAAGTTAAGTATCGCTAGGGCAGATGATCCAATGGCACAGTTTCCTGTGTGTACTCCATCGTCTATGCGCAACCAGGCACGCAGCGAGGGACCGTCTGGGTTTGGAAGTTCAATCAGAGTGTCCCGGGTTGCGCCCAGGCGTTTTGCCGTCGACGATGACACTATCGCAAGGCGGCGAGATCCGTCGAATTCGGAGTCGGATACATTGTGTAGGTCTTGTAAATTCAGGAGTACTCGATCGTTTGCCATCTGAGATCGGGCTGTCGCGGTAGCTTGCTCATCTACGCTTCCATTTCGCAGGATCACACCGTAGGTTCCTAACATGACGCTTTGTGAGACGTATTCGAATGCAACATCATGCGCCGCAAGCATGGGATCACGTTCCAGTGGGTCGCCGTAGCCTCCCCCGCCAGCAGTTTCTTCGATCACAATGTCTCCCTGGCGCAGTGGAAATGCAGTGACTTTACCTGGCAATGTTGATGGCTGTATCACGCGACCATCGCGCTGGATTGTAAATCTGTTAGGGGCGCTATTTTTCCCGCCGCGGACGCCGTAGGGAGGAATAATATTGCGATCCGACAATACGGATAAGCGCCCATGTGGTGCCAGAAGCCGAAGTTTTCGCGTTAGGCCGAGTCCCCCACGCCATTTACCTGCCCCGCCGGAGTCCGTCCGTAGGGAAGTGCTTTCGACGCGTAATGGGCACGTGAGCTCGATCGATTCGATCGGCTGAATGGAAGATATGTCACCTTCAGCAAAGTTACGCACTGTATTATTTCCGTCGCCCCCCAAAAAAGCGCCAGTCCCACCGGCGGGAAATTCGGCGAAGAGAAAGTCACCGCTCCGATCTAGGTGCGGACCACCGATCGCAGTGATATTAGATGCGCCCTTAAGGTCACCTACCAGCCGGTCAGGCATTGCCTTGCCTAGCGTTCCAATGACAAGTGACTCGAGTGCCCGGCGAACTTCTCCAATTGCGCCGCAGGCGGCAGGTGGGTGGGCGTTGACTACAGTGCCGAGCGGCGCAGTCACTGAAAGCGGCCGCATTGCCCCTGCATTGATTGCCCCGTTTGTGTCGAGCAATGCTTTGGCCATGGTGAAGACGGCTGTCGTTGATGTCGCCGGACCTAGGTTGGTCGGCCCAGAAACTTGCAGGGCGGAGCCACTGAAGTCGGCATCGAGCGTGTCGTTCTTGATTGTCAGACGAAGCTTGAGTAGTAATGGTTCCGGAGAGTCTCCAGTGTTATCGAGATGAGTTTCATATTCATAGATTCCATCTGGAATATTATTAATGCTGTTCCGCATACGCGTTTCTGCGCGGTCGAGTAAGGCCGACATTCCAGATCGAGTGGTGTCAATTCCCCAGCGTTTGACTAAGGCAACAATGCGTTTTTCAGCAATCCGGCACGCGCCGATCATTGCCTGTAGGTCACCACGGCGTTCCTCCGGTTGGCGAACATTCGCAAAGAGTAAATCGGTAGCTTCTGTGATCGGATCGCCGCGCCGTCTTATACGAATGCCAGGGATTCGCACACCCTCTTGAAAGATTTCAGTGGCAGTCCCCGAGAGGCTGCCGGGCACCATTCCGCCAATATCCTGCCAATGGGCCATGATTCCCAGAAGAGCAATCTGTATGTTTTCGTGGAATACAGGAAAATAAAGGGCTACATCATTAAGATGCGCGCCACCAGAATATGGGTCGTTGTGTAAGAACTGATCGCCCGGCCCAATGTCAGTGCCATAACGTTCGATGACGCTTCGGGCAGCCCACGGTAGTGCAGATATATGAGTTGGTTGCTCTACTTCCGATGCCGCGACAAGGTCACCGGTCGCGGATAAGACAGCACAAGAGAAGTCGTGGCCTTCATGAATCATCGGCGAGTATGCTGTCCGGATCATGATGCCGCGCATCTCTCGCACTACCGACGTGAGCTGTGTTTGAAGTAGCTCGAGGAGAATGGGGTCGATCATAGCGTTAGGAATGCATTAAACCTGACGCCGTCTTGTCATCGTAACGCAAGGTGTAAGAAAAACGGTAATTGTCACCGCGATAATATGCAGTACCGAACAGGATGATCTTTCCCTCCCGATTAGAGAAGCGGTGTTCCCGCAACAAGACGGGCGCATCCTTTGGTAATTTCAGTTTGGCTGCGATCTCTGCGTTGGCCAGGCTAGCGCTCACGGATACCATAATATTGTCGACTGGACCTGCAGACGTGGCGTCCATAATGGTGATAGCAGAAGCTGCGTTGAGGCTCTCTTGAGAGATTTCTTTGCCTTGTTCACTCAGGATAAAACGATCCTCGAGTCCGATCAGTTCAGAGTTCACTAGTCGCAGGCGTTGCATTCGGTAAACCGTATCCCCAGCGCTAAGGCCCATGGCTGTGCAGGCAATGTCGGGCGCCTGTATTTCTTCAAAAGAAAGCAATTTAAAAGTGACTTTTAGACCGGTGGCTTCAATTTGTTCCTCGAAAGATTGGCGCACGTGAGTATCAAGTCTTGCCTCGACCTTTGGTGGGGCGATAAAGGTTCCAAGGCCAGCGTGCCGATCGATCAGTCCCTCAAATACGAGTTGGGCAAGAGCCTGCCGGACAGTTTGGCGCGTTGTTTCGTAGCGAGAGGCAAGTTTATTTTCGGACGGGACTCGGTCACCGGGTCCCAGGTTGCCGCTTGCGATCAATTCTCGCAGCTCGTCCTGGATGCGCACGTAAAGTGGTTGCACCATGGATCCCAGTCCACCGATATTGTTTGCTCTAACTTGACTATACAGGTACACTCTATCGAGGTAAAGGACGGGGGATCCTATGGGCTCATACCGATTGTTATCAACGAGTGGCTTGCTAGGTTATGGTTTTCCTGAAGAGTCACTGGCGGCAGGTATGGCCCGCGCGCCTCACATGATTGGAGTCGATGCCGGCAGCACGGATCCCGGTCCTCATTACCTTGGCTCCGGCAAGAGTTTGAACTCCCGAATGGCGGTAAAGCGTGACTTGCGCCTAATGCTCTCTGCGGCACGGTCAGCTGATATTCCTTTGGTTATTGGGTCTTGCGGATGTGCCGGCGGTGAACCGCATCTGCAGGAAGTCTCTGAAATAGTACAAGAGATCGCGCGCGAAGATGACCATAGTTTCAAGCTAGCCTTAATTCATGCAGAGCAGGATAAAAATTGGGTCAAACGTCGACTGAGAGAAGGAAAAATCCGAGCTCTTCGAAACGTGCCGGAACTTGACGATGCCACAATTGAGCGTGCCGAACGTATCGTCGGGATGATGGGGCCCGAACCCTTTGTCCAGGCCCTCGATGAAGGTGCACAAGTTATTCTGGCGGGACGCTCGAGCGATCCTGCGCCATGGGCAGCTTGTGCCACACGGGCACAGATGCCTGCGGCGCCGTCATGGTATGCGGGGAAAATGCTTGAGTGTGGAGCAACGGCCGCATGGCCAAAAGGCCATGATTGCCTGCACGTTGAAGTCGTCGAAGACGGCATTATCGTGGAGCCGACCAATCGAGACCGACGTTGCACGCCCATGTCGGTAGCGAACCATGCGCTGCATGAAAATTCTAGCCCGGTTATTCATCAGGAGCCTGGTGGGGTGTTAGACACGACCAATTGCCACTTCGACTCGATGAGTGATTTTGCCGTCAAGGTGTCTGGCATGGTGTGGAAGCCTGACGATGTCTATACGGTGAAACTGGAGGGTGCGGAATTTGCTGGATACCGAGCTGTTGCCTTTTGTGGTACGCGGGACCCGGGACTGATCAGTCAATTCGATAGTTTCTTGGAATCCGTTCGAGAGAACGTAGCCTACAAAGCCGAGTCGTTCGGTGTTCCTGCTGATGCTTATACATTGACCTTTCGAGTCTACGGTAAAGATGCGGTGATGAGTTCCCGTGAGCCCGTGTTGAATACCCAGTCACACGAACTTGGTATTCTTGTCGAGGTGGTGGCCCTCGATCAGGAAACCGCCAATGCGGTGCTAGCAATCTCCCGCACCAATATTTTACATGTCGACTTTCCAAATCGAATGTGTAAGGAAGGCAATATGGCGTTTCCTTTCTCCCCATCGGACATCGCGTGTGGGCCTGTTTACCGCTTTAGTGTCTTTCACGTTGTCGAGTTAGAAAACCCGTTGTCGCCATTCAACATCGAATACCAAAACGTATCAGGAAACTGAGATGACACTAATTGGTGACCTCGCGGTAGTGTGTAAGAGCAAGAACGCAGGTCCTTATGAGGTAACAATTGATGCTGTGTTCGCGGATAAGGAGATATTCGAAAAGGTGAAAGCCAGTGGTGTTCTTTGTGAAGATCTCTTCGCACGCCTTTACAATGTCCGCGCGGATGAGATCATCTTTACGGTCTACGATGCTGGACTTGCCTTTAAGGCGACTCTGCCGCGACTGATTCCAGCTGGAGACATTGGTGACACTGACGTCTATGGAGCGCAACAGCATGCGCCCCTGCTTGCAGTCGAAGTGCCAGTGTGACTGTAAATTCACGTCAATCACGACGTCCGGATGTCCTTGACCCCATTGATTTAGAGATACTTTGGAGCCGCCTCATCACTCTCGTGGATGAGGCGGCGTATGCAATCGTTCGCACTTCTATGTCTAAGGTGGTGGTGGAAGGACGAGACTTTGGTGTATTGCTCTACGATGCCGAGGGGCACATGTTGGCTGCAGATGTCAGTATTGCCTCCAAGGTTGGGACCTCGTCAATCGCGGTAAAGGAAATTCTCAAGACTCATCCGATAGCGACGCTTACACAGGGTGATGTGCTGGTAACCAATAATCCGTGGTGGATTATGGGCCACCTCAATGATATCGCGGTAATCGCTCCTCTTTTTTATCGCGACGAACTGGTCGGATTTGCCGAATGTATGGCTCACATGGCTGACATCGGGGGATCTTTGTCCGGGGCTCCTAGAGAGGTCTACGAAGAGGGATTGATTATCCCCCCCCTAAAAGCTGTCGAAAGTGGTGTTGAGAATTCGACTTTTTTCGCCATGCTGGAGGCCAACGTGCGCGTCCCGCGACAGGTCGCTAGCGATGTCCGAGCGTTAATCACGGGCCTGCATGTTATGCAGGAAAAGGTATCGGAATTCCTGAAACGCCATCATTTGACGGACCTTGTGGGACTTTCTGAAGCCGTTCGAGCACAGTCCGAAACCGCAATGAGACGAGGGATCGCGGAACACATTCCGGAAGGCGTATACGAAGGTCGAAGCAGTGTTGATGGTTTCGACGAACCATTACATATCCACGCGCGTATCACCAGTCGTGGTGGTGCCGTTGAAATTGATCTGGCGGGGAGTTCTCCGCAGTCAACTTACGGCATAAATTGCACACTCGTGTACACATATGTTTGGGCGATGTACACAATTAAATGTATTGCGTGTCCGACTGTACCAAATAATGAGGGCACGTTTGCGCCAATTCGTGTGGTAGCACCAGAAGGTTGTTTTCTCAATCCGACTTTCCCAGCACCAGTGAAGATGAAGCCATCAAGCGGGCACTACGTGCCTATTGCCATCCTTGATGCGCTGAAGGACGTTGTCGGCGAACGCATGTTGGCTGAATCAGGTAACAAATCATTGGTTTATTTGGCTGGCCAATTGCCGAGCGGTGACGCGTTTTCAGATCTTATTTTTGTCATGGGTGGTATGGGAGCCCGAATTCGAAAGGATGGACTTCACTGCATGAGTTTTCCCGCAAATTCATCCAATATTCCGGTTGAAGTGCTCGAAGGTGTAGCGCCAATCAGAGTGCGACGGAAAGAGTTACGGCCGGATTCGGGTGGTGCCGGTCGTTATCGCGGTGGGTGTGGGCAGATCTTCGAATTTGAGAGTGTTTCCGAATTGCCGATCACTGTGCGGGCGGAACACGGTAAGTTGATGACTGCGCCTCAGGGGTTGCATGGAGGCAGACCGGGTATGGGTGGACGCCATGCGGTTAACGGGGAAACCATCGATGATAAATTGCCTGTCATTCTGCAAGCGGGTGATGTAATGACTTTAGAGATTCCCGGCTCTGGCGGAGTGGGGTCAGTTGCTGAGCGGGACTCCGCTGCGGTCGCTCGTGACGTTGCCGACGGGGTTGTCTCTGAAGATACGGCGTTCGCAGACTATGGTTATCGAGCCGCACCCGATGTCATCGACTAGTTCCGCAGGGGGTCGTTCTGGAGAAGTACGTTACGCGATCGGCGTTGATATCGGCGGTACCTTTACGGATCTGGCCTTGGTCAATCAGAGTTCCGGAAAACTTTCTGTTGGCAAGGTTCTGACAGATGCCAGTGATGTTTCACGAGGTGTGATGCGTGGGTTGCATAATATTTTTGAGAAAACCGGTGTTGCACCTCGCGACGTCCATGTTTTTGTACATGGTACGACTCTTGCTACGAATGCGCTGCTTGAACGCAGGGGTTCGTCCACTGCTCTGATCGCCACCAAAGGGTTCCGCGATGTCTTGGTTATGGGTCGGGAGAGTCGTTATGACATCTACGATGTTGAAATGGACTTGCCAGAGCCATTGATTCCACGTGCATTGGTCTTTGAAGTGAATGAGCGCATCGACGCGCGGGGTCAGATCGTGACTTCTCTAGACGATCTCGAGGTTGCGGAATTGGCGCGGCGTCTCGTTACTAAAGGAATCGACGCAGTGGCGGTTTGTTTGCTTCACTCTTTTAGAGATGCGCGCCATGAACGCGCCATTGCAGAAGTGTTTAGGCGTGAAGCACCAGGGGTGTCAGTTTCGTTGTCATCCGACGTTAGCCCGGATATTGGGGAATTTGAGAGGGCGAGTACTACGGTCGCAAATGCGTACGTTCGCCCAATTATGCGGCGCTACCTAGATGATCTAGTCAGCCAGTTGAACGCTGTCGGAATGAGCGTATCGGAGCCCCTAATCATGACGTCGGACGGGGGAACGATTCCGTGCGCAACTGCTGCGAAGTATCCGGTCCGCCTCATTGAATCTGGGCCGGCAGGTGGTGCTATGGCGGCAGCATTTCTAGGTGATTTATCGAATCACAGTGATCTGATTGCATTCGATATGGGAGGGACTACTGCCAAGATTTGTGTCATCGAGGGCGGGGCTCCAAGCAGAGTCGGAACATTCGAAGTCGGTCATGTTGCGCGTTTTGCACGGGGCAGTGGGCTGCCGATTCGTGCCCCAGTATTGGAAATGATTGAGATTGGCGCTGGAGGTGGCAGCATCGCTCAGGTTAGTGAACTTGGATTACTGAAAGTCGGGCCGGAGAGCTCTGGGGCGGAACCCGGCCCGGCTTCTTATGGACGTGGAGGTAATGCGGCCACGGTAACTGATGCGGATTTATATCTGGGTTATCTTGATCAGGACTTTTTTCTTGGCGGGACTATGGTGCTGGATCGGTCACGGGCCGAGGTCGCCATTGCGAAGGATGTGGCGAATCCGCTTGGTGTGTCGGCACAGCGAGCAGCTGCGGGGATTAATAGTGTTGTCAATGACAATATGGCCCGTGCAGCGAAGGTTCACTGCCTCGAACGTGGTCGAGATCCCCGGGAGTACACCATGGTGGCTTTTGGCGGGGCCGGACCCGTGCATGCATACAGTGTGGCTATGGAATTGGGTATAACTCGGATCTTGTTTCCCGCCCGGGCCGGTGTAATGTCAGCATTTGGATTCCTGGTTTCTCCTCCAGCTTTTGAATTATTACGAACAGTAGCCGTTTCCATATCCGACGTTGACCTCGCTGCAACGCGGGAACTTTTCGAAGAGATGGAAGCCGAAGGTCGACGAATGCTGGAAGGCGCCGGTATTGCCGCGCAGGACATTGGTGTTCGGCGCGAGGCGGCCGTCCGTTACTATGGTCAGACCTTCGATCTTCTGGTACCCATGTCCTCCAGCCAGATCGAGGACATGCACCTTAGGCAACTAGAAGCAGATTTCCTTGAACGTTACCAGGCGCGATACCATCGGACAAACCCGGGTCATCGCATTGAGGTAGTCAACTGGCGGGTGGTTGTGGGTGGTCCACGACCCGATGTCCGTTTGGAAAAATTTCCTCCCAGCAACGGAAAGAAACTCCCGTTAAAAGGTTATAGACAAGTTTATATGTCAGACACTGATGGGTTTGTCACATGTCCGGTCTATGATCGTTACCGGCTCGGCTCGGGGGCAAGCATAAGCGGGCCCGCAATAATCGAAGAGGTAGAGTCAACTGTAGTGGTCGGTTCCGCTGGGAAAGTTCAGGCGGACGAACACAACAACTTGTTACTCACTATTGTCACGAATCAATGATGAGCCCAGATAAGCATCTGGCAAAGTTTGTCGCTGATTTGCGATGGCACGATGTACCAGTAGACGTTGCAGAGAAAGTTATTTGTCACGTACTTGACGCTCTAGGAGTCATGTATGCCGGTCTTTCTGATCCATCGTCTGCCGCAGTACGGTCACTGGTCGGCAAGGGAGGAGATTCTCCAGAAGCATCGATTGTCGGCTGTGCAAGCATGGCGCCTGCGTCCCTGGCTGCGTTCGTTAACGCTTTTCATGGGCGCATCCACACTTTTGATGATACATACGAGGCGGGGCCGGTACACGCGGGTGCTGTAGTCTTCTCTGCTGCGTTGGCTGCGGGCCAGCATTCACACGCCTCTGGCATCGATGTGCTAGCAGCGGTACTAGCTGGGCATGAAGTGGCTGTGCGGGTTGCCAGTGCATTAGGGCCAGGTCACTACGCTTCTGGATTTCACTGCACCGGCACTTGCAATGCTATTGGGGCAGCCGCAGCTGCAGCGCGTGTGATGGGCCTTAATTACGATGGAGTGGTTGGCGCGTTGGGACATGCGGGTGGTGCTGCTGCGGGGCTTCGCCAATACCAGGAAACTGGATCGATGACTGATTCCGCTCTCAATGGTGGGCGAGCCGCACAAACGGGTGTCACGTCAGCGTTGCTCAGTAAGCATGGGTTATCTGGTCCAAGTGAAATTCTGGGTGGTCGCTGGGGTGTTTGTCGTATGTTTTCGGAAACACCTGATCTCACCCGTCTTGACGCTGCCCTCGGTGACGAATGGGTGTTCCGCGCGACTTCGCTGAAGCCATATCCCACTTGCCGTTATACCCACGGTCCAATCGCGGCCTTGCTTGATCTACGGCAGCTGCATGATATTCGACCTTGTTTGATCGAGAAGGTCGAGATTCTTGCCTTCCGGCAATCGATCGAAGTCTCTGATCGACCAAAAGTAGCAAGTAGATTTGATGCCATTATGAGTCACCAGTTTGGAGCCGCCACCGCACTGGCCAAAGGATGGGTAGGACTGGATTCATTGGAGTCCAGCATGCGAACAGACCCTGTGTTGCAAGACCTAATCAGTAAAGTTCGTGTGATTCATGAGCCATCATTCGATCTCCTGTATCCAGAGCATTGGTCCCACAAAGTCTCTGTCTTTTTAGCAAACGGTAGTCGGTTTGAAGCCGAAAGCCGGAATCCGCCTGGTGGAGTGGGAATGCCTATTGGCGATGCGGAACTGCGCGAGAAGTTTGCTAGTCTCGCTGAACCTACCCTCGGAAAACTTGGTGTTGATCGCTTGCGTGAGGCGGTAGAAGGCCTTTCAGAACTTGACGACGTCTCATCGTTGGCACCTTTGTTGAGCGGTTAGCCACCTAGTCTGCTTTAGGGGGTTATCTCCTTGGTTGGAGAGTTATAAGCTGCCTTGAGGCGCCCGTGAATGTCTCGACGTAGTTCGGAGAATTCGGGAAGCGTACGATGTTCATCGTGTCGCGGGCGGTCGAATGGAACGGAAATATTAGCCAACACCTTTCCAGGCCTCGGAGTCATAATGACCACACGATCGGATAAGTAGATTGCCTCCTCGATAGAGTGGGTAACGAATAAAACTGTTTTGCGTTCAGCGCTCCAAATTCGAAGCAGTTCGTCTTGCATGTCTTCTCTTGTCTGCGCGTCTAGTGCACCGAACGGTTCGTCCATTAGAAGAGCTTCTGGTTCGATGGCAAGAGCGCGCGCAATACCCACACGTTGTTGCATTCCACCTGAAAGTTCGTAAGGGTATTTTTTCTCAAAGCCAACCAGACCTACCAACGCGATTAAGCGGTCTGATATTTCCTTTCTCAGCGCTCGCGACATCTTGTTTACTTCCAAACCAAATTCAATGTTGGCACGCACCGTGCGCCAAGGAAACAGGTTAAATGCCTGAAAGACAAACCCGCGATCTTGAGTCGGTTGCGTAACTGGTTGGTTATTGAACAGTACCTGGCCACCGTCAAAATCGATTAATCCATCGACAATACGTAGCAATGTGGATTTTCCACAGCCACTGGGGCCCAGGATACTTACGAACTCGTTATCCTCAATTTCTAGCGAGATTTGATCGAGTGCGGTGATCGACTCGCCATCGCGTCCATGATAGGTTTTGCTGACACCACGTAGTGCAATGCTTGTCATGGATGACTTCCTTAAAGGTTAAAGAAGCGCGCTACCGAAGACGGCGTCCCAAGTAGCGCGCTTCGGCTGCTTAACCTAGTTCCTTCAATGCCTGTTGGACGACGCTTTCGTCGACTACCTTTTGGAAGTCAATCGGGGCATCTGTCACCGCATTTGCGGCTTTGTAGTAAGGCATTAACTGTTCAAAGTTTGACGCTCTAAAAGCGTTATCAGCCGGCCATACTCCCATCTTATGTGAAATAGTCTCGTAGTAGGACCGTACTTTCGCTTCAGGCATTTTATCTTTGCCTTTAATAGTAGCGTACTTGCTGAAAGCATCTTTGTAATATCCAAAGTCACTATTTGCCTTCCGGCTAGCTGTAATAATCGACTTCATCACCTGTACGGCAGTGGAGTGATTATCCCCTGCATCTAGCCAACTGCCTCGTGTGTATACCACTTCGTTGACCCATGGGTTGTAGTGTTCAGCCGGAACCAACATGACCTTATAGTTGCCTTCTTTTTGCACCTTGGGAACTTGATCAAAGTGAATCACAGTTGCTTGGATGCGGTTAGCGATTAAAGCACGCATCCGTGAGCCACTGCCGCCAATATCCGCCCACTTCACGTTAGCGATACCCGCGTTATTCTTGAGAAGGCCACCCATAATCATGACTTGGGTAATGTCACCCTGCGAGTTGATACCAACAGTTACATCATCTCTTTCAAAGTCGTCCCATGATTTAATGACATCAGTATTAGCGACCACGACGAGTGAGGTATGAGTGTAATAGTTGCCAATGATGCGCACGTCGTTGCCGGCTTGGACGCTTCGCAAAAGTATAATGGGCCCACTGATACCTATGTCACCGGCGCCACCGAGCACGGCCTGGACGTTGTCTCGCAATTTTTTGAACCGACGCATCTCAAGGTTGACACCAAATTGTGGCAATTCTTCCACTAAGCCTTTTGTTGGTGGGCAATGGATCCCAAGCACGTACCCAAGATTCATTAATTTCAGTTTGTTTGCAGCTTGTGCTGTTGACGGCAATAAGAACCCGTTGGTCGCGGCTATCGCTGCGCCCCCTGCAGCTAATTTGAGGACATCGCGTCTAGTTGTTCCATCATTTTGTTTACTCATTTTCGTTTCCTCCGGTTACTTGCTTTGGATCGTTTTGATCAAGCGTGTTGCGTACGCTCGTACCAAGGCGCGATCAGTCGCCCTAGTGCTTTTAAGACCTCAGTTAAAAGGACACCAACCACCATAATTGTGACTAAGGCCCCTATCAGGGGTGCGGTCTCAACCTCAAGACCAGTATGGAATACGATGCCGCCGAAGCCGACGATGATATACATCTCGACGATCACCATAGCTCGGATAGCGTGTGCCAAGCCATTACGCATGCCGGCCAAAATATATGGATAGAGCGCCGGAAGCAATACCAGACGAAAAGTCTGGAGTGGCGTTGCATTGAAGGCACGCGCAGTTTCCAATAATTGTCGATCAACTCCACGAGCTCCATGATAGGTATTGAGTAGGACATACCATACCGTCGACATGAAAACGATCGCGACACGGAATGCCAAGTCAAAACCGAAAAGCAGGATGAAAAGAGGGACTAGAGCCGCGATGGATGTCGCGAAGAGCATGCTTACCCATGGTTGTAGCAGGCCATCAATTAAGGACGAGCGCCCCATCGCAGTGCCGACCGACACGCCAACGGTGCAGCCAAGGAAATAACCAATGAGCAATTGTCGCATGCTAATTGATAACTCTTGAAATAGTTGGTACTCCTCTACCATCTCAGGATACGTCTTGATCACCGAACTTAGTGGGGCGAACAATGCATCGCCGAGTATGCGACCGCCAATTTCCCAAATGAGTAGAAATGTGCCGATTCCGACAAGTCGTAGCATCCATGTGCGTGTTGTGCTCATGGCGTTTCTTGATGGTGCCACGGCAAGAGTCTGCGTTCTGCGAAGCGAACAGTTTCTTGACAGATAAGACCAAATATACTGACACTGAGAATAATGCTAAACATCGATGCAGTATCGAATGCGTTACCACTGTTTTTCAGTAATTTCCCGATGTTGACTGCGGCAAAGAATAGCTCTGCTGTAATCATTGCGTTTACAGCGCGTCCGGCACCGACTCTTAGACCAGTAAAGATGAAGGGAAGAGCGGCAGGGATGACCACCTTTCGGTAGAGACGTATCCCCCGGAGGTCGAATGAGGCTGCAGCCTCAAGAAGACCTCGATCAACATTACGCACTCCTTGATGAATGTTGATAAGGATCTCGAAAAAACACATTAGAAAGACCAATGCTACTCTGCCTTCGAAATACAAACCAAACCAGACGATTAGGAAAGGCACGAAGGCGACAGGTGGAATCGCGTAAATCGCATTAATGACGGGTTCGCAGGCCGCAGCTACAGAAGGACTGCGACCGAGTGCGATACCTAATGGTATCGCAACGATGATGGCCAAGGCATAGCCTAGCGCCATGTGTTGGACTGACGACGCGAAAGCTAACGGTAGCGATCCATCAGCAACCATTTCCATGAAACGTAACAAAACTGCACTAGGGGGCGCGAGAAGCGCGTCGGACATTGATCGACCCCCAATCTCCCAAATGGAAAGCCCGAGAATGATCGACATCGGAAATAGGAGATACGGCCTACTCTTCTCCGATAAACTTAAATGTCTCATTGCGCTAATGTTTTATTTGGTAACGCTCGATATGATTCTATTTAGAGCGATCCGTAAGTGTGATGTGTAGGTGCCTGAAGAAATTATTATACGAGCATAAGTGTTAATGATAAGAAACAATACTGAAAGTGTGGGATCACGAGGCCATGTTCATTCCTGTTGCGCAGGGTATCCGAGCCTGTATCGTTCAATTCCAAGCATGAAAATCTTACTCTTTTATTCAGTATCGAAGGCCATAGATGATTGTGGCCATGGTGCCGCCGAGTAGGCTGTATTGATTACAGAGCTACATTCAGCTTTGCAAGCAGGCAGACTGAACCAGACATCTCGCCAGCAGCGTTTGTGTGAGCATTAAGGCGGCTTACAGGGCTTTGGTTGGGCGTCAGATCAGACGTGTCGCGTTATTATTTCTTGCTCATGCGGTCGGCACTGCCAACATCACTCTCGTTATTGCATTGTCTCCTTCCATCGAAGCATCTCTTGCGCTTGGCATGGCGGGATTCGGTTTCATCATTTCTGCTTATTATGGTGCAATGTTATTACTCGCGTTACCTGTTGGGTGGGTGGCTGATCGATTCGGCTTAAAAGTTGTTCTCGTTGTAGCGCACTCCTTATTAGCGATAGGGCTATGGGTTCTCACATTCGCCAGCGGGATAATGCTTGCCGCCGTGGCCCTGGCGTTATGTGGTTGTGGCTATGCATTTATTAATCCGGCAACCGCGCGTGCGGTATTGATTTGGTTTCCGGCACAGGAACGCGCTACCGCTATGGGAATTAAGCAAACGGGTGTGCCTACGGGTGGAGTGATAGCCGCTTTTATTGCAGCTACAGTAGATGCGGATTGGCGAATGGTAGTACTGGTAATGGCTACGCTAACTGCGGTAGTCGGAGTCGGGTATTTCGGCTTGCGACTTGCAGAAACACGGGAACATTCCCCTGTTCGGTTTTTTGAGATGCGGCGATTACTTTGTTTGCCGAGCCTCGCCTATTTCAATGCGGGTTCCTGGATATATTGTGCTGGGCAGACGGCGTTTTTTGCCTATTTGGTGTTGTTTATCCATCAGACGATGGATGCAACGGTAACGTTGATCACACTCTGTCTTGTTGTAGCTCATGTCGCTTCTGCAGTAGGGCGAATTGTGTGGGGGTTAGTGAGCGACCGATTAATTCAAGACAGCCGAATCACTTGTTTAGTGGTAATCGGTATTTCTGGGGCGTCTGGAATTGGGTTACTAATGAGTGCAGTGACCTTTGGGGCAGCAGGAATTGCCACTGCCGCTGCCCTGGTCGGTTTCACTCTCGGGGGTTATGCAGGGCTAACGCAGACTGCAGCTGTCGAAGCGGTTGAGCCTGAGCAGGCGGGAGCGTCGATCGGATACAACATGTTGTTTACTAGTTTTGGTGCGATGGTAGGCCCTGTTGTATTTGGCTTCGGTGTCGAACGGGTGGGTTATAGCGCTACTTGGAGTATTCTGGCTTGGCTGCTGTTGGTGGGAGTTGGATTATTCTGGATGAGTAAGGCCATGACACGACTTTATAAATGACCATTCATATTTCCTGGGCAATATAGTGGTCGTATGAAACGCCTTCTTCCAATCCTGTTGCTGGTGTTTTCAATCTGTGCTCACTAATACTATAGATGGAGGGAACATATGAAAGAGTTGCTTGTAGGTAAAGTAGCTGTGGTTACTGGGGCAGGTAGTGGCATTGGCGCTGCCGTGGCACAATCATTTCTTAAGTCCGGGGCCTCAGTGGTGGCAACGGGCCGCCGTATGAAGAAGTTGGAACGATTAGGTAAGCACGAAAAGTTAGAGCTAATAGCCGGAGATGTC
>JAZAGZ010000117.1:0-10308 GCA_036231525.1 Pseudomonadota bacterium | reverse complement strand
CTCTTGTAAGATTTCCATGGGATTAGCTGACCACAAGAGACCAGGCATGCGCTCCGCTGCACAATCGTTACCCACTCTGGGATCTGAGGCAGCTGGGTCGAAGGCACTGAATGATCGCTCTGCTTCAACTGTGAACGGATACACACTAGGCGCGATAATTATCTCATCAGGTGAACCCACATAAATAGCGGCATAGACACCTGAGAAATCAACCCCAGGACTTGCGGATCGCGTGTTAGCGACTTGGGCATTTATTGTTACGTGGATGATAACGCCCACGAAAATCGCTAGAAATTTCAATATCCTCATTCTACTCCACTCCAGGCTCCTGCTTGCTGAGCCAATGTATTCACAGTAGATAATAAACCAGATTTTTAAGCCAACGTCTGTGGATGTCTCGAAGGACTCACATACCAATAAACGATGGGTGTAGTCGATAGTCTACGGCTATAATGGGCCCATGCGTGCTTGCGGTTTCAAGGCTCGTTTGATGATTCTTATCACCCCACTCAGTGTCTGGGGTGTCGTGTTGCCTCAGGGCATTCCTCCTTCTCAGAACCTGCAGCAGTTCCAGATTGAGATCCTTGCGTTCACCTACAACGAGTTTGATCCCACTGAGGAGCAATTCAATCGCAAGCCTCCCCCGATAGTGTTTGATACCTTGACGACCAAATCCGTTGAAACTCCCCTGCCCGATAATGCTAACCACTACCAACAACTACTCGTTAGGGCACCAAAAATAAGCGCTCTACAAAATGAGGCCATCGAAGCTGATCTGAGCATATCGGAACGAATTCTTTCGTCACTACTCCCTATTGAAGAAGAACCTAATCTTTTCGAATTCTTCGAATCTGCCAATCACATCGAGCCCACCGACTCCCTTATGCAAGAGGCGCCGATAGATCCACCCTTCGAAGAACCAATTACCATCGAAGATTCCTTCGAATCATTCGACTCGCCAGAATCCGAGTTACTTAAAATAGTGCCGGCAGAGGAGCCCTCCCAGTTCCGCCTCCTGAGCCCAGAGGAACTGGAGCTTACTGAAGCATACAGACGGCTGAATAATCTCAACGTATATACGCTGTTGGCCCATGGCGGTTGGGTTCAGGAGGGTTTGCCCGAAGAAGACGCGTTCCGTTTTAATTTGGCATTATTGGGTGTTCTGAACCCTACGGGAACTGTACAGCTGC
This sequence comes from Pseudomonadota bacterium, assembly GCA_036231525.1. Taxonomy (GTDB): domain Bacteria; phylum Pseudomonadota; class Gammaproteobacteria; order Steroidobacterales; family Rariloculaceae; genus UBA6522. The sequence goes on along the minus strand of JAZAGZ010000117.1, from coordinate 9,118 downwards.
ACCTCAGCCGGTTCCTGCACGTAACAGTCGCTCTCAACTATCGAGCAAGACCGGGAACACCCCTCCCTCCCCAATTTGCCACCTACGACGATGTCCTGGAAGAATTAAACTTCCCCCCTGTATATGAGCTACGCGCAACTCGACGCGCTCGTAGCGGTGAGCTGCACTACTTTGACCACCCCGCATTTGGACTGCTGTTTATTATTAAGCCGTATACGGAAGCTATTGAAAATAATGAAGAAATAGATGATATATTAAATCTGTCCCGCGGACCCGCAGCTTAACCTATGCATTTAAAAGCATATCCAGGACAATGAGTGCATCTCACCGATAAAAGAATCGGTAGCTAGACACTCGTACAAAGGTCCGGAACCAGCCGGTCCAGAACAGCCGACAATCTGCCGAGGCCCTCGGTAATATAGCGCTCCATCTGACTATGGATATCTAGCCCCTCATCTCCACGACCAGCCGCATAATTCACTGCTAGCGCGCAAATGGCATAGGGCATGCCAAGCTCACGCGCTAGCACAGCCTCAGGCATAGCTGTCATGCCCACCATAGTGCAGCCATCTCGCTCTAGACGATTGATCTCCGCCACAGTCTCCAACCGTGGACCTTGGGTCACCCCATAGACCCCTGATCGGATGGAAAAACCAGCCGCTTTTATAGCAGCTGCAATTCTCTCCCTCAGAATAATGTCAAAGGGCTCGGTGAAATCCAGATGTACCAACTCGTCAGTGTCACTATCGCGGAAAGTTTGCTTTCGATCCCAGGTGTAATCGATTAGTTGATCTGGAACGGCCAACTCCCCGGGTGGAAACCCAGAATCAAGGGTACCGACAGCATTCAATGCAACACACTGGCGTACGCCGTGTTGATGGAGAGCCCAAAGGTTAGCCCGATAATTCACAGCATGAGGAGGGATGTTCGAATCCTCTCCGTGCCGAGCAATACAAGCAACTCGGTTACTGCCAAACGAAACCGACAAAACCGGGCTTGAGGGTAACCCGAAAGGCGTCTTTAAGGAGCTTTTCGAACCAACATTAAACGCCATCCCAGGATGGATACTTCCAATGATCAGTCCAACTTCCTGCGTCATAAAGAATTCACAGAGTCGAGCTCCCTCAAGCCACGCCAGTAACCTTTGTAATCCATTCCACAACCAAACACGTAGGCATCTTCCACTTCCATACCAACGAAATCCACGTTGATGCGCTTTCCTGATCTCTCAAGATTCTTCGACACAAGAACCGCAGAGTAAAGCTGTGACACACCGGATCGAATAAGCTCTTGATAAAGCGCTGCCAATGTAACTCCTTGATCAAGAATATCGTCGACCAGTAGCACCATGCGCCCACTCAATTCTAAATTGGGAAAAGCCCGCCAACTTAACTCTCCGCCCATGAGAGACTTTTCATAACGAGTCACATGAATGAAATCAAACTCGTGAGGAAAATCGAAGCGCCGACAAAGCTCCACCGCAGTAAAAACCCCCCCCTGCATAACGGCAAGAACAATCGGGTTCTCTTGGGCTAACACTACAGTCGCCTCACTTGCTATCCGCTGAAGAGCCGTTGATACATCAGTCTCACTGGCGATCTGAAATCCCTCTCTGCGAACCTCAATGGCCTCTGTCATAACTGACAAAGCAGAAGCCTCTCCGGGTGATTTCAAGCTCACCCTTTGAGCTCCAAGTTCGGTCGCTCAGCTAACCGTGCCAACTCTTGACGAGCTTTGTTCCACTCATTAGACAAACGCAGCGAATCCCAATTCTCACGCTGCTGGCTCCGCAGCCGCATCAAACGGAGCTGCGAGGAAGGATTTACGTATTCAGTCAGCGATTCAATGACTACTGGAATCTCTGCCTGCGCGTTGCACACCAGCACCATATCGCAGCCAGCTTTAAGAGCTTTCACGGCGCGCGCCGAACAGTTACCTCCTATAGAAGCACCGCCCATCGTAATATCATCTGAAAAAACTGCGCCCCGGAACCCTAATCGTTCCCGCAGTTCGCTTTTAATCCACCAAGACGAAAGACTTGCGGGAAGTGGATCTAACTCAGGAAAGCTAACATGGCCTACCATCAGAGCAGGAAGACCATCGGTGATCAGGTGTCGATATGGCTCAAGATCATCCCAAAGCTCGTTATAATCTCGACCATCCGTCGCACAATCTGTGTGGGAATCATTCGTCGCTCCCGCATGGGTTGGAAAGTGCTTCGCCACAATTGCCATGCCAGCTGCGCGAGCCCCTGCAGCAAATTCAACGGCAAGCTCACTCACAATAGAGGCTTCAGAATGCAGAGCTCGGTCACCGATTACTTCAGCTAATCCCAAATCTAAATCCACCACCGGCGCAAAACTCAACTCTATGTCAATAGCTCGGAGTTCAGAGGCCATCAGCCAGCCAAACGACCGAGCTACAATCCGGGCCCGAGTGGCATCCTCGTCGTACAAATGACCAAGAGCGCGCATAGACGGTAACTCCGTAAATGGCTGATGAAAGCGCTGTACGCGCCCCCCTTCTTGATCAACTGCCACGAGCAATGGTGGGGAACGAACCTTATGAATACTCATCACCAACTCGGAAAGCTGCATTGGACTCTCATAGTTTCGAGTAAAAAGGATCACTCCACCAACCGCCGGCTCCTTTAACCACACGCGTTCTTCATCGTCGAGTACGAGACCCTTCAGATCTATCATTAACGGTCCAAGCGGCAACAATCTAATCCTTAATTTCTACGACAGTGCCAAAAGATACTAAATCGAATAACTCAACAACATCATCATTACTCATGCGAATGCAACCTAAGGATGTTGGTTCCCCCAAATTATCCAAATGCGGGGTTCCATGGATGTAAATGTAACGGCGCATAGAATCCACTAAACCGAGACGGTTTTTGCCAACTTCAGTCCCAGATAACCAGAGTATTCGCGTAAGCACCCAATCCCAATTTGGGTGTGCGCGAGCAAGCTCGGCAGAATAAATCTGTCCGGCGCTACGCCGACCTCGAAACACGGTACCTTGTGGTTCACCGCTACCGATTTTTGCACGCACGATATGTTGTCCGCGGGGCGTCTGAAAGCTGCCAGCTACCTCACCAGCACCATATCTAGAGGTCGAAACCTGGTAAGTTTTTAGCACCGCATCACTGTCGAACAGGTTCAAACGCTGTTCCTTTAGACTGATGTGGATACGGCGCTCACTCATACTTTATGATCTCCTCCGCTCCTTTTAAGATAATATCAGGGAGACGGTTTGCTTATTTATAAATACACCCCACCTCGTTTTTGCGCTGCACCCTCCTTACTAAATAAGCAACCGCTACATACTCTTAGACTTCTCAAAGAGGGCTATCGATTCAACGTGATGCGTGTGGGGAAACATGTCAGCAATGCCGACAGCTATTAGCCGATAACCAGCAGATTCGATTAACTCCTTAGCATCCCGTGCTAATGTTGCCGGATGACAAGATACGTAGGCGATACGGCGGGGCGCTATTTGCACCATCCGGCTCACGACCGCCTGCGCACCAGATCGAGGTGGATCCAATACAACGAGATCCCAAGCCTCACGCATAAAGCTCCACTCTAGCTGATTCAGATCGCCCGCAACAAACGATACGTTGTCTATTTTATTCAGGTGCGCATTGCCTGCAGCGCGAGCCACCAGCCCAGCCTCACCCTCAACGCCAAGCACCTCACTCGCATGTCTAGCCAAGGGAAGACTAAAGTTGCCCAATCCACAATACAGATCAAGAACACGATCGTTTTTTTGTATCTCAAGCAGACGTAGCGTCTGTGTAACCAAGGCAGCATTAACCTCAGCATTGACCTGCAGAAAATCGGTGGGGGAAAAGCGTAGAGTCACATCAAAGTCTGGCAGACTGTACGCAAGCTGCCCCACACTTAAGGGGTCTATGGCGCGGATCGTACCCGGCCCGGCCCTCTGTAGATAGACATCCAATTCCTGCTGTCGTCCCAGATCTCTAAAAATTGAGAGATCATCTTCCGTCGGGTCGTTCAATACTCGGAGTACCACAGCTCGGGCATTCTCTCCAACAGATACCTCTACCTGAGGTAATCTCTGCCGTAGTGACGTTTCACCGATGACATCGCTCAGTTCTCCCGGCAACCTGTCCAACGGCTTGACGAGCACCCGACAGCTTGCCATATCAGTCACGTAACGGGTCGCACGTTCCTTGAATCCGACCAGTACCCGATCTTTTCCCTTCACAAATCGAACCCCTAGCCGTGCACGACGCCGGTAGTTCCATTGAGGACCAAGAATCGGTTCTAACCAAACCTCCGGTTCCACACCAGCAATTCGAGAGAGCGCTTCCTGCACGATCGTTTGCTTGAAAGTAACCTGCGCCTCATAGGAAAAATGTTGGACAGCACAACCACCACAGCGGCTGAAATACTTACAAGGCGGTTCTACGCGCTCCACAGAGGGTTCAAGTATTTCAATAAGATCGGCTTCGTGATACTGGCGGCGGCGGCGGCGAGGAGCTAGCCGGACCCGCTCACCCGGAAGTGCGCCTGGAACAAATACCCGCCGTTCCCCTAAATCGGCGACCCCCTGGCCATCATGGGTAAGGTCGAGAATCTGGACATCTAAATACTCCACATCACTTCGCATAACCAGTCAATCGCCAGGCCTCAAGAAACTCCCTCAGATGCGGGCTGTCCGATTGCCCTAATTTCGTCTTGATACGCTCCAACTCGATACGCAACCGAGACTCATCAAGCAATCCCCTGTTAAGTTGAAAACGAAGATAGATGAGATATGTATTAAGCACATCCGTCTCACAGTAGTTTCGTATGGTAGTCAATTCTCCTGCAAGATAACGCTCCCAAACCTGATCACCACTCATCCCAAGCTTACCTGGAAAACCTAGAAGGGTTGCAGTCTGCTCCAACGATGCGCGAGCATATGGTTGCCATCCCGATAACGCATCCATTAAATCCAGATGTCGCCAGTGCCATCGACTCAAATAATTGTTGTAACGAAAGTCGCGATCGTTATTGCCTGTCTCCCAATAGCGCTCTGCGTTCACGCTATGTAGTAGTGCTCGGTAGTGGAGCACCGGCAAATCAAACCCGGATCCGTTCCACGAAACAAGTTCCGGAGAATAGCGATCTAATCCATCGAAAAATTTCTGTACGACCTCCTTTTCAGAAGACTCAGCATCGCCCAGACTGAAAACATGAACATCATCACCGGTTCTTAAAACCGCCGCAATCGCCACTATCCGTTGTTGCACCAAGGGCAGAAAATCAGTCTGGCGAGCCTGACGCTGCTTAAAAAACATAACTCTACCAACGGCCTCATCATCCAAATCTTCGATTCCATACAGCCGCCTCCCCAAATCCGTGTCCGGGATGGTTTCAATATCAAAGACAAGGGTATTCAATGCCACTAATCCGCTTTCATCAGAATAGCAACGGCAATAATCAGTCCAGCCTCATCACTGAGTGTTAAATGTCCACTCCCAATGCCGAGCCGTTCCCTCATGATCTGGCCACGTTCCGAGTAGATGATCTGGGGTTGGCCCCAGTCGTTCGGCATCATTCCTACGTCACGCACCCATATTCCTTGAGAAAAGCCAGTCCCCATCGCCTTAACGATGGCTTCTTTGGCTGCAAATCGCATGGAAAGAAAACGCACTGGATTCTTCGTCCGTTCAAAAAGCTCACACTCATCTTCCAATAAAAGATGGTTAGCGAAGCGCGTACCAAAACGATCCCATGTTTTCGTAATCCTAGATTGCTGTAGGATATCTGTACCAATACCGAAAATCACGATCGACGCGCCTCCTGCATAAGCGCCTTCATATCTGCCACCGCTTTCTCTAAGCCATCGAATATCGCCTTCGCAATAATAGAGTGCCCGATATTAAGTTCTACGATCTTCTCGATCGCAGCGACTGGCTGAACATTATGGTAATGAAGACCGTGACCTGCATGGATAGTTAAACCCAAACGATCCCCGAGCTCAGCCGCTGCACGAATCCTTTCCAGCTCCCGCGCCTCTGCGCCACGGCTTGGCGCGTCAGCATAAGCTCCAGTATGAAGTTCGACGACTCCCACACCACAATCCACGGTTGCCTTCAACTGCTCTGGATCCGGATCGATAAATAATGAGACGCGAATGCCCGCCTCCTTAAGCCGATTGCTAGCCGCTACGATTTTCTTAACCTGTCCTGAGACGTCGAGACCTCCTTCGGTTGTGAGCTCTTCACGCTTCTCGGGAACAAGACAACAATCAGCTGGGCTAGAAGAGACCGCTATCTCTACCATCGGATCAGTGACCGCCATCTCTAAATTAACACGCGTCTCTACGACCTGTTGCATGAATGCAAGATCACGCTCCTGTATATGTCTGCGATCTTCACGCAGATGAATCGTGATGCTATCTGCGCCCGCTCGCTCGGCAAGCAACGCGGCAGACACCGGGTCCGGGTAAGACGTTCCTCGTGCCTGACGCACGGTTGCCACGTGATCGACATTGACGCCCAAACTAATCGGCGTTTTTTGAGTCATGGTTCCAGCCCTCGTCCATAGACATCCTGTAGGACTGAGCGGGTACTAAGCGGACGTTCGCCCAAGTAGACCCTCAACACGCGCTTAAGCAACCGCTTCGCGGCCTTTACGCTCTCCTCGTCATCCAAGCGTTCCTCGCGAAGAGAAATTAAATCTCGCCCGGTAAAGATATCCGGACCGTTGGCGGATTCCTTCTCAATACTAATGCCATGCTCGGGTTTGAACCGGTACCGAGCCTCCGGACAGATAAGTTCTCCCGTTTCGGTATCCTGCTCAAGCCCGAGCCCATAACCCAAACCTGCCAGGAAACGCAGCTCAAACAGTCTCAGAGCGCGCGATGTATCCAACAAATTTGATAGATCCGAAAGGCAACGACTATAGCAGGAATATACCGGGGGATTAGGGTCACCGCGGCCCATCAGCCGAAGCAGAAGTTCATTCAAATAAAATCCCGCAAGCAAGCCCTCGCCAGATAATACAACTGTTGGGGGTTTAACCTCTGCGTGAGTCAGTCGGCCAAGTTCGCCACGCCTAACCCATGAAAAATATAGAGATGAAAAGGGCTGTAGTACAGCTCGCTGACCTGCCTGCAACCGCCGCGATCCTTGGGCGACTAAAGTAATTACGCCATAATTTTTAGTCAGGCAATCGACAAGCTGACTGGTATTTCGATAGGGGCGCTGATGCAGGACGAAGCCAGGCTCGAGCTGTACGGTTTCTTTATCCATCATGGCAAATCAAAACCAAGCTTCTTCAAGTCTCGTTCACTGTCTGACCAACGCTCTCGCACCTTTACCCAGAGTTCCAAATGGACACGATCGTTTAAAAATTCGATGAGTTCCCGCCGGGCGACTTGCCCCACGGCCTTCAAGACCTTGCCTCCTTTGCCAATTACAATCGATTTTTGGCTAACACGTTCCACCCAAATCACCGCATGAATAAGCCATTGGTTCTCTTCACTCATACCCAGGTATTCCACTTCCACTGTCAAACCGTAGGGCACTTCCTGATGGACTGCGGAAAATAGTTTCTCCCTAATTATCTCCGCAATCCTGAAATAATTGCTGCGATCCGTCAGCATACCTGGTGGGAAGAGTGCGGGCCCTTGGGGTAGACGGCCAGCAATTTCTTTGACCAGTCCTTCAAGATTTATACCTTTGCGAGCAGAAATAGGCACAAAAGCCGATAACGGTAATTCCACCGACATAGACTCAAGTATAGGTAGCAATGCTGTACGCGAGTCGACCATATCGATCTTATTCAAAACCAGCAATGTATCGTTAGCTCTATCTTTTAGAAAATTTGCGAGACTACGATCCTCGCCCGTGAGTTTGCCAGCCTCAATAAGCATTAGGATTACATCAGCATCCGCGACAGTCTGATTTATCGTTTTCACCATTAAACGATGTAAAACTCGTTTTCGATCTCGTTTGAACGTCTTTTGCAGTCCCGGCGTATCCATGAAAACAGCTTGGTCTGTCTCTCTATTCAGAATGCCGAGGATCTGATGCCGCGTCGTATGAGGCTTTGCACTCACAATACTGACCTTCTCACCGACAAGAGCATTCAACAAAGTGGACTTTCCAACGTTGGGCCGCCCGACAATGGCTACATACCCGCTACGAAAATCGTTACTCGTTGTCACTGATTAGTTTCAAAAGCATGTGTTGTGCGGCATCTTGCTCAGCGCCTTTCCGACTCGATCCCTGCCCGCTGACACTAATCTGTTTCTCTTCAACCAGGCACTGTATAAAGAATATCTGTTGGTGGGGCTCACCAGATACTGATTCTACTGTGTACTGTGGCAAACCGAGGCCGTGCCCTTGGAGCCACTCCTGGAGCTGTGTTTTGGAATCCTTGAGGCTTGCTGCATCAGGGAGCGTATTTAATCTCTCCGTCATAAGCCGATTCACGCAGGCTTCTCCTGCTTCGAAGCCGCCATCCAATAAAACCGCCCCGACAAGTGCCTCTACAGTATTAGCCAAAACTGATGAACGCCGGGCGCCTCCAGAACGCAACTCACCGGGTCCCACAATAATGTGAGGTTCGACGTCCAATTCTCTCCCGATATCAGCCAGTGTTTCGCCCTTGACAAGAGCGGCACGCAGCCGACTCAAGTCACCTTCGGAATCATTTTTATTTTGCTCATAGAGTCGCCTAGCGACTATGAAATTCAGTAGTGCGTCACCAAGAAATTCTAGCCGCTCGTTATTTTTCTTAGATGCGCTACGATGGGTTAGCGCTTGTTTTAGCAATTCTTGTGTATTAAACCGATAGCCGAGCTGCTCCTCAGCCCAACGGAGTCGTGCGGTTAACGCCTTATCTGAATTTACTTTTCGAATGAGACTAAGAGTTAAGCATCTGCTAAAAATGAGATTCTATTATCGTACTCGTCACTCAATACTTTTACCTATGCGGCCCCACCGCGGGCCTCCTTGGGTGGGCCAACGCCAGCTCATCCAGATCCGTACTGCCCTACCAACCATACGATATTCAGGAATGAATCGGACGCTTTCAAAACGACTGTCCTGGCTGTTATCACGATGATCTCCCATGACAAAATAGTGTCCTTC
>JAZAGZ010000116.1:0-13649 GCA_036231525.1 Pseudomonadota bacterium | reverse complement strand
GGTTAGCGCTAGAACCGAATGGGAAGATAACTACCGAGGTCAACTGGGTCAGCTCTTCAAATCAGATATGAAAATACGGATTAGCCACCGAGCATTCACCAGATTCCTCATACAGCCCCACAGTTCAGCACATGCTTCCTTTTCTGGGTTGTATGCGCAAATTGGTTCGCCTCAATTCGTAAGGTTAAGAAGCTCATAAAACGTTCCGTTAAACGGGCCGAAATAGCTCTCGATAAGCGGGTGCTTTATGGGCCCATTATCAATGTCTGAGACCAGGTTGCGCTCCGCAACGTAAGTCGTCTGATCAATGTTATCCACCAAAATGTGATACCAAGGGTAATCTTTCGGAGGCCGACTGAGCGCGACGCGTTTGTACCATTCATCACTAAGCATAAACCGCGGATCCACGTCGTAGACAACTCCTCTATAACCAAAGCGTCGATGGACAATAATCTGCCCGATGTAGAAGCTACCTATAACCTCGGTCGCCCTACTCACGCAGTTTTTTCCTCAGCATATGGGGTAAGTAGACCAAGTCGAGCTATCGGATCATCCATTTCTAACGAGCTTTGCTTCATCTCCAGTGGTAGGGGAAGAATTTCAGTTAAACGATGCCCAACCCAAGCTGAATCAGCATAATTTTTCAGGTTATTCTGATAGTGATCACCCAACTCACCAATCACCTTCTTCAACAACCGAATCAGAAAGCGATATTTATCTGGAACGGGGATTTCTGGCTCAGCTTCAATAGCCTTGATCGTGCCGACATAACAACCGTCCAGTTGTCTGTCCAAAAACTCTAGCTCGAAACGATACTTTCCCTCGGCTTTTATACATAAAAGCCCTTCACTACCTTGGTACCAGTCCACAATTTCAGCCACCGTGCCAATTTTGAAGGTATCTACAGAGCCCACCTCCGTACCACTCCGAATCAAGAGAACGCCAAACCCAATATCCTCCCTCAAACATCGGCTTACCATGTCCAAATAACGCGGCTCAAACACTCTCAACGGCAAAGCCCCCCCAGGGAAAAGCACTGTCTTCAACGGAAATAACGGTATATGCGCAGTACCCATAATACGGAATGATGTTAGACCTGCAGTGATTCCGAGTCTTGACTCTTCAAGGATTGCTGAAGCAGCCTAGGTAGACCTTGGAAGCCTCCGTTCGACATCATAACTACGTGGTCCCCACTTTTCAGTTCCTCCAAGAGAACTCCGAGCATTTCATTAACACTACAAGTAACTGAAAGTTTTGTGCCGAGCGATGCCAACGCTGACTCCGGATTCCATGCCAAATCATCAGACCCCAACATACATATCAGATCTGCTTCACTTAGGGCTTTTTTCAAAGAATCCCGATGTAACCCCATTCGCATGGTGTTTGACCTGAGCTCTAGAACGATGACAATTCGGCAGTTGTCCTCCAGAGATCTGAGCGCACGAATCGTCGCATGAATAGCCGTAGGGTGGTGAGCAAAATCATCATAAAGGGTTATTCCCTTGTAGATACCTCTCTTTTCTAAACGTCTTTTTACCCCTTTGAACTTTGAAAGAGCCTTAAGCGCCACATCCACAGTGACGCCTGCATGAGTAGCAGAACTCAAAGCTGCCAGCGCATTCTCCAGATTGTGTAACCCGAGTAGGTTCCAATCAGCCTGCCCAATATTCTCCCCGTCTTTAAAAACACTAAACCGCGAATTCTCGCCGATGTGATCGTACCTCGCCGACCAATTTTCTCCTTCTCCAGAACCGAAGGTCACTACCGGTGTCCAAATACCTTTATTCAGCAAATTCGAAATGTTTTTATCCCGACCGTTTACACTAATCAACCCGTTACTAGGAACGGTCCTGAACAGTTGATGAAATTGCCAAAGTATGGCATCTAGATCAGCATATATATCAGCATGGTCATGCTCGATATTTGTAACCGCGAGCGTACGCGGTCGATAGTGAACAAATTTCGCGCGCTTATCAAAGAATGCCGTGTCATATTCATCCGCCTCAACAACAAAATATTCGGACGCTCCGAGACGGGCCGACATACCAAAATTTTGTGGTACCCCTCCTATAAGAAACCCTGGAGAGAGTCCAGCGTAATCGAGTATCCACGCCAACATACTACTTACTGTCGTCTTCCCATGAGTTCCTGCAACCGCAAGTACCCACTTATCCTGTAAGAAATTATCAAAAAGCCACTCCGGACCAGAGTAATAGGGAAGCCCTGAGTCAAGCAAAGCCTCTACTGCTGTGTTGCCTCTTGACAAAACGTTTCCAACAACCACGCAGTCCACATCATCTCTGGACGGAATAACGTCATACCCCTCATACAACTGGATACCTAACTTTCTCAGCTGGGTGCTCATAGGGGGATAAACATCTTCATCCGAACCGGAGACTCGGTGCCCTGCAGCTTTAGCTATCGCGGCAACGCCTCCCATGAAAGTTCCGCAGATTCCGAGTATGTGAACATGCATCAGCTGATCACCGGAAAAAAATACCCGCGCAACGTAAATGAAATTGTGACATACCCCATCACAATCAGAACCCCCACAAAATATGCGTTCTGAAGCGCCCTCGACAAAACAAATCCGGCAACATCTATTGACCAAAGAAGCATCAAAAAATATACAAACACGCCCGCAGCAGACCCTTCACCAGATGTCCTTGTTGCGTCAACCCAAGCCACTATAGGCATCCTGATAATGCTTAGTAACGTCTCGGTTCCAAATAGAGCGGCCGCTGTTTGGAGAAATCGATTAGGACGATTAAAGACTACAAGTACTAGCCAGATAAACCAGAGATAAAAGAAAGACTCAAGTATGATAAACCCCGTAAGGTTCGCTGCAGGGGAACTAATAAACAACGAAATAAGGCCCACCGTGAGGCAGGTAACAAAAGTTAGGCTAAGCAAAAAACGCGACGCGGGGAGTTCGCTTGGATCGCAACGGTGCAAAGCGATTTCAGAAAATACCTGTACCAGACGCCACAAATCTGTACACCCCTACCTTTGATAACCCGACTAAGAACAAGTGTAAAAGAAACTCATGAGAGACACAGATCTTTTAATTGACAACACAAAATCACTGACTAGTTTAATTTCTAATAGCCTCGCAGAGACAATTATCTCACTAGATACAGAGTTTTTGCGGGAACGCACATACTTTCCTCAGCTCTGTCTAATACAAGTAGCCACGCCACAGCTAACAGCCTGTGTCGACTGTCTAGCGGATCTGGATCTACAACCGCTCTTGGAATATCTGCTTGAACCTCAGAGAATTTGGCTTTTACACAGTGCGCGACAGGATCTAGAAGTAATCCATCAACACTCGAATGGATTGCCAAACCAACTCATTGATTCTCAGATAGCCGCTGGGTTGCTCGGTTACGCGCCACAGATTGGCCTACAAGACCTCCTTGAAGAGGTTCTGAACGTTAAGCTTGATAAAACCCTTGCTAGAACAAATTGGGCTGACCGCCCATTGCCCGGGCCCGCAGTTCAATACGCTTTAGATGACGTGCGTTATCTTTCGGCTTTATGGGAAATTTTGAAATCAGAGTTAGAAGATCGCAATCGCCTAGGCTGGCTAAAAGAAGATTGTCAGCTGGCTTTGAATGCTCCTTTGGTTACTCCTGCGGTTACGCTATGGGCACGCTTAAAAGGATTGAGTTCCATGGAAGACAATGTCAAATATGCTGCTCTTTCTTTAGTAGAGTGGCGTGAAAAATGCGCACAGAAGTTAAATCGCCCCCGACGGTGGATATTAAGCGACGTGTTACTTTTGCGTATTGCCAAAACGTTGCCAACAACTCAAAAAAATTTAGCATCAATTGCCGAAATGCCACCGCGTCTTGCAGAGCGTTTCGGTGCCGAAATTCTCGCAGCCGCCGCTAATCATGATCAGTCTGAGGAAATAAGTTCCATACAAAAACAATTAGATAAGCCGCGCCCTGATAAAAATAAGCTGAAACAACTTCAGGATGACTTCAAACAGAGAGCACAGGAACTCGGGATTCGCCCAGAAGTCCTAGCAACACGCAAGGAACTGTGTGAGTTGATTGTCGGAACAGCCTCCGGGAGAGTAGCGAAGGGTGGATGGCGGTGGGATGTGTTGAGTGATCTAGTCTGATTCGGTGACTCGTGAGCCTACAAGCACTTTTCTGAGGCGAGTGTAAACCTTATCAGCACTGGTATCAGCCTCGACAACCTGTAGCAATCTACATTTTCGATAATAGGTGATAAGCGGCTCTGTCTCTCGTTCGTATACTTCTAAGCGATTCCTTATTGTGTCCTCATTATCATCGTCACGTCGAATCAATGTACCACCGGCTTCAATACACTCATCTAGATCCTGTTGGGAAGAAAAGTGAATATTCATCAGCTTCCCAGTTTTTGAACACGTACGCCGACCCGTCAATCGCTTCATCAGAACTTCGTGACTGACATCCATAAATACGGCCGCGTCAAGCGTCTGACCGAGATCCGACAATACCGTATCTAAACCTTCCGCTTGAATTTGGTTTCTAGGGAACCCGTCCAGCACATAGCCAGATCCAACATCGCACGCACTAAGTCTCTCTTTCATCATCTCCAACACGACACTGTTAGAGACAAGCTCACCCGCATCCATAGCCATTTTGGCCTGGAGTCCAAACTCCGAGCCAGAGACAGCCGCCTTGCGCAACAGATCGCCCGTGGAAATCTGAGGGAGCCCTAAATCCTTCTGCAGGCGCTGAGCTTGGGTCCCCTTTCCTGAACCCGGTGCCCCAAGCAAAATGATTCGCATAATTGGTACTCTGGGAGCTTTGCTCATAACGTATAGCGCTTAAAACTAGCTTGGCAAACGCGTGTGGTCAAACTGAGTCATCTGTTTGGTATCCTGCTATACCAATTGAGTGGAATTGACTACCAGGAGGTATCGTGAAAAGGAACGGATTTTATGCCCAATCTGGTGGCGTAACCGCTGTTATTAACGCCACGGCTTGTGGTGTTTTAGAAACTGCTCGGAAACGGAAGGGAGATATTGGAAAGATTTTTGCCGGCCGAAATGGGATTATCGGCGCGCTCACGGAAGACATGATTGATACAAGCAAGGAATCTGCACGAACAATCGCGGCACTACGACACACACCAGGAGGGGCGTTCGGATCTGCACGCTACAAACTGAAGGGACTAGAGGAGAACCGCGCAGAATACGAGCGCTTGATTGAAGTATTTAAGGCCCACAATATTGGTTATCTTTTCTATAACGGCGGTGGGGACTCCATGGATACCGCCCAGAAAGTTTCTCAGATCGGAAATAAGCTAGGCTTCCCCGTAACCTGCGTGGGTATCCCAAAAACCGTCGACAATGACCTACCTGTGACAGACAACTGCCCAGGTTTTGGCTCAGTGGCGAAATACGTTGCAATATCGACGCGAGAAGCAGCATTGGATGTCGCCTCCATGGCAAAAACATCCACCAAGGTTTTTATTCTGGAAGTCATGGGACGACACGCGGGATGGATAGCTGCTGCAGGAGGTCTCGCCGGGCAAGGCCGCAGTGAAGCGCCTCATATCATTCTCTTTCCAGAAATCCCGTTTGACGAAAAACGATTTTTGTCTCGAGTAAACGAGTGCGTGGATCGTTACGAGTATTGCGTAATTGTGGTTTCTGAGGGTGCTCGCTATGCAGACGGCCGATTTCTTGCCGAGGCAGGAACTCGAGATGCTTTCGGACATGCGCAGTTGGGGGGTGTTGCCTCTACAGTAGCAACTTTGATACGGGATAAACTAGGCTTTAAATATCATTACGCAATCGCAGACTACTTGCAGCGTTCAGCTAGACACATCGCTTCGAAAGTTGATGTTGAGCAAGCGTACGCTGTTGGTCAAAAAGCTGTTGAATTTGCGCTCAAAGGACAGAACGCAATTATGCCAATTATCGTCCGCACCTCGAATACACCTTACCGATGGACAATCGACCAAATACCGCTCAAGCGCGTCGCAAACAAAGAAAAGATGATGCCTCGAGCGTTTATCAGTCGAGATGGATTCTCCATAACAAAGTCCTGCCGCCGCTACCTTGAACCACTGATACGGGGAGAAGATTACCCACCGTACCGCAAGGGCCTTCCCTACTATGCTGAGTTACGCAATGTTACTGTCCCACCGAGGTTAGGGAATCGCTTTATGCTAAGATAGCGCGCCTTTCGCGGGCACTGTGAAAGGTCGAGAGACTTAACAAAATAGATCCGAACCAAACACAATGCGCTTCACAACATCCAGGTTATTTTCTGGCCGTGAGCGCTTGTGGGTTCGTTCATGGGTAAATTTCTCTGTCGCCTCCGTACAGATCGGATGTCGATCAAACGTCGGTGCTGCGAATTTTAGATACGGATGAGTTAGGAGGAAACTGAATGAATCCGGAAATTGCGCTTTGGTTCTCTTTAGGTGCTTCACTATTAGCTGTGCTGTACGGCATGGTCTCTGTTACTTGGGTACTTGGTTGCTCACCAGGTAATGAACGCATGCAGGAAATTGCATCGGCAATACAGGAAGGGGCCAAAGCGTACATGGACCGACAGTATTTAACTATTGGTAGCGTCGGAGTTTTACTGTTCATCGTCCTAGGAATTGCAATTGATTGGGGTACAGCCATCGGCTTTGGAATTGGAGCCATATTTTCCGCACTAGCAGGCTATATAGGGATGTTCGTTTCTGTTCGAGCAAATGTGCGGACAGCTGAAGCTGCTACTCAGGGAGTGAACCCCGCCCTACAAATTGCTTTTCGTGGTGGCGCTATCACTGGATTGCTAGTCGTCGGTCTCGGACTTCTGGGCGTGGCCGGTTACTACGCAATCCTTCAAGCCATGGGAATGGAAGAAGCGGACATTCTAAAAGCCTTGATAGGTCTAGCATTTGGTGGTTCTCTGATTTCAATTTTTGCCCGTTTAGGCGGAGGCATCTTTACAAAAGGCGCGGACGTCGGTGCTGATTTGGTAGGCAAAGTAGAAGCGGGTATTCCGGAAGATGACCCCCGTAATCCAGCTGTCATTGCAGACAACGTTGGAGATAACGTAGGTGACTGTGCCGGTATGGCTGCAGATCTTTTTGAGACGTATGCGGTAACTCTCATTGCCACCATGCTCTTGGGTGGACTGACTGCCGCCTCACTGGGGGCTAACGCAGTGCTCTACCCGATGGTTCTTGGCGGGGTATCCATTATCGCCTCTATTGTCGGAACATTTTTTGTAAGCACAAGTAGCGGCAGGATAATGAGAGCACTCTACAAAGGCGTCATTGTCTCAGGCATTTTAGCCGCGATAGCTTTTTATCCAATTACAAATATGCTCATGGGTGAAGACGCTACAACCCTCTATTTTGCGGCTTTGATAGGCCTCGTGTTGACTGCCGCCATGGTTTTCATAACCGAGTACTACACTGGCACAGAATTTGAGCCAGTTAAGAGGATTGCGCGTGCGTCTAAAACGGGTCATGCAACTAACATAATCGCAGGACTCGGTGTTTCGATGAAGGCTACAGCCTGGCCAGTAATTGCGGTCTGCGCGTCAATCTGGGGCGCCTTTGAACTAGCAGGGCTATACGGAATCGCTATTGCAGCAACCAGCATGTTATCCATGACTGGGATGATTGTTGCTCTTGATGCGTTCGGCCCCATCACTGATAACGCTGGGGGCATCGCTGAAATGGCGGAGCTACCCGCTGATGTACGAAAAGTAACTGATGCGCTAGATGCGGTTGGGAACACGACAAAGGCAGTAACAAAAGGTTATGCCATTGGTTCCGCCGGTCTGGCCGCCCTTGTACTCTTCTCTGACTATACACATAGCCTTGAGGAAGCTGGCTTTGATGCACTGCGGTTCGATCTGTCTGATCACAGAGTCATCATTGGACTCTTCATCGGAGGACTCGTCCCATTTCTTTTCGGCGCGTTAGCTATGGAGGCCGTGGGACGTGCAGCCGGATCAGTCGTGGAAGAAGTAAGAAGGCAGTTCAGAGAACTCGCCGGGATAATGGAAGGTACTACCAAACCTGACTACTCCACTGCTGTCGACCTGCTGACAAAATCGGCCATCAAAGAAATGATTATTCCTTCACTCCTTCCCGTACTGGTACCGATCATCGTGGGCCAGTTGCTCGGACCGGAAGCATTGGGCGGCTTGTTGCTTGGCACCATCGTAACCGGTTTATTTGTTGCGATCTCAATGACGACAGGTGGAGGTGCCTGGGATAACGCGAAAAAATATATTGAGGACGGCAACCTTGGGGGCAAGGGCTCGGAGGCACACAAGGCTGCTGTTACAGGGGATACTGTGGGTGATCCGTACAAAGATACCGCTGGTCCAGCCATCAACCCTCTCATCAAAATTATTAACATCGTGGCCCTATTATCAGTGCCTCTACTGTAGGCCACTAGGACAAATCATTTGCGAAATATCTAATGGATATTGAGAACGCAAGAGCACAGATGCTCGGGCAACAGATCCGTACCCGGGAGGTCCTAGATGACCGTATCCTGGGTGTTCTCGGCCAAACGCAACGCGAACTCTTTGTACCAAAAGTTTATCGCGATCTGGCTTTTGCAGATATGGAAATCCCACTGGCCCACTCTCAGCAAATGATGCCTCCAATGCTTGAAGGACGACTCCTCCAGTCTCTTGAGCTAAAACCTGAGGATTTTGTGCTAGAGGTTGGTACAGGCAGCGGCTTCCTTACAGCTTGTCTTGCATACTTATCAGATAGTGTATTAAGCGTTGACATTTTTTCAGATTTCACGACAGATGCTCGCAAAAAACTCGATCAAATCAACATTAAGAATGCCGAGTTACGTACCGAAGATGTGTTTAATCTGAGCGAGACAATGCAATTTGATGCTATTGCTGTCACAGGCTCCATTCCTGAACTCGACAACCACTTTATCCAAATGCTACGTCCTGGAGGCAAACTTTTCGCAATAGTTGGTCGGGCGCCTGTAATGGAAGCTCTTTTAATTACTGCGCCAAGCAATGAGGAATGTACTCGTGAAAGTTTGTTCGAGACCGTAGTCCCTCCGCTATTAAACACAACAGAGTCTGAACTTTTCGTGCTCTAAATTTTTTATGCCAAGTACCCTAGAGCTATCTCCCACTGAATTTTGCATTCGTTGGCCTGAAGATAAACGTGATAGCGTTACTTTACTGGACGTTCGGGAAGCACCGGAAATTTCTATCGCTTCTATACCTGGCACCCTAAAGATTCCGATGATGGAAATCCCCAGTCGCTTACATGAACTAAACCATGATATGACCGTAGTTGTAATGTGCCACAGTGGAGGGCGTAGTAGGCGTATTTTGGAGTTCTTATTGGCATCAGGATTCAATCGTGTTTTTAATCTCACGGGAGGAATCGATGCCTGGTCACAGGAAATCGATTCTTCCATCCCACGGTATTAGAATTACGGTCCGCCTCGTTCAATCTCTTAGAGGCACCGATGGCCAAATAACAGGGAATCGACATGAAAGCCAGAGCCGTAGTGCCAATTGTGATTTTGGCGGTTGCTTTTTTGGGAGCAGCTACATTACTGGCCACCAGTCAGCGGTTACAACCGACCCAGCCAGACCCTGTACCGACAGCAGTTCGTGTAGTCAAAGTTCGTCCAAAAATGATCCGTATGGAGGTACATGCTCAAGGTGCGGTTGCGCCAAGAACAGAAACGGATCTAGTTCCTGAGGTTTCAGGCACGGTTGTTTGGGTTTCCCCAAATCTGGTTTCAGGCGGGTATTTTGAGCAGGAAGAGCTACTTCTCAACGTAGACGATCGTGACTACCAAAACTCCGTTGATCGGGCCGAAGCGAGTATCAGTCGAGCAGAAGCAGAGAATCAACTAGCCCAATTCAATCTGGCTCGCTCAATCGAACTGGATACACAGCAACTTATCAGTCAGGCAGATTTGGAGAATGCTATTAGGACAGCAAATGTGGCGGAGGCGACACTTCGCGATGCGCGCGTGGTTTTGGAGCAGGCAGAACGAGATCTGGCACGAACACAGATACGAGCTCCCTTTACAGGACTTGTACGAAATGAGCGTGTAGATACGGGCCAGTTTGTGAGTCGTGGTGTATCAGTCGCGAGTATCTACGGATCAGATTATGTGGAAGTGCGTCTTCCCATTGCAGATAGTCAATTAGCATATCTCAGCGTCCCTCTCGCGCAACGAGGCGAGTTGAACGAGGCGGACGCTCCTATGGTTACTCTCTCTGCTAGCTTTGCCGGGGCAGAGCAACAATGGCTTGGGAGGATTGTTCGCACTGAAGCTGAGATAGACGCCACCAGTCGTATGGTGCACGCGGTCGCTCGTATTCGGACAAGCGAAGACGGTGACAAGATACCTCCACCGGTTGGTTTGTTTGTGCAGGCCGATATTGAAGGCCGTTTGGTAGACAACGTCATCGTTTTACCTCGTTCGGCACTACGAAATGACAGCCAAGTCCTTGTGGTAGACAAAGATAATCGGCTTCAGTACCGCGCGGTCGAAATTCTACGAGTCTACCGTGATGAGGTTTATATTATTGAGGGGTTGAATGAGGCCGAAGTGGTTTGTATCTCACCTTTACAAACAGTAGTAAGTGGCATGTTAGTTAACCCAGTCTATCCTGACATAACAGAGGGATAAGACTAATGAAATCTGTTATCGCCTGGTTCATCGACAACCCAGTTGCATCGAACTTACTTATGGTGATTTTTGTCGCAGGCGGCCTGATGGCGCTAACGCAACTTAACCAAGAGGAGTTTCCTGATGTTGAATTAGGGGTTGTGCAGGTCAGCGTCCCATATTTAGGCGCTGCACCTGAGGAGGTGGAAGAAGGTGTTTGCTCTCGCATTGAGGAAGCGCTGGAAAGTGCGGAGAGCATTTTTAGAATGACGTCCAGAGCTAACGAAGGAAATTGTACTGTAACTCTGGAAATTGAAATTGGATACGACACAGTACAGGCACTGAATGAAATAAAAAGCAAGGTCGACAGCATTAATACGTTTCCAGAAGAAACAGAACGACCGATTATTTCCGAACTGACGATCCTAAATGAAGTGCTCCATATTGTAATTTCAGGAGAGGCAGATGAACGCACTCTCAAGCAACTAGCAGTGGATATGAGGGAGGATCTTGTTGCCATAGAGGGAATCTCTCAAGTAGCCGTGGAATACGTGCGTCCAGACGAGATTTCTATCGAGGTATCAGAACAAACATTGCGTCGCTATGGGCTCACGTTGCAAGCAGTGGCGGACGCGGTAAGACGTTCTTCTCTTGATCTACCGGGCGGTTCGATCAAGGCCGAGGGTGGCGAAATTTTGCTACGAACGAAGGGACAAGCTTATCTAGGTAGCGAATTCGAACGCATTGTTATTGTAACTCGGGCAGACGGTACGTCGGTCACTCTTGGAGAGATTGCTCGGGTGGTTGATGGCTTTGAGGAAGGTGATCTGCGGGTACGGCTGAATGGTACGCCAGCTGCAATGGTTAAGGTGTATCGGAGCGCAAGTGAAGACGGCAAGACTGTCTCGGAGAGAAGCAAGGCTTATCTTGAGGACGCTCGGCGCCAGGTACCTGAGGGCATCGAGTTATCTATTTGGCTCGATGAATCTGAAGATGTGAGCGAGGCACTGAACACGATACTTAGTGTAGCCCTGGGAGGACTGGTGCTGGTCCTGTTGGCGCTTGCTCTGCCTCTCCAATTCCGGTTAGCGATGTGGGTGGCTGCAGGTATTCCGATTGCGTTGCTGGGTGGGATCATGACATTCGATTTCTTTGGCATCACGATGAGCTTACTTGCCACCGCAGGATTTATGCTAGTACTCGGCATCGTCGTGGATGACGCCATCGTAGTAGGAGAGCGTGTCTATGCTCATGAACGTAGTGGAGAAAATCAGCGTACCGCGGCAATTAATGGTACTTACGAAATGTTGGTCCCGGTAGTATTTGGGGTGCTAACCAGTATGGCAGCTTTTATCCCCCTCATTTTTACACCAGGACGTATGGGGGCATTTTTTTCCATTATCGGCAAAATTGTCGTTATCTGTCTGATATTCAGTGTCATTGAGTGTTTATTAATTTTACCTTCGCACCTCGCCCATCGAAAAAGAGAGGGAGACCCTAACAAACAAAAATATTTTGTTACGAAGTGGGTTCGGTTTCAAAGTCGGTTAGGAGAAGGCTTAGAACGTTTTGCCGAGCAACAATACGGCGAGTTTTTAAAAAAAGTTTTGCAGCAGTGGCGCTACGTACCATTGGCTACTGGGGTAGGCATAACAATCCTAATGCTAGCGATGTTCTTTAGTGGGCGTATCAATTTTCAGTTTATGCCTCCCATTGAGGGCAACCGCATTTATGCGAGTCTTAGCATGCCCGAGGGAATTCCTGTTGAAGAAACTGTGCGCGCGGCAGAACAAATCGAACAGGCAGCACTACAGTTGAAGGCCCAGCTAGATAGCGAGAACCCGGGCGAACCTAGTGCTGTTGTTCACATTCTCACTTCGATAGGAAGAGCTGCCGGACGAAATGGAGGTGGGCCAAGACCATCCTTTTTAATGCCAGGTGCCAGTCACCTCGCCGAAGTATCCATGGCTCTGGTTCCAGTTGCTGAACGCGACGTTGGCTCTTTGGAAGTTGCATCACGGTGGCGTGAGCTAGTGGGTTCAGTCGCGGATGTCGTGGAACTCAGATATTCCGCAGTTGCATTTAATACTGGGGACGCGATATCTATAAATCTTAGGGGTCGCGATGTAGATGAGCTAGGTGAGGCTGCTGCGCGGATCCGGGCTGAACTGAGTAGATTCAACGGCATTGCCGATATTTCAGATTCTTTTCGCTCTGGCAAACAGGAAGCAAGATTGTCATTGCGCCCCGAGGCACGCCATCTGAATCTGACACTAAACGACTTAGCACGGCAGGTTCGCCAAGCATTTTATGGTGAAGAGGCTCAGCGGATACAGCGCGGCACAGAGGATATCAGGGCCATGGTTCGCTATCCCGAACTGGAGAGAAGATCCCTAGGGGATCTTGAGGACATGCGTATTCGAACTGCTGCTGGTTCTGAGGTGCCTTTTGCCGCTGTAGCCGAAGTTGATTTCGGTACGGGATTTTCCACCATAAGGCGCGTTGATCGGCAACGAGTAATCACGGTAACGGCAGACGTAGATCGCAGCGTGACGACACCTGAGGCGATACTCGACACACTGGAGACTGAGGTTCTACCATCTATCCTGTCGGGCTATCGAGGAATGAGCTATTACTTAGGAGGGGAGCACGAGGAAGGCATTGAAGCATTTTCAGGGCTTGCGTCGCTTATACCCTTAGCCCTTATGGTTATGTTTTCCTTGCTTGCGGTTCCACTCAAGTCTTATGTCCAGCCTCTTGTGATCATGAGTGTGATCCCATTTGGAGCTGTCGGTGCCTTATTGGGACATCTAATTATGGGCTGGCCGGTGGTTCTAGCTTCGGTGTTAGGCACGATTGCTCTTTCGGGTGTGGTTGTAAACGCAAGCTTGGTGATGGTGCATTACATCAACAGATTGCGCAGACAGGGCGTATCGATCAACGAGGCAACAGTGCGTGCTGGTATCGTCAGATTTCGACCTATTTTGCTTACCTCGTTAACCACTTTTGTGGGCTT
>JAZAGZ010000115.1:0-10183 GCA_036231525.1 Pseudomonadota bacterium | reverse complement strand
CATTGGCCCAAAAGACCGCAATAAATAACAAAGACTGTATTTTTACATTCATGTGTTTAGTCGCTTTGAATCTTCTAATTTCCCAATCCAGGCAAAGCCAAATTATCTTGGTATAGGCAATTGGCTTCTTTCACATCAGATTTCAAGACCCGATCTCTGAACTTTGTGTGCTTCCATTCCCCCACCCAGTGCTCTGGGTCGACGAACGTGTATTCGGTCATCAGGGTGTTTCCATCATTGAGCATTTGTATGCGTTCGACAATTCTCAGTTGACTACCCGTGACCACACCTGCCTGCATCAAGTGATTTTCGTCTGTGAATCCTTCGGTTTCTACAATCAATGTGTCACCCTCCCAATGTCCTACAGACTCTCCCCCCCAATTGCGATCAAGATAATTATCGGGCACACGAGAACGCCCGTCTAAATAGATGACTCGATACTCATTGCTCAGTCTAGAAACCATAAAAATGGCAGTCGGATACTGAAGCATCATTAGAGAACCATAACGCGTCATCATTCTTGGCATACCAGCCGGGTAACAAAATGCCGTAGGCTCTACAAACCGCTCCCCTTTCGCTGCAGCCTCCTGATACGCATCATAAAAAGCCTGACCTTTGGCTGTAAATATAGGCCCCGGTTTAAATTCATAGGAACCATAATTTGCTCTCCACTGATCTTCCCCGCGATACTGCCAAACACCCGTCAGGTCAAAAAATGCATCCGGTCGTTCCTTATTTAAATTACTTGGGTCCAACGTGCCAGCCGCCAAGCCGGTGCTGGCAGAATCCCCAGCTCCGAGGCCTTCAGAAATGATGGGTAGTTCCCTAGGGCGGGTTTTTTTCTCCCGTTCCTGCCATGTTTCTCCCGCTGGCGGTGGAATATGGGCTGTCAAGGAAGGAATCACCTGCCGTTGTTGCTCTGGGGTCTCCGGCCCATCCATTGAATAAGCCACTCCATCCGCGGAAATGAGTCCCTGCAGCAACCCACCAGGTTCGCCGTTTCGCATGGGATGAACTCTAGCTGTAATTACATCACCTTCAGCCATAACAGTTCTATCGAACCCTGCTGCGACCATTGTTGCAATACTTTGTCCCTCGATTTTCCACAGAACGATAGTACCGTCATCATTTGTAACGTCCATATTTATACTGAGGTGCGGACTGCGCCAGATGAACTGCGTAACTTTCCCTCGAACCTCAACCGATGAGTCAGGATCGAAAGCAACAGCCGAATGGTGTGCAAGTACTGCCGGGGATGCACACACAAGCGCAGCCAAACCGACTGTTACATTAGTGAATTTATTGCTAAGCGCTTTCATCTCACTTTTCTCCTTATAACCTACGATCGGCGCGGTCAATGTACTCTTGTGTCTTCCCCTCTTCATATAACTGACGAAAGAACGAATCCGGATCACACTCGTAAGGAAAAAGAACGGCCTCAGAGTCACGACGCCATTGCCGACGGCGGATCGGTGGTCTCAAGTAGTTCTCCGGATCATGGAGAGTCATCACAGCGGCTAGGGTCGTACCATCTTCATTCAAATTGTATCGCTCCACAAACCGAGCATTTTCGGATATGGGTTCACCGAGAAAATCCCTTACATTCCGAGACAACAGAGTGGTCTCAATCACGAACGTATCACCCTCCCAATGCCCAGTGGAAAACCCCATAGGCGAGTGCGGATAATATTCTGGTGGCTCGCGCCCATCTAGATAGATCCGCCGAACTTCACTACCCACCTCGTAAATAATCGTAATACGGCCTTCATTAATCAGCCACTCGGAGGGATAGGCCGACCAAGCAATCATAGCCACAATCCCAGGCGAGACACAGCGCACATTCGGCTGATCCAAATGCAGCAGATAACCTTCGTGCCAAGCCCTTGCCTCTGGGGTCAAATCCATGGAGTACTTCCGGAAATCCATGCCTGCCGCAGGTATCCAGGTACCAGATAAATCTGCGAAACGAGGCGTTCCAGTAGGCCCTCCCCCATCGACTACACGACGGGCTAGCCAAGTCGAACCAGACTCATCTGACTCAGGTTGATCAATAATGTCCAGAGAACCGTTGATCACGTCACCAACCAGTTCACCAATGAGCCGACGCTCAAAAATAAACCCAGCAATATCACGACTATCGACAATGAGCTCGATTCGGTCGCCCTCGATATTGACGACTATAGGACCACCCTCAACGTGTCCTACCCATTCTGATCCTAAGTGCTGCAGCTCCAGAAGACCCACAACATCGGCCGGTGGTACGGCGAGTTCGAGTATCCAACTACCCGCAAAGCCGTTTTTTTCTAATTCCTGGGCACAAACAGCACTGGACAGAACGCCCGAACAGGCTGCAACCAGACAAAATTGCTTAACCATTTTTCGTGCTTCCGCTAATCCGTATGCCGAAGGTCTAAAAACGCGCCTAAGGGCAAAATCGTACCATCAGCCAATAGCACCGTCCTAATGTCGATCAACTTTCTGCCGTCTCGACCCCGGTTGCCCGTTATTAAAACCTTGTCACCGACTTTAATGCTGTCCCGGAGCCAACTGCCGCGGCGCTGGTAATTTGTGGCACTTCCCCCGCGAGTATCCCAGATCTCAGTGCCTCCCTCCTCATTGCTAACCTCGACGTAATACCGAATGTGGGGATTCCTAAACCAGACCTCGGTGACAACCCCTTCAATAGTCACTGGCTCTCGGATGAACTCTGCCGCAAAAGAATGATGACCATAGCCCGGGATGGGAATCAAGGCCGGGATTGATGCCAGGACCAAGCAGTAAAAGACACCTCGGACAAACACGGCTTCTAACCCTCCATCCAACATACACCGTTGCCCTCAGTAAAGAGACGCAACGGCATTAACCGAATAATGAACACCACATAAGCAAAATCCGGACTAGAAATTCATACCAAGGTTCAACGAAACCCAGCGTGGAGGTTGATAAAGTTCCTGCACGTATCCACTCGATGAACTAAAGTCGAATGCGGAAATAAGAATGTCCTCATCGGTCAAGTTTTCAATATTCAGGCGCAGATACCAAGCATCTGCGGGACTACGCCAAGTAAGACTACCACCGAACTTTTTGTAGGAAGGCACTTGACCTCCACCCAAATTATTTAGGAAGGAAAAGTACTGGTCGCTGTGCACGAAATTCAATTGGGCAAGCAGCTCTCCGCCCCAACGTGGGACCGCATACTCTATGAACCCGTTTAACTGCATATCCGGCGCTTGTTTCATTTCTCGAGTGCGAGTGTTTCCAAGCGTATCTCTGATGCTGTCAATAGCGCTGTCAAAGATGAAGGCTGAAGCAAGAAAGATTGTCCAATTCTCTGATGGTGTCACCCAGAACTCCGCTTCCGCACCCGTGATCTCTGCGTCCGCATTAATCGTACCGGAAACGCCCGGAGCTAGAAACTGGTGTGCCTGATAACCATCGTATTCGTAATCATAAACACTGGCATTGAATCTCATCCGCCCGTCGGAAAACTCCGAACGAAAACCAAACTCCAACGAATTAAGTTGTTCTCGGCCATAGTTGCTCTTCCCAAGAAGTTTAATAGCAGCGGCGTTAGAGTTAAATCCGCCCGACTTCGATCCCTGGGAATAAGATCCATAAACCATACTATCTCCGGACAAATCATAGGTAAGCTTCAATACCCCTGTTGAAAAATCGTCTGTGAGACTGTTCGCTGTCTGCACAAAATTTGGTGTTACATAATTCAAGGGTGGACCCGCCGGCTGAGGCGAAACAGGTGCAAAGCTATTAGCAGCTGTGGGTAGCGTGTCGTGCCAGGCCTTAAGATCAATTGTGACACCTTGAGACCCAAGAGAAACTCCCATGCCCAAAAAAGCATTGTGCCTAGCGGCATGGCAAGTTGCGCGATCAACATTAGCAAATAAACAATAATCTATATTGCCCTGACTGTTGAGACTCACTGTTTCTTCATCAGTGAAGCGCAGACCCGCCGTCAGCATCAAGCGATCGCTGAGCGCTACATCGACCTGACCGAAAATCGCTGTAGAATTTGTATTGGCGTCGTCATCAGACTGCTTGGGAGGATTAATACCTACGTTCTCCATCAGAGTCGGCAAAATAACGTTCGGCCCTTTGTCATCAATGACATCACGATCATAGTAATACGCACCAAGAACATACCTCGACAACCGATCCGTAGAGCCCTCCAGTCTCAATTCCAGAGAAGTCTGCTCATTCCGTCCACCAAAGAAAACGCGGAGATCATCTATCGGACTGAGATCGGTGTCTTCAAAATAGACTTGAGAAAACTCCTCGGTACCACCCAACGCAATGAGTGTCATATCGTCCCTAATGTCGTACTCATAGCGGGCCCAAACACCACTACTCTCAATATTCAAGTCCGAGATAAAATTGTACTCGCCAGCATAAGGATCGTTGTCATTGTCGACAAAAGGGCCGCCAAATAAACCGAAGTTAATCGGGATAGCGCTGTTGCGTCGGGTGTCGACTCCTTGACGCGCAATTGATTCCGCATAGGCTTGAAATGCCGCTCCTGTCAATCCCTGCGGGTTTTTCAACACCGTCGTTGTCGCATCGACGTTGGCCGGATCGAATAGGAGTCCCTGGCCGTCACTACTCGTTACTGTCTCGCCCCCAGAATCTTGGGCTGCGACGATAACCTTACCGCTAACATCGATAACCTCTGCACCCACGATCTGCCAAGAACCCACCAAAGAATCGTCCTCAGCCGTGTGGAAATTGATATTCAGACGAGAGCGTTCACCGCTATAAGCAACCTGAAATCGCCCCGCAATCTTATCGGTATCGTTGGGATCACGTCCCTTTACGCCAGCTTTATCCACGTATCGATTGGTCACATAGCCATCGTATCGTTGGGTCGCCCCTGAAAAGCGGAAGGCCCAATCTTCACCAAATGAGACATTCAGTGCGCCCTCAAATGTTCTTTCACTGCTATCACCCAGCGTAAGATCTAGGTACCCACCAGTCTCTCCAAACTGTGGTTTACGGCTAATAAAATGTAACAAACCACCCGTCGCATTCCGGCCAAAGAGTGTCCCCTGTGGCCCACGTAATGCCTCAAACCGTTCCATATCATACAGCTGAGCAATCGCGCCAAACTGGGTGCCGTAGTAAATTTCATCGCTGTAAACTGCAATAGGTGCTTCTGTTAACGTAGTAATGTCCGAGCTCGACACACCACGCAACGAGAAGTTGGGTGTATTACCTTCACCCAGTGGATTGAACATAGTCAAACCCGGCGTGAAATCCACCACGTCATCAGTTGTAACAATACGTAGTTCTTTTAACTGGTCGCCTGAAAAAGCTGTGACCGATACAGGTACATCCTGAAGGTTTTGCTCAAGCCTCTGAGCTGTAACGACAATTTCTTCAAGAACTTGGCTACTGGCGATAGGAGCAAACAACCCGACTGACGATAATAGGCCCAAAATAATTCCCATTACATACCGTATATTCATGCCGTTATATCCTCACACATTAAAAAAGATACTGTCCACTAGAATTATACAAGTTCATATACGAGAAAGATCATAGAATGTAGTACCACAAAATGAAAAATGTGAAGAAAAGGGATTAATAATTGTCATTTTCAATGCCCTCAGTTGGATATCATGCTTCTTTTTTATAATTCTTGGATGGCACTAGCATTGACAACTGCCTGTTCCAAAAATTTCCAGCTATTTTAGTGAGCATGTTTAGTAGGCCAATCACAAAGCGCCTATTCCCGAGCTTGGTCGGGTCTAGCATCCTTGTGTTTCTAATATCCAATTTGTGTGCCGCGCAGGACGACTATCCCTCACAGCCCATTAACGTCGTGACCCATACCTCCCCGGGCGGTGGCACCGATACCACTGCTCGTTCCGTCGTGGCTGGTACCAAGCTGGCACTAGATATTGACATGGCGGTGGTACCAAAACCTGGCGCCGCAGGCGTTGTTGCTATGCACTACATCAACAACCAGGCCCGGGATGGTTATACTGTTCTCGCTATTACACCGTCGCATCTCTTCGCCATTGCAAGAAACTTAGGCCCATTAAGCATCGAGGATCTTGTGGGGGTGGTCAGAGCCACAGACGATCCCAACGTTATCATGGTACGTGCTGATAGCGCTGCCTCGACACTGGAAGAACTGTTTGAACTGGGACGAAACCGTTCAATCAAATGGGGCACTACGCAGATCGGAGGCGCAGACCATATCGCGGCGGCCACCTTGGCTCAGGTGGCAGGTACCAAAATCAGCGTCGTACCCTTCTCCGGGGGTGGTGAGATCGTCACTAATTTAATGGGCGGCAACATCGATGCTGCCGGGCTGAATCTCACCGAGGCACTCGCCCAGATTGAGCGAGGCGATTTTCGCGCTCTAGCCGTTATGGCAAACGAGCGGCTGACAGTCATCAATGATGTACCAACCACAGTGGAACTGGGTTACGACGTAGTGTATTCCACGATACGCGGGTATGCGGTTCTTAAGGGAACACCGCAGGACAGAATTCAAACACTAGAGCAGGGTATGCTGCAGGGCATGCGTCACCCAATCTATCAAAGCTATCTCCAGGGAGCGGGCTTGAGCCGAGATGCCATTGCTGGCCAAGAAGTTTGGGATGCGCAGATCAATCGTCTGTACCAGGATGCGCGCCAAGCTATGATCAATCTTGGGATCATCGAACAATGAGCCTTCACCCAGATACCCGCGCCGGAATCGTCCTATTGATCTTCTGCGCTGCTGGCTTCTGGTTAACTGCGGGGTTCAACGAAGTGCCGGCAATGCTCTCTCAAAATGTGCCTCCAACCTTCTTTCCCCGATTGGTGCTGACAATCATTGCTGGGCTGAGCGTAGTGCTGATTCTCCGCGGGTCACGCTCTCACAAAACCCCGGTGGCCGAAGTACCGCGCCTTGTTTTCATCACAGCATTAGTGATCATAGCTGCAGTTGCCGTAACTGAGGTTGTAGGGACCTTTCCGGTCTTAGTTCTTGTATCGGCTGTTTTGCCATTCTGCTGGAAGGAGCGGCGACCCCATTTCATTGCGTTTCTGGCAATCTCTTTACCCGTTAGCATCTACCTGATCTTCACGATGGCCCTGGGCGTACGGTTTCCACGCGGCCTCATTCTGGAATTTTTCTCTTAACCGCCATGTTCCCAGCAGGCTTCGATTTTGCTGTGTCGGCATTGTCGGATCCGTTTGTCATCGGGTTGATTGCGCTTGGAACACTGACCGGCGTGCTGGTAGGCGCACTACCAGGTCTGTCATCTTCCATGGCCATCGCTCTACTTTTACCGTTCTCCATTTATCTCGATCCCATTCCTGCCATCGCACTACTCTCGGCCTTATACTGCGCCGGCACATTTGGGGGCTCGATTACCGCGATCCTGATCAATGCTCCCGGTGCCCCGCCAGCAGTAGCGACTGCGTTTGACGGCTATCCCATGGCCGTAAAAGGGGAGGCCGGACGCGCGCTCGGCATGGCCGCCGTAGCTTCGGTCAGCGGTGGAATTTTCAGCGTCTTCGTACTGCTTTTTGCCGCGCCACCGCTCGCAAGGGTTGCTTACAGCTTCGGGCCACCCGAGTACTTTGCGCTCGCCGTGTTCGGCCTGTCCATGCTGGCCTCAATCAGCCGCGAAGCACCTATTAAGAACCTTATCGGAGGTTGTTTGGGCCTCGCGATTGCAACGGTCGGTGTGGACCTAACGACAGGTGTAGAACGATTCACCTTCGGCATTGCTGAACTCTACAGCGGCATTCATTTCATTCCAGTGCTTATCGGTCTCTTTGCAGTCACAGAACTTCTTTCACAAGCCGGACGACTCGGTGAAAAAGTCCACGGCGTCACTCTCTCTGCCTTAAAACTTCCGACCCGAAAGGATTTCAGGCTCGTACGCGGGACGATCCTACGCTCCAGCGGCATCGGTACTTTGATCGGCGTGTTACCAGCCGAGGGCAGCACCATTGCGGCTATGATCGGTTACAACGAGGCAAAACGTTGGTCGAAGGTGCCCGAAGAATTCGGCAAGGGTGCCATTGAGGGAGTGGCTGGCCCGGAGGCAGCGAACAATGCGGCGACGGGAGGTGCCATGGTGCCAACCTTGGCACTTGGCATTCCCGGAAGTGCCACGGCAGCAGTAATTCTAGCCGGACTTCAGGTGCATGGACTACGTCCAGGACCGTATCTCTTTCAGGAACAACCGGGATTAATCTACAGCATCTTCTTTGCAATGTTGCTCGCTAATGTGTTGTTCCTATTGATCGGCTTGGCGGGAGCCAAGATTTTCTCGCGGCTTAGCCTAGTCCCCGCAACAATTCTATGGCCTACGGTATTCGCCCTTTGTTTTGTCGGCTCGTATGGACTCGAACAATCAATGGTAGACGTGTGGGTAATGCTCGTTGCGGGCCTCTTGGGCTTTATCCTGAAACAGCATGGATTTGGCCCTGCACCTATCATAATGGGGCTGGTCCTTGGCGGTCTCATTGAAACATCATTGGCTCAATCTATGATAATGTTCGATCAATCGTGGACGGGGTTCCTCCACCGGCCCGTGGCGGTCATTTTTTTTGTATTGGCCCTAAGCAGTATCTCCAGTCCCGCAATTCGGGCATTATTTCGAAACTGTATGAATCGGGGTTTAAAAAGGGGGGCAAACTCTTAGCAAGGTGCGCAGGCACCCGAGACCTTCAGGGGCTGGCTATATATGAATGCGCTGATTGGGATAGACTTACCCCGTTACCAACAACATTTCAATTAAATAACAAATTAACCGATTAACTCTGGAAGAAAAAATGACATTCAAAACTCTTTATCGACAACTTGCAGGTGCGTTGCTTGCGCTTGCGGCACTGACCTTAATCGCGTGTGACCAGCAGGCACCGGATAGCATATCTTCTGCCGGACCTATACCCGTACCAGACATGAGCTTCTTTATTACGAGTGAAGGGCCGGGTAATGGCGGTGATCTTGGTGGTCTTGAAGGTGCCGATTCTCATTGTCAAAACTTGGCAGAGGCCGCTGGGGCGGGGGACAAGACCTGGGTCGCATATCTCGGCACCGAACAAGAGGGTGGTCGCGGGACCGACGCGCGTAGTCGGATCGGCAACGGGCCTTGGCACAATGCTGCCGGTGAGCTTATCGCAGAAAATATTGATGACCTGCACCTGAGCCCCAATATCGTCAGAGGCACTGCGCTCGATGAGAATGGCAATCGCGTACTTGGTCGGGGCGACTCTACAAACCGGCACGATATTCTCACTGGCGTCATGGCCGACGGCACGGCATTCTTCCCCGATACTGACGATCACACCTGCAACAACTGGACGAGCAGCAGCGAGGGTAGCGCGATGCTTGGTCACTTCGATCGCCAGGGCGGCGGTAACACCTCCTGGAACGCGGCACATCAGTCCCGGAGCTGTTCTCAAGCGGATCTACGAGCGACAGGCGGAGACGGCTTGTTGTACTGCTTTGCGAACTAAGTAAAAGAACCGTGTGACTTGGGCGAGAGCAGCCAGGGTGAGCCCCTTGTAGCCTCGCAGAGCAGAACGGCAGAAGCCTACCAAGGTGCGTATTCAAGCACCCTTGTAATAGGAGCTTGTGTCTATAGGGTGCCTAGTTGATAG
Source organism: Pseudomonadota bacterium (assembly GCA_036231525.1). Classification (GTDB taxonomy): domain Bacteria; phylum Pseudomonadota; class Gammaproteobacteria; order Steroidobacterales; family Rariloculaceae; genus UBA6522. Next base: position 559 of record JAZAGZ010000115.1, on the reverse strand, counting down.
ATACTAAGTGCACCAAGGTAACCCAAAGCGGTCATGTAGGTCCAAGCAATAATCGGCCAACGCCAACTGTTAGTCTCTCTCCCGAGGACAGCGAGCGTTGCCGCACACTGGAGGCACCAAGCGTAAAATACAAGCAGGCCAAGCACCATGGGTAACGAATAAACAGGACGTCCGTCGGGCCAGGTCACCGACTGTAAGCGCTCCGCCAGACTCGCCTCACCGGCCTGGCCTCCCACCGCATAAATGGTTCCAAGAACGCCCACTACAACTTCGCGCGCTGGAAACCCCGCGATGACGGCAGCTGACACTCGCCAGTCCCATCCTAGCGGTGTGAAAACCGGCTCTACCGTCCGCCCGGCACGTCCCAACCAACTCTGAGCTAGATGCTCAGCGGCAGCTTCATTGTCAACACGATCTAGCTCCACCTGAAGGGCTGTCCCAGATAACGACAGCGCTGCCTCGCTGCGCGCTACCAATCGGCCGTCTTCGATGGAAACAGAGCGCGGAAAATATGCCAATGCCCATACAACAACAGCCACGGCAAAAATGATGGTTCCTG